>CAOKWI010000082.1 GCA_948473115.1 uncultured Lachnospiraceae bacterium | reverse complement strand
CCTCGTTTTTCTCATTTATTCTGTCCGCATTTCTTAAAAATCGTGTCGCGCTACATCCGAGGAAAGAACCTTTCCTGCGGCAATTGTGTTAAAGCCAAAAGAGTATGTGATCGGGATGGGCTGCAGGAAGGGCAAACCCATAGAGGAACTGGAGGCTTTCATTTCAAGAAAGCTTAAGGAACTGGGCATTTCCACTGCACAGATTTATGCGCTTGCCTCCGTTTCACAGAAGCGCGGGGAGGCGGCGATGGTGCAATGGTGCCAGAAAGAAGGGATTCCTTTCCTGACCTACACGGCTGAGGAGTTACAGGAGGTAGAGGGGACCTTCCAACAGTCGGCTTTTGTAAAGGCACAGGTGGGAGTGGATAATGTATGTGAAAGGGCGGCGCTGAAAGCCTGCGGGGATGGCGGGAAGCTGACGGCGGGGAAGTGTGCGGAGAACGGAATGACCATTGCGGTGGCAAGGAGAAGCTGGACCTGCTAAAAATGGTATGGAGGTAGTAAAACGGCAGGGCGGCGGAATCCGCATGTGGCAGAAAAGCACGTCACAGAAAGGCATGAAAATAATATGAAAAATCGAATCTGCATTGTAGGAATGGGACCGGGCAGGGAGGAAATGATGACGGGAGAAGCGCTGCAGGCGTTGGAGGAGGCGGATGTGATCGTGGGATATACATTGTACCTGGATCTGCTGGGCAAACGCTTCCAGGGAAAGGAACTGCTGTCCACCCCCATGCGCCGGGAGGAGGAACGGTGCCGGCTCTGCTTCCGGGAGGCTGCCAAGGGAAAAAAGGTGACCCTTGTGTGCAGCGGGGACGCGGGAATCTATGGGCTGGCTTCCCTGATGTATGAGTTGGGCGGGGAGGAGCCGGAAACGGAACTGCATGTGATTGCGGGCGTGACTGCGGCCTGCAGCGGGGCGGCAGTCCTGGGGGCGCCCCTGAACCATGACTTTTGTGTCATCAGCCTGAGCGATCTGCTGACGCCCTGGGAGAAGATTGAGAGACGGCTGCTTGCGGCTGCGGAGGGGGATTTCGTCATTGTGCTCTACAATCCGTCCAGCCATAAGAGGAAGGATCATCTGGCCAGGGCCTGTGATATTCTGCTTTCTGTTGTGGAAAAGGAACGGGTCTGCGGGTATGTGGAAAATATCGGGCGCCAGGGGACAAAAGCGGAAACCTGTACCCTGGGAGAACTGAGGGACAGGGAAGTAAATATGTTTACCACGGTATTTATCGGAAATACCGGATCGGAGATTGTAAACGGCAAGCTGATCACAAGGCGGGGCTATCAGGTGTGAACGGAATGAAGAATTTCTAAGCGGTCAAGAGGGGCATAGCCACCTCTTGGCGGTATGACGGGAAGCGTGGGAAGAACTTCTGGCAAAGCTACAGTGTGGAGGTTATGGTGAAGGAGATATTGATTTTTGCGGGGACAACGGAGGGAAGGCTTTTGTCGGAGCGTCTGGCAGAGGCGGGGATACCCCATACCCTCTGTGTGGCAACAGAGTATGGGGAAATGGTTTTAGGACGGCATCCTCTGGCAAAGGTACACCAGGGGAGAATGAACCGGGAGGAGATCGAAGCTTTCCTGAAAGAGGGCAGCTTTTCCGCCGTGGTAGATGCCACCCATCCATATGCGGAAGAGATTACCCATAATATTAAAAGTGCGGTGGACCGGGTGTATGGAAACTCCCTGCCCTGCTTCCGCCTGGGCAGGGAAGCTGTCCTGCAGGGTGTGGGGGACACAGAAGGAAATGTCACTTTTTTTGAAACCCATGGAGCCTGTGCCGCAGCGTTGGAAAAAACAGAAGGGCATATCCTCCTGACTACCGGCAGCAAGGAGCTGGCTGCATATTGCATTTCCGAAGAAGTAAGGCGGAGGCTGTATGTCAGGGTGCTTCCCGACAGGGGAAGCCTTTCCCTATGTGAGGAGCAGGGGATTCGCGGGAAGCAGATCATTGCCATGCAGGGTCCCTTCAGCACGGAACTGAATAAGGCGATTCTTTGCCAGTACAGGATATCCTGTCTGGTAACCAAGGAGAGCGGCAGGTCCGGTGGTTATCCGGAGAAGCTGGAGGCAGCCCGGAAGGTGGGAGCGAGGGTCTTTGTAATAGGCCGCCCCGAGGCGGAGGAAGGAGAATCCTTTGCCGGAATATGCGGTTGCCTGGAAGGGATCTGCGGGAAAAAGATCCGGACAAAGGGGCAGATAGACATTACCCTTGCGGGGATCGGCATGGGCCATGAAGACAATATGACAAAAGAAGTGGAAAAGGCCATAAGGGAAGCGGATGTTCTGCTGGGGGCGGAAAGGATGCTGGCGGATCTGCACACAAAGGCGGAAAAGTATCCCTTTTATCAGGCGAAGCAGATCATTCCCTGCCTGCGGGAGATCCAGGACAGGAATCCACTCATGGGGAACAGGAGGGCAGTCGTTCTCTTTTCCGGAGACAGCGGATTTTACAGCGGATGCCAGGCTCTGCATGCAGCCCTGGAAAAGGAGATCAGGGAGGGGCGGCTGGAGGCATCCCTGCGTGTCATGCCGGGAATTTCCTCGGTGGCTTATCTGGCCGCCTGTGTCGGGGAGAGTTACCAGGATGCCGCGGTCTACAGCATACACGGGAAAGAACTGCCTGACCTTGCACGCAGGATCGGAACCCATCCGAAAACATTCCTGCTGACCTCCGGCGTCAGGGATGTCAACCGGCTGGGGGAAATCCTGGCAGAGGCCGGCATGGATGCCTGTGAGATTGTAACAGGGTATTCGTTATCCTATGCAGGGCAGCGGATAGAAAGGCACACCCCGGCGGAATGCCGTGAACTGACGGCGGAGGGATTATACACCTGCCTGATCAGGAATCCCTCTGCGGCAGGGCGGAGACTGACCCATGGCATTGCGGACGGGGAGTTTATCAGGGACAGGATTCCAATGACAAAGGAGGAGGTCAGGGAGGTAAGTATCTGTAAACTGCGCCTGCGGGACATGGCGGTGGTCTATGATATCGGCAGCGGAACCGGCTCCATTGCGGTGGAAATAGCTGGGCTTTCCGATGGGATACAGGTTTACGCGGTGGAACGGAAAAAGGAAGCTGCTGCCCTGATCGAACAGAACAGGGAAAAGTACGGGTTACGGAATATCACGGTGGTGGAGGGGACAGCCCCGGAGGCTCTGTCGCCCCTTCCGGCGGCAACCCATGCGTTCATAGGGGGAAGCGGCGGCAGGTTAAAGGAGATCCTGGCCGTCCTGCAGAAGGGCAATCCCGGGATGCGGGTGGTGATCAATGCCGTCAGTGTGGAGACAATCTGCGAGATCAAAGAAATTCTGTCCCTGTATAAGGTCACGGGGGAAGAGATCGTGCAGCTACAGGTGAGCAGGACCAGAAGAGCAGGAAGCTATCACATGATGCAGGCGGAGAACCCGGTCTGGATCTGTGCCTTTGACTTTGTACCGCCCGGGATTCCGGGAAACGCTGATGAGAGGTAACAGTTTGGCCAAAGGCTGAACTGTTACGATGAAAGCGTTTCCTGAGCCGGAAATAAGGAAATGCTGATTGGGTAAGCGCTGTCATGGCACAGTGCTGTACCGGGAGGTTGGGATGAAAATGAACAGAATCATGATCGCAGCGCCAAAGAGCGGCAGCGGAAAAACGGTAGTGACCTGTCTGCTGCTCCAGACGCTGAAAGATGCCGGCAGGCAGACAGTTTCCTGTAAGTGCGGGCCGGATTATATCGATCCCATGTTCCATGAAGCGGTAATAGGAGTCCCCGCGAGAAACCTGGATACCTTTTTCACAGGGGAAGAGCGCACCAGGGCGCTTTTTTTAGACAGTGCCGAAGGCAGGGATATCGCGGTACTGGAGGGCGTCATGGGTCTGTATGACGGGCTGGGCGGGATCCGGCAGGAAGGCTCATCCTACCATCTGGCGAAAGTGACGAAGACGCCCATTGTGCTTGTGGTCGATGCCAAGGGAATGGGACGCTCCGTGCTGTCCCTGATCGCGGGATTCCTCGCCTACGACAAGGCTCGTCTGATCAAGGGCGTATTGCTGAACCGGATTTCGAAGGGATATTATGAGACCATAAAACCCTTGATTGAGGAGGAATTAGGAATCCCGGCGGTGGGCTTCCTGCCGGAAAAGGAAGAATTACATATTGAGAGCCGGCATCTGGGTCTTGTGGCGCCTGGGGAATCGGGTAAGATTCGGGACAGGCTGCGGACCGCGGCGGAAGAATTTGTGAAAACGGTTTCCCTGGAGAGGATGCTCGCAATTGCGGAGGGTGCGGAGGAACTGGAATACGGCCGGGAGGGCGGGGAGAAACCGGAACAGAGCCGGGAGGCGGTGGAGGAAGCGGAGCAAGGCCAGGGGGCAGTGGAGGAAGTGGAACAAGGCCAGGAGACAGTGGAGGAAGGCCGTGAGGGCGAGGAGAAACCGAAACAAGGCCGGGAGGCAGTGGAGGAAGCGGAGCAAGGCCGGGAGGCAGCAGGAGTAAAACAGGAAACAGAGGAGGGGATAAGGTGGAGATCAGACGGAAGCCGCATCGTAAACGAAAGACCCAGGGGGAAGGAGCGCCCGGTCATTGCAGTGGCGAGGGATGAGGCTTTCTGTTTTTATTATATGGACAATCTCCGGATGCTTGAAAAATACGGGGCGGAGATCAGATTCTTTTCTCCCCTGCGGGACGGGGGGCTGCCGGAAGGCAGTCACGGGCTGTTGCTCGGCGGTGGATATCCGGAATTGTACGCGGGGAGGCTGAGCGGCAACAAGAAGATGCTTGCAGCGGTCAGAACCGCATCGGAAAGCGGGATGCCGGTGGTGGCGGAGTGCGGCGGCTTCCTGTATCTGCATTCTGTCATGACAGACCAGGAGGGAATCTGCCATGATATGGCGGGAGTGATCCCGGCGGCTTGCTTTGATACCGGGAAGCTGGTTCGTTTTGGCTATATCGAAATACAGGAAAAGCAGGGGTTCTTTTTGCCTGAAGGAGAAAGGATCAAGGGCCATGAATTCCACTATTACGACAGTACTGACAATGGAAATGGCACGATTGCAATCAAACCGGTGACAGGACGGGAATATTCCTGTATTATGGTAGATGAGACACATTGGATGGGCTTTCCGCATTTATATTATCCGTCTAATCCGATATTTGCAAGAGCCTTTGTTGAAAAGGCAGGGAAGTATAAGCTTGACTTACATGCGTGCCAAAGTGCACAAGAGGTAAGAATAGAAATATGAAAAATTCAAGTCGTTTTTTTGAAAACAGGGAATGCGAATTCTTTCCCTGCCATAAGGGATTGACGGATTTTAACTGTCTGTTTTGCTATTGTCCCATGTATACAAGGGAGGATTGTCCGGGGAGTCCACAGTATATAGAGAAGAACGGGAGAAGGATAAAAAACTGCATGGGATGCACGTTCCCTCACCGCCCGGAAAATTATGACGCTGTGCTCCAGGTCCTGCGTAAGCACGATGTTGCGAATGGCGCGTGCTGAACTGTTGTTACTGCTCACTCCGTGACCAGCAACATATGTACAGAAACCGCAAAACAGCGGTTTCGCGCACAGCTGTCAAAGCGATTATTCTAATCGCTTTGGTTTTTCACGCCCAAGGTGCGTGAAAACACCTCGCGGTGGCGTAGGTGTGAAAAGCAACGAACTGTTACCATGATTGAATCAGTATATTTCGGACTCGTTGTTGGAGAATTGAAATAGTGATATAATATAGGAATGAACTGGCAGGACAGCTGGCAGGATAGAATGAATGTGGAGGTGTGAAAATGGACGCACTGAAAAAGGATGAGATATATACAATAGAAGATATTTACGCATTACCGGATGGAGAGAGGGCGGAATTGATTGATGGGCGGATTTATTATATGGCGGCTCCCGGCAGGACACATCAGAGACTGCTGGGAAGTCTATCCTATCAGATAGAAGATTATATAAGGCATAATAATGGAAAATGCGAGGTTGATATTGCCCCCTTTGCAGTTTTTCTGAATCATGACGATATGAATTATGTGGAACCTGATATTTCAGTAATATGTGACCCTTCCAAGCTGGATGAAGCAGGCTGCCATGGTGCCCCTGACTGGGTGATAGAAATTGTCTCGCCGTCAAGCCGTTCGATGGACTGTTTCAAGAAGCTTTTTAAATACCGCACAGCGGGGATGCGGGAATATTGGATCGTGGATTATGAAAAAGGACTTGTCATGGTATATAGATTTGAAAAAGAAGTAATGGAACAATATTCTTTTGGCGAAGAGGTGCCGGTGGGAATATATGAAGGGTTTACTGTGAAAGTAGAGTAGCTTTGCCCAGAGTGATTCAGAGGGCAGTAAAAACCAGGAGGAAAGGTTATTTTATATGCGGGAATATATTGATCTGATCAGGGGATATTCGGGACAGAACTATAAGAATATGATGCATGGGGCAGCGGGGCAGCTGCGGTATCCTTTTATCGTGCCGGGCAGCCAGAGCTACAGCCATGTCTTGTGGGACTGGGACAGCTGGCTTACGGACGTGGCGGTGCGCCAGGTCAGGACGGATAACGGTGATCTCAGTGAGGACTATACAGAGTGTGAGCGGGGATGCATACGGAATTTCCTTGACCATATGGATAGCCAGGGCAGGGTTCCCATTGCCATTACCGCGGACAGCAGTATTCCCAGGCCGGAGGAGGAGAGGAATTTCAATCTCCATAAGCCCTGTCTGGCACAGCATATGGCGTTCATTGTCCGGGAAAACGGCAGCGACAGAAGCTGGCTGGAGTCCTGTTTCAACAGATTGGAATCTTTTGTCAGATACTACAGGGAACATTGTTACCACAGGGAGACAGGGCTGTTTTACTGGAAAAACGATGTGGCCATCGGTGTTGACAATGATCCTTGCACTTTTTACCGTCCCAATAACAGTTCCGCGTCTGTCTATCTGAACTGCCTTATGTATAAGGAACTTAGGGCCATGGAATATCTGTGCGGCTGTGTCGGCAGGGACGGCGGAGCGTATAAGGAGCAGGCTGAATTGTTGAAGCAGGCTGTAAATACCTGTTTATGGGATGAGCGTAATGGCTTTTATTACAGCGCAGATATCAATCTCCTGCCAATCGACCCTGACGCGTATTACCACAGCGGAATGCCCCGCCACTGGCATTGTGTGCTCCAGAAGATCGATGTGTGGTCGGGATTTCTGGCCATGTGGGCAGGCATCGCCGATCAGGGGCGGGCGGAACGGATGGTATATGAGAATATGCGGATTGAACGGCTCTTTAACGGCAGATACGGGATCAGGACACTGGCAAAGACGGAACCCATGTACCGCATTGCGGCATCCCACAATCCGTCCTGCTGGCTGGGACCGGTATGGGGCGTGTCAAATTATCTGTGCTTCAAGGGGCTGGTAAATTATGGCTTTACGGAAGAGGCCGGGAAACTGGCGGAGAAAACGATCTGCCTCCTTGGCAAAAGTATTGCGGATTGTGGCGAAATGTATGAATACTATGATCCTGACAGCGGCGAAGGCATCATAAATCCCGGTTTCCAGAACTGGAATCTGCTGGTAAATAACATGATCGCGTGGTACAGTGGGGAACCGTTTGTGGAGGAGTTCTGACCCTGTGAAAAGGTAACAGTTCAGCCTTCGGCCAAACTGTTACGAGAATGCACACAAAATGAGTTTTCAATTCACTTTGGCGCCTGTAAGTCTCGCAAAATTGCACAGGAGTGTGTCCCCATGGGACACATTGAAATTATTGACTTCGCGGTGCCGTATTGCTGAACTGTCATGTAAAAAACTCCCCGGGAACAGTCCGGAAATAATGCCGCTCATGCAGCAATTCGCAGATCACGCTTTGTGTGCAGGCACCCACGCGCAATCTGTGAATTGTTGCATGTCTGAACTGTTATGGCAGTTTCTTAAGAATTTGAAAACTGTCTTGTATCCTGGTTCTGAGGTGCTACTATAAAGGTGACATCGCACCCGTGTCCCGTTAGGTGGCACGATGCGTGATGAATAAGGGAAAGCAGGGCAGGGAGCAGAGAAATGAGATATGGCAGGAGACAGAATACGAAAGAGGGCACAGGGAGATGGAAAGGCGCAGGTGTCCTTCTGCTGGCCGCATTTTTGACGGCCTGCGGCGGGGAGCGGGCTGAGGGGAGCGACGCGGCGTCAGAGGCGGTGCGGCTGGAAGATATTGTGCAGAGTATGCCGGAGCAGGCAGGGGCTTTGGAGGATTTCCGGGCAGCTGATGGTAAGACCCCGCAGACGGAGGACGCCCTGGGGGAATCCGGAGTGGAAGCGCCGTCCCAGGGGCAGCCAGAGACAGCTTCCCCAGAACAGGGGCAGGCCGGTTCGGAACCCGCCGGGCCGGAAATACCTGCGGAACCGATCAAGGAGGTGCTGAAACCGGAGGGGATCGGCTGGGGGCTGGTTTTCGGGGATTCCGGCACACAGCCC
Source organism: uncultured Lachnospiraceae bacterium (assembly GCA_948473115.1). Lineage (GTDB taxonomy): Bacteria > Bacillota > Clostridia > Lachnospirales > Lachnospiraceae > Acetatifactor. Next base: position 10,629 of record CAOKWI010000082.1, on the reverse strand, counting down.
GCAGGGAATGCCTCCCCGCAGGAGCTGGCGCTGTATGATGCGTATTTCCTGAATCCGGGCGAGGAAAAGGTGATCTACCTGACCTTTGACTGCGGTTATGAGAACGGCAATACGGGAAACATCCTGGATGCCCTGAAGGCACATGATGCGCCGGCCACCTTTTTTGTGGTGGGTCATTTTCTGGAGACAGAGCCTGAACTTGTAAAGCGTATGGTGGAGGAAGGTCATGCAGTGGGAAACCATACGTACCATCATTATGATGTTGATACGCTGGATGAAGAAAGCTTTCAGAAGGAACTGGAGGATGTGGAAAATTTGTTCCGGGAGATCACGGGGACAGAGCTTTCCCCGTATTACCGTCCCCCGGAGGGCAAGTGTGGGACCACCAACCTGAAATGCGCCCAGGAACTGGGATATGCCACCTGCTTCTGGAGCCTGGCACACGTGGACTGGGATGTGAATAACCAGCCGTCCCATCAGGCGGCATTGGACAAGCTTACCGCCCGCGTCCATCCGGGGGCAATCGTACTCCTGCACAATACGTCAAAGACCAACGGTGAGATCCTGGATGAACTGCTGACGAAATGGGAGGAGATGGGCTATACCTTTGCGCCTCTGTCTGAACTGACGCAGAAATGAGGATCAACACGGTCTCTTTAGTTGATATAGCCAAAGCCCCGGCGGCTGCCGGGGCTGAATTGTTAGTACTGGTCTGTCCCCGTGGCCAGACGGAGAAAAACCCTGCAGATATGCGCAGCCACGGTGAAGTCATTTGCGCCCGGGAATGTCTGGTCCAGCAGGGCAATGAGGTTGTTCTTCATGGCGGTTTTCTGAGCCTTGTAGAAGCCGGACTTGCGGTTCATGGTCTTTAGTTGTTTGCGTGTTTACTTGGTATCATACGAACGCCTTTTGGTTCAACCTGCGTAAAACGAATGCTGCGAATGAGGGCTGGTTGGCTGACTTTTCAACGGACGTAAAGTCCTGGGAGGAAACGGCCAGACCTATTGCTTTACTCATTCTAACAGCTTAAGCAACAAGATGGGTAATTCCTTACTGGCCGTAAGGGGTATTAACCATAAATATATTGTAGTAGCCTGTAAAACAATAATTTAGGGCTTGACATTATAGGAAGGGGAATTAGTTACAGATGGATGGCTATAAAAATAAACAATTAATCTTTTTTAAAGACAATAAAAGAAATTTGTTTTTTTCAGTATTGGCTGGGATATTGGTTTCAATTAGTCGATTATCTATCGCATGGATATTACAGAATGTTATAGACTTTATTTCAGAAAAAAATACTTATTCTCTCATTCAATTAATTATAATAACAATTATTACATTTATAGTATTGGGAATAGCTCTTATTTTAGATTGTTTGTTTTCCCCCCAGTTTAGCACTAATGCTATTAAACGCTATAAAGACTATATTTTTTCAAAAGTCATGAATAAATCTTCAGATAGTTTTTTTGAAGAAGATACAGCGACTTATTTATCATTAATATCTAATGATATTGATATAATAAAAAGAGATTATTTGGATCAGATAGAAGCTTTTGTTGAAATTTTATTAACTCTGATAGGGGCAGTAGTTATAATGATAGCATCGAGTCCTATTTTGGCGGCTATTTCATTATTGATCTCGTTAATTCCGCTGTTTGTTTCCATCAGAATAGGAAAAACAATATCAGAAAAAGAAAAAATCCTTTCTTATAAAAATGCAGATTATATTTCATTCGTTAAAGATGCATTAGCTGGATTTTCTGTTATAAAAAGTTTTAGAGCTGAAAAAAAAGTAATAGATAATCACGTGGAATATAACAATAATCAAATTCATTCTTTAAAAAAAAGAGAGCAAGCAATTACTGCGGTTAGCTCATTTAGTCATTTTTTAGGAAATATGACACAAATTTCAATTTTTATTGTTTGCGCTGCATTAACCGGAAAAGTACAAAATATTACACCAGGAACCGTTGTCCTGTTTATTCAGCTTATGAACTCTGTAATAAGACCAATTGAGCAAATACCCAAAATGGTAGTTGCCAGAAAAGGTGTTATTGGATTAATAGATAAACATGATGCGTTATTGAATAAAAATAATTTTGAAGAAGGTAAACAGCGTTTAAATGATACAGATATTGATATTCATATAAGCTCAATGAGCTATTCATATGATGGAAATTTTAACACATTGAAAAATATCAACCTTGATTTTGAATCAGGAAAATGTTATTTAATTGTTGGTGATTCAGGTAGTGGAAAATCAACACTACTAAATGTGATGTCAGGTATTCGAAAAAATTATCAAGGAAGTATAAAATATGGAAATATAGAATTGAAAGATGTTTCACGTTATTCATTGTTTGATTATGTTTCTATTATACAGCAAAATGTTTATATTTTTAATGATACCATTCTTAATAATATAACTATGTACGGAGATTTTGATAATAATGATATAGAAAAAGCAATTTCTTTAGCAGGCCTCGATAATGTTATTAAAGAGAAAGGCAGCGATTACATTTGTGGAGAAAGCGGAAATCTTCTTTCTGGAGGAGAAAAACAACGTATTTCTATTGCAAGAAGTATATTAAGAAAACAAAAAATACTATTTGTTGACGAAGGAACATCTGCATTGGATATTGAAACAGCAAAAAAAATAAATGACTCTATACTACATTTGGAAGGAACAACTAGATTCATCATTTCTCATAGTATGGATGTTGATTTGATCCACAATTGCGATGAGATTATTGTTGTTCGCAATGGAGAAATATCTGAAAAAGGAAATTTCAAAGAACTCATGAATAATCAATCATATTTTTATGCATTGTATGTTCTTGCAAATAAGTAAATTTCCTTTTCGATAACGTATACCCATAAACATAATTAACTGCCGTCTGCACAGTATAACGAGTGAACGCATCGGTAATTCAAAGGTGAAAGCGGCAATTATATGCGTTCACGAGTATAACCATTTCAGGCAGTTCATTATTAACTTAATGACATGGGTTCAGCCTTCGGCAAACTGTTACTGGAAATGATTCTTCTGTGAAGTTATGGATTGATAATGAACGGACAATAGTTTATAATAAATCCATGAGATCCGGCAAGCACAAAGCGACAGAAGGGGAAGGGAAGCATATGAAATATAGTGTGTATGACATTATTTACAGAAATGACAGCAATATAAGAAGACTGCTGGAAAACGACCTGTTATTTGCGGAGACGGGCTTTGTGGCATTCAGGGACGCAGACGGCAGATTCTGGTATCTGTATAAGAAGGAAGGGCTTCTGGTTCCGGGGCAGCAGGACCAGATCAACAGGACATACGGATCACGGGATCCCCTGTCCGGAAACAGAAAGATCAGGATCGGTGAAGCCGAGTGTGATTGCGCCCTGCCCACAGAAGAGTGCGCGAAGGATTTCTTCACCGGGCTGAGCAGGATCGGCGCCTGTGCGGACTGGAACATCGAGAGTCAGCTATGGAAGATCGCAAGCGCGTCCTCCGCTTTATATGATGCGCCGATCAGAATGGTAAGGCCGGAGCAGTTCCTGGATCGGATCAGTACTTTGAGATGTGCATATGTCAAAGAGCGGGAGACAAACAGACGGAATTTTACCAGCTTTGAAGGCTGGGAATATATTGATACCTTTGAACTGGATGCCCAGGGGAGAGTCGTGATGCCGCAGGAATTCCAGGTACAGGAGAACGAAGCGGCCGTGGGAGAAGCGGCGTCCCGAAAGACCGGGCTGGATGCAGCTCCGGCGCAGGAGCCCGCAAAGGGAGAAGGATCACAGGCGGAGCCGGGACAGGCAGGGAACCCGGTGCAGGAGCCCGCAAAGGGAGAAGGATCACAGGTGGAGCCGGGACAGGCAGGAAAGCCGGTGCAGGAGCCCGCAAAGGGAGAAGGATCGCAGGCGGAGCCGGGACAGGCAGGGAACTCGGCGCAGGAGCCCGCAGGGGAAGAAGGATCCCTGAAGGAGACAGGGCAGCCGGATAGTCCTGCACAGTCTGAAAAGAGTGAGTCTGTACAGAGGGCAGGACAGGCAGAGAAAGAGGTCGCGGAATCTGTGGGGGAAGAAGCGCCACAGGCGGGAGCAGGACAGGCAGAGAAACCGCTACAGGAGTCTGCAAAGCCGGAAGCGCCGCAGGCGGAAGCCGGGCATTCGGAGACAGAACAGGCGGAGAACCTGACACAGGAAGCTGTGACGGGAGAAGCGTCCCCGGAGGAGACAGGCCAGACAGGGACGGCGGGACAGGAGTCGGCACAGGGCGAAGCACCCTCAGAGGAAGCGGCACAGGCGGAGAAAACGTTACAGGAGCCGGCGAAGGGCGGAACACCTTCCCGTGACGTTCCGCCGTGGAGGAGGAAAACAATCACGGATGTCAGGGAGCTGCTGGACTGCGACAGAAAGAGATGCCGTCTGGAATCCTACGAGGAAAACATGCTGTATGACATCAAGCGCGGACATTGGGATGTGTATGGCTGTGAGGAAGTCATGGAGACGCCGGAGAAGGGAAGACTGGTGCCCAGGGATCCCAGAAAGGATATCCGGGCAGGTATCGTGGGGATTGATTTCGGAACCAAGAGCACGGTCGTGGTGCGGCAGGATGACACCAGCGCGATCATTCCGATCCGCATTGGCGCAGGGGATCTCTCCGCCGAGCTTCGGGAAAATGACTATGAGAATCCGACCATCATCGAGTGTACGGACCTGGATGCATTTATGGAGAAGTACTGTGAACAGGCGGGAAGGCCGGAGACCAGCTGTGACGATTTCTTTGTCTCCTATGACGCGTACACAGATTACCGTTCCTGTGCGCCCAATGAATTTTACGCGTACTATGCGGATCTGAAGCAGTGGGCGAACCATGAGAAAGAGAACGTGGTGATCTGGGATAAACAGAAGCATGAATACCGGTTTGGGCCACACAGCCTGAAAGAGGATAAAATCATCAATCCGATCGAACTTTACGCCTACTATATCGGTATGTATATCAATAATATGCGCAATGGCATCTATATGAAGTACCTGATGTCATTTCCGGTAGGTTATCCGAAGAAAACGCGGCAGCTGATCGTCCACAGCTTCGAGAGGGGGATCAGGAAATCGTTGCCCCAGTGCATTCTGGATGACGAGGAATGCATGAAAGAATTCAGCGTCCGCCTGGGAATCAGCGAACCGGCGGCTTATGCGGTGACTGCGCTGGAGATGAGCGAGCTGGAGCCGGAAGATGAGAATGAACAGTATCGGTACGGTATTTTCGACTTCGGAGGAGGCACTGCGGATTTCGGGTTCGGTATCTGGAGAGGCGCCAGCGAAGAGGAATACGAGGTGGAAGGATACGACTATGTGCTGGAATGCTTCGGCGCGGATTCCGATGTCACCCTGGGAGGGGAAAAGATCCTGGAACTGCTGGCATATGCCGTATTCAAGAAAAACCGCGGGGTGGCCAGGAGAAACAGGATCACATGCTCCCTGCCCTATGGAGAACAGGCATTCCTGGGGAGCGAGACGCTCATTTCCAATTCCCAGATTGCCCAGCGGAATATGTCCATCTTAAAGGAAGAGCTCAGACCGCTCTGGCATCAGGAGGAAAACTGGGAAAAGAAATACCGGCATGGGACCGAGGGAAAAGGCTCCGGGGCGGATATGGAGTATGAGGAATATATCGAGCCTATGCTGTATGACATTGACGGAAACAAGCTGTCTGACTGTCGGTTTGCAGTGGATACAAAGGGACTGATCACCCTGATAAAATCGAGGATACAAAAAGGGGTTGACGCTTTTTTCAAGTGTATGGGCAAGGCTTTCCAGCGGGAAAATAAGCTTGAGGGCTGCGACGGGCCGATCTACATTTTCCTGGCGGGCAATTCCAGCAAATCTATTTTCGTAAAAGAATTGTTTGAGGAAATGATCCGGAATCTTTCTTCTGACCCGGAGGATTCCCGCTTTAAGCTGGTGGAGCCCCTGAGCGGGGAAAGAGGGGACGAGTATGTGCCCAACGGCAAGACCAGCGTGGCTTATGGCCTGATCAAGAGCAGGGAAGGAAGCTCCATAAAAGTGGAAAAGAATTATGAAACGGATGCGGAGGAGCAGACCCGCTTCAGGTATTATCTTGGACGGGAGAGGAGGCATCACTTTGACTGCAGGCTTTCCCCTGCGGAGACGGATTACGGCACATGGGTGCGTTTTCAGGGCGCTGCCAGGCCGACTGTGCGTATTTACTATACCACCGATCCTACGGCGGATCTCAGGGAGGAGCCGCCGGTGATCGATAACATTCCTTATAAGGAAATCTCTGTCGCCCCCAGGAAGGACGCATACATCTTTATCAAGGCGTGCGAGCCTGCGGTGATCGAGTACACAGTGGCCAGTCCGGACGAGATGGTGGAAGGGAAGAATGAGGTTTTCCGGATTGCGTTTTAGGAAAACATGGCCAAAGGCCCCGCTGTTTGCAGCGGGGTCTTTGGCCTTATAGGAAATAACGTCCTGGTCAGGGAGTGAACAGTGATGCGGAACGGACATCATGAAATGCCTTGAGGATGTGCTTCCCGGGTGCTATGATGGTAACGATAAGGAATTGTAGTAATGATATACAGGAGAGAATGAGATGGAAGGGGAGAAAACCTGTGCAGGGGGCAGGGAACAAAAGAAAGTCTTAAGGGATGCGTTTCAAGCGGCGTTTCCCCATACCATTCCTATTTTTGCGGGCTTCTGGTTTCTCGGCCTGACTTACGGGATTTATATGAATGTATCGGGTTTCAGCTTCTGGTATCCCATGCTGATGAGCTTGACCATTTTTGCCGGCTCCATGGAGTTTGTGACGGTGAATCTGCTGGTTGGCGCCTTTGATCCGCTGCAGGCTCTGGCAATGACACTGATGATCAATGCGAGGCACTTGTTTTACGGGATCTCCATGCTGGGCAAGTACCGGGGGCATGGCTGGAAGGATGTTTATCTGATCTTCGGGATGTGTGATGAAAGCTTTTCCATCAACTATACGGCAGAGATCCCCGAGGGTGTCGACAGGGGCTGGTTCATGTTCTTTGTCACGCTGTTGAATCAGCTTTACTGGTTTTCCGGCTCCACCCTGGGAGGAATTTTCGGTTCCCTGATCCATTTTAACACGAAGGGGCTTGATTTTGTCATGACGGCCATGTTTGTGGTGATCTTCCTGGAACAGTGGCTGAAGGAAAAGCGTCACGTGAGCGCGCTGACAGGAATCGGGCTTTCCCTGCTGTGCCTGCTTGCATTTGGCCCGGAGCATTTTATCATTCCGGCGATGTTGGCCATTCTGGGGACGCTGACACTGCTTGGAAAACCCATGGAAGCTGACGGAAGTTCTGGAGGTGACGGAAAATGACATTGACACAACAGATTATTACAATAGGAATGGTGGTATTGGGGACAGTGCTGACACGTTTTCTGCCCTTCCTGCTTTTCCCGGCAGATAAGCCCACGCCCAGATACATACAGTATCTTGGAAAAGCATTGCCCTCTGCGGTATTTGGACTGCTGGTGGTGTATTGTCTGAAAAATGTCAGTCCGCTTTCGGGCAGCCATGGGATACCGGAGTTTCTTTCAATTATGGCAGTGGCGGCGCTCCATCTGTGGAAGCGGCAGATGCTGATATCCATAGCGGGCGGCACTGTCTGTTATATGCTGCTGGTACAATTGGTATTTTAAATACAGCCCTGTGCCTGAGAGTTGAAAGCCGGGGATGGGACTGAAACAGATTGAAGAGGAGGTTACGATTATGAGTTCCAAATTATTTGACTTGCTGCAGCTGTTCCGTGATGTTCTTCCCACCGGGAATATGGAAGAACTGGAACAGCGGCTTATAAGGGCGCAGGAGAGGATGGATCTGCCTGCGCTGGCGAAGATCTACTATGACATGGGAGTTCAATGTATGAAAAACGGCGACCCCAACAGGGCTATGATGTATCTGAGTCGGTCAGATACAATTTTCAGTTCCCGTGATGAAGTGTATGAACAGGTATCGGAATCCCTCTGTGAGGATTGTTCCAGAAGGATCGGAGAACTGGAGGAGATGCCTCTTTTGACGAATGAGATTCCTGAGCGGCTGGAAGAACAGGCTGAACTTTTCCTGGATGACACGCAGATCCGCCTGTGGGGGCTGCTGACCATGGCGCGTCTGGTCAAGGTGGGAGAACATCTCTCCGCACTGCCCGGCTGCGAGGTGCTGGGGGAACTTGGGCAGACGGTGGATCTGATCCTGCGCTCCTTTCAGGAGCAGATTACACAGGAAGAGTTTCAATTCCTTGTGGACGTCTGCGGCCGGCTTTACGAATTGGGGGACGACGAATGCTTTTCCGATATGACGCAGCAGGTAGAGATTTCCGGCAGTATGCCGTTTCAGGCGTTTGATTTGAACGGGCTTCTGGTCCTGACGGAGTTGAATCTATATCTTGACAGCCATCTGCGGCTTCTGACCCAGGGACCGGACGGCAGCCAGGCGGAGATGGGACTTGTGCCCTGCGCGCTTTTACCTGACTACTATCTGCGCACCTGCGGCACGGAGCTTTCCCGGCTGCCGCAGATCAGTCGGGAAACAGCGCGTATTCAGGACGATTATGAATTCATTCGTTCCAAGATCACGTGGCAGGACATCACCGCGCGGATCACCCAGTACAAAGAACTGGATATTCTCCGGTCATAAGGGTTTTACATAAATAGCCTGCCGCCCTGTCGGCAGGCTATTTATGGGAATGCAGGGAAAGGATGTGTTCTATATGATACGCCCCACATCTTTCTTGAGGTTTCTGCTCTTTCGATTATTTCACCCGCAGAGTTGTATCGCAAAGCATCTTTCAAAACCTCTCATATAAATACCACATAAAAGTAATTGCGCTTTTTGCGAGGAAAACCGACTCAAAATGCGTGCCCAAAATCCCATTATGGAATAAAATAGGAAAAATTATGGATATTTAATAAATTTGTGGATGACAATAACTAGATAATGTTATATAATTAGAGAAGAAAGATAAATTCCAATGGTTGTTGCAGTTTTATGCAACAGATAAAGAAGCTGGTAGTGTGTTGAGATCGATACAGATAACTTGTGCCCTGCATAAGGAAATCCTGGACTTCGCAAAAAGTGTACCCAATTGGAAATTGGAACACGCTCCAGCAAGATGAATTGTGATGATTTGAGGATATCAAAAGACATATAGAGACGTATAAAGCATACTAATAAAAGGAAGGGGTATATATGATGAAGAAAATCAAAGGGAAGATTGGCAACATTTATAAAAGGATTCAGACCAGATGGCAGTTAAGAGAGATGGACGATATTTGGAATCTTTACGGCGGCTGCTGCTTTGGGCTTCATCAACCGTCCTTTTACCATAAGCATTCGGAGGAGGAGGTCGAAAGGATCCAGAAGCAGGAAATATCGAAATTGCAGGATATACTGAATGATTATCAGATGCGGCATAATTCAATGTCAGGACAATGATCATCAGTTAGCGCTAAACTGTCAGCGGGTATAGTATGGGAGCAAAGCCGGGCAGCCGGATCTTCCCGATTAACTTCCGGAAATCCTGTTCCCGAAAACTCCCTGGGCGGCACATGATCTCCAGATCCATTTTGAAATACCGGAATCCTATCTTTGCCCTCCGGAATCCGTTCCGCTCATAGAAGGCAAGTCTGCGAAGCCTCTGGCTGTAATTGTCTGCGCACTCATCCATGCGTTCCATGTCCAGCACAATCTGATATCCGTCATAGACCTGCGCCAGCTTCTGTAACGCCTCTGCTCCATATCCCCTGGAGCGGTACGCTCCATCGATGGTAAAATAGCTCAGATAAGCCATTTGAAGCGCATCGTCCGACAGCAGGATGGCAAATCCTACGAATTCTCCGTCATAAAAGGCCCAGGCATCACAGCCAAGCTCCTGTAGGAGCCCGAGCATCCTGTCCGAAGGAATCCTTTCTTCTTTCGGGAACGCTTCATCGTTCAGTGCATATAGTTTCTTTTTATCTGTAAAATCCTGTGTGATCTTCCTGAGTTCCATACTTCATAATCCCCTTTTCTGTTCTGCCAGCAGATATTCCAGAAACGCCTCGCATCCCTCCAGCACATCTGCGTATGTCACATCAAAATCCCCTGTGTACCAGGGATCTGCGATTGCACGGCTGCTGCCTGCGTATTCCAAGAGCCTGTGAATCTTATGCTCCGGGTCTCCGCCGGAAATCCTGGCCATATTGCGGATATTGGCATCGTCCATACCGATCAGGTAATCGTACTGCGTATAGTCGCGTTTTGTCATTTGACGCGCCCTGTGGCCCGTGCAGGGGATGTTATGTTGTTTGAAGATGGACAGGGTGCCGTAGTGGATCCCATTTCCGATCTCCTCCGTGCTGGTGGCCGCGGAATCAATGTGGAAGCGGTCGGTGAGGCTGCGGGTGTCCACCATATGCTGCAGGACGAACTGAGCCATAGGGGAGCGGCAGATGTTGCCGTGGCAACAGAAAAGCACTTTTATCATATGCTGAACCCTCCATATAATTATTTTATACAATTTATAATTACACTTATCATCATCTCTTTTTCTTCTGGATTTGATTCCGCAATCATAATTGTGAGTGCAACAAGTGTAT
>CAOKWI010000081.1 GCA_948473115.1 uncultured Lachnospiraceae bacterium | reverse complement strand
TCATCATGATCCTGATCAATGATGAGAAGCAGGCTGACCTGTACAAGAAGGACATCGAGCCCAACCTGGAGGCAGGCAATATGCTGATGTTCGCGCACGGCTTTAACATTCACTTCGGATGCATCGTGCCTCCCGCGGACGTGGATGTTACCATGATCGCGCCCAAGGGTCCCGGCCATACGGTGAGAAGCGAGTACCAGGAGGGCAAGGGTGTTCCCTGCCTGATCGCTGTGGAGCAGGATGCTACCGGCAAGGCGCAGGATCTGGCACTGGCTTACGCCCTGGGCATCGGCGGCGCAAGGGCAGGCGTCCTGGAGACCACTTTCCGTACCGAGACCGAGACCGACCTGTTCGGCGAACAGGCTGTGCTGTGCGGCGGCGTGTGCGCCCTGATGCAGGCTGGCTTTGAGACCCTGGTGGAGGCCGGCTACGATGAGAGGAACGCATACTTTGAGTGCATCCATGAGATGAAGCTGATTGTGGACCTGATCTACCAGAGCGGCTTCGCGGGCATGAGATATTCCATCTCCAATACCGCTGAGTACGGTGATTACATTACCGGTCCCAAGATCGTTACCGAGGAGACCAAGAAGGCTATGAAGAAGATTCTCAGCGATATCCAGGACGGCACCTTCGCAAAGGACTTCCTGCTGGATATGTCCCCTGCCGGGAAGCAGGTTCACTTTAAGGCCATGAGAAAGCTGGCAAGCGAGCATCCCGCGGAGAAGGTAGGCGAGGAGATCAGGAAGCTTTACAGCTGGAATAACGAGGAGGACAAGCTGATCAACAACTGATCCTTATTAGGGGACAGTCAATTGGAAAGTCATGATGGGGATGCTGCACAGCATCCCTATTTTGTACGGTAAAGCCGGTTTGTCGAGTTTTTGTATCGTAAAAAGGAGTCTGGCCATGTCATCGTTTGAGAAGAAGCTGAGGGCGCCCAGGGGAATCGAACCGGAGCACTGGTTCATCGAGTGCTACCGGAAGCATCAGGGACATCCGCTGAAAATACTGGTGTCGTTGTATAAGGGGAATTATTACAAATTCCTGCTGGCGGTATTGTTTTTCTTTTTAAAGCATGCCTGCGTGTGGGTGCTGCCTATTGTCACGGCAAACATTATCAACGACATTACTGCGCACAGTCCTGACAGCACTGGGAATATTGTGTTTTACACTGTGTTGATGATCGGCCTGGTATGTCTGAACGTGCCCATGAATTATCTGTATGTGGATTACAAGAGCCAGTCCACCCGGTACGCGGAGACAGGGCTGAGAAAGGCGCTGATCCGCAAGCTGCAGCAGCTTTCCATATCCTATCACATAGAGACACAGTCCGGCCGCCTGCAGTCCAAGATCATCAGGGACGTGGAGGCGGTGGAGGGGCTTTCCACCCAGATGTTTTTGAGCATCCTGAATATTGTGCTGAATATTTCCGTGGCGCTGGTGGTGACGGTGCAGCGGAGCATGATGGTATTCTTTTTCTTCCTGGTGACAACACCCATTGCAGCCATCACCATGGTCTCCTTCCGGAGTATCATGAAACGCAGGAACAGGGAATTTCGAAAAGAGATGGAGGAAACCTCCGCCAGGGTCATGGAGATGGTGGAGCTGATCCCTGTGACCCGCGCCCACGCCCTGGAGGAAGAGGAAGTGGAGAAGATGAGCGGGCAGCTCTTTGCGGTGGCGGAAAAGGGCTACAAGCTGGATCTGATCCAGTCCCTGTTTGGCTCCGTGGGCTGGGCGATCTTCCAGATTTTCCAGGTCATCTGTCTTTGCTTTACCGGTTTCCTTGCCTTTCGGGGAAATATACTGGCGGGAGACATTACCCTGTACCAGAGTTATTTTGCCACCATTGTGAATCAGGTTTCAGCCATCATCTCCCTGGTGCCTACCATCACAAAGGGGATCGAGTCCGTCAATTCCATCGGGGAAGTGCTTTTGTCCGAGGACGTGGAGCATAATGAGGGGAAGGAACAGATTGAGGGTGTGGAAGGACACTTTGTTTTCCGGGACATCCATTTCCGGTATCACGACGGGGAGAAGGATACCCTGAGAGGGCTGAACCTGGAGGTGCAGGCAGGGGAAACAATTGCCCTGGTAGGGGAGTCGGGAGCCGGTAAGTCCACCATTTTAAACCTGGTCAATGGTTTTTACCTGGCAGACAGCGGGCAGGTGCTTCTGGACGACCATGACCTGAGCCGGATTGACCTGCGTTCTTACCGGAAATATCTGGCGGTGGTGCCCCAGACTTCCATCCTGTTTTCCGGAACCATCCGGGAAAATATCATTTACGGCTGTGAGGATGTGACACAGGAGAAGCTGGACCGGGTCATTGATGCGGCGAATCTGAGGGAACTGGTGGATTCCCTGCCAAGGGGGCTGGATACCATGGTGGGTGAGCACGGCGGAAAGCTTTCCGGCGGGCAGAGACAGCGGATCTCCATTGCGAGGGCATTGATACGGGAACCCGGTATTATTCTGCTGGACGAGGCCACTTCGGCGCTGGACAGCATTTCCGAGAGGCTGATCCAGGAGGCGGTGGATAACCTGACCAGAAACAGGACTACCTTTATTGTGGCCCACAGGCTTTCCACCATAAGGAACGCGGACCGGATTGCCGTCATCCAGGGGGGACAGTGTGTGGAGTACGGTACATACGACGAGCTGATGGCACATAAGGGCATCTTCTACAGCATGAAGCAGATACAGAGCTGAACGGGTGCCCTGCTTAAAAAATTTATATCTTTTCTTTAGAATTTCTTTTGTTTTTTCTGACGCAGGCTTTTATTTTTGGAGTCTATGCTTGATCCATAACGATCAGGGGAGCGTTTTCAAAGGCGGTGAAAAGCACTTTGAAAACGTTCCTGTAAGATGAGGAGGAGAACAGCATGGATATTTCTACATTAACCCTTTATTTTACAAAGTACGGAGCAATAGCGATCTTCGTGATTGTGCTTCTGGAATATATGAATCTGCCCGGGTTCCCGGCGGGAATCATCATGCCCCTGTCTGGCATCATGGCGGCCAGGGGAAATATCAGCTTCTTCTGGGTCATGGTGATCACTGTGGCGGCGGGGCTTGTGGGAAGCCTGCTGTTATATGCGCTGGGCTGGAAGGGCGGCGAGGTATTCCTGCGTGCCTACACGAAGCGCTTTCCCAAGCAGAAGGAGTCCCTGGAGAAGAACCTGGACTGGATCCGGTCAAAGGGCAGTATGGGCGTTTTCCTGGGGAAGCTGATTCCCATGATCCGCACCATCGTCTCCATTCCGGCGGGGGTGATCCGGATGAATCTGGTGAAGTACGTGACGGCCTCTACCTGCGGCATCTTCCTCTGGAACCTGGTGTTTGTGGGAGCCGGGTATGTAATGGGGGACCAGGTGTTTGAACTGCTTGGCAAAGTATGAGAAGAAGTTTTAATTGCCTTTGGCAATTTTCACTCGCGGCAAGGATCGCTTCGTGAAGAACTTCTACGGTGCAAGGGGAATATAAGGCGGTAAATGACAGGAGGGTACTGTAAAATGAAAATAGCACTTATGACAAACAATTATAAACCGTTCATGGGAGGTGTGCCCATTTCCATTGAGAGGCTCAAGAAGGGTCTGGAGGTGCTGGGACATCAGGTGACGGTGTTTGCACCTACTTATGAGGAACAGGTAGAGGAGGAAAATGTATTTCGCTATGCCACCTGTATGAGAAAATTTATCGGCGGCATCGTGCTGCCCAATCCCTTCGACAGGCGGATTGAGGAGGAGTTTCAAAAGCATGACTTTGATATCATCCATGTGCATCATCCCATGTTGATCGGCAGGACGGCGGTGTATCTGTCAAGAAAGTACAATGTGCCCCTTGCATTCACTTACCACACCAGGTACGAGCAGTATGTGGAATGCTATACGGGTTTAAAGCTGATTGAAAGACTGACGCCTTTGTACCTCCGCGCTTTTATGAAGCATTGTCATTTCATTTTCGCCCCCACGCAGGGAATGAAGGATTATCTGGTGGAAAAGTGTAAAGTGTGCCCTGACAGGATAGGTATTCTTCCCACAGGGATCGAGGAGGAAAATTTCCGGGTGGAGGAGGACGCTGTCACAAAACTCAGGGAACAATATCAGGCACAGGATATGCCGCTGCTGATCACCGTATCCAGAATGGCCCAGGAGAAAAATGTGGAGTTTTTATTACAGAGCCTTGCACTGTTTAAGCAGCGTTGGAGAAAACCTTTCCGTATGCTGATGATCGGGGATGGACCGGACAGGGAAGCCTATGAACAAACGGCGGCAGAACTGGGGCTGGCGGAGGAACTCTGTTTTACAGGGAAAATTCCCAATCAGGAGATCGCGCCATATTTTGCGGCGGCAGATGCCTTTCTCTTTGCATCCAAGACGGAAACGCAGGGAATCGTTATCCTGGAGGCCTTTGCGGGGAAAACTCCGGTGGTGGCAGTGGAGGCTTCCGGGGTAAAGGATTTGGTGAAGAGCGGTTTTAATGGTATTTTAACGGAAGAAAGCAGGGAGCAGTTCGCGGGGGAACTGGATTCTCTGCTGAAAAACACATCCATCAGGGAGCGTATGGCGTCCTATGCCGGCCAGTCGGCTCTCGCTTACAGGGAAGATACGGTTGCTTTGCAGGCTGTTCACTATTATAAT
Source organism: uncultured Lachnospiraceae bacterium (assembly GCA_948473115.1). Lineage (GTDB taxonomy): Bacteria > Bacillota > Clostridia > Lachnospirales > Lachnospiraceae > Acetatifactor. Next base: position 14,578 of record CAOKWI010000081.1, on the reverse strand, counting down.
AGTGTTATCAATCTGACAGAAGGAAAAGGGGAGACATGGATAAATACCGTATTTTAATTGTAGAGGATGACAAGGAAATCAGGGACGGCGTGGAGATCTATCTGCGCAACCAGGGCTACGAGGTCTTTCAGGCCGCAAACGGCGCTGAGGGACTGAAAGTGATCGAACAGCAGGAACTGCATCTTGCCATTGTGGATATCATGATGCCTGTGATGGATGGCGTGACCATGCTGATGAAGCTGCGCTCCATGAATTATGAATTTCCTGTGATCATGTTGTCGGCAAAGTCGGAGGAAGTGGATAAGATCATGGGGCTGAACATGGGGGCGGACGACTATGTGACAAAGCCCTTCACGCCCCTGGAGCTGCTGGCCAGGGTCAATTCCCATCTGCGCAGATACTCCAAGTATCTCAGCGCGGTGAATGACGATAAGGATAAAGAGCACATTTATACCATCGGGGGCCTGGAACTGAATGAGGATACAGTGGAGGTATCCGTGGACGGCGAGCCTGTAAGGCTGACGCCCATGGAATTTAAGATCGTGCAGCTGCTGATCAAGAATCCGGGCAGGGTGTTCTCGGCGGAAGAGATTTATGAGCGTATCTGGAATGAAAAGGCAGTGAACACGGATACCATCATGGTACACGTGAGGAATATCAGGGAAAAGATTGAGATAGATCCCAAGAATCCCAAATATCTGAAGGTGGTATGGGGCGTGGGATATAAGATTGATAAGCAGTGATGCTTTTTGTGAAAGGTATGGTTTCATGATGAGGAAAAAGAAGGCACCGGCAGTTGTCACACAGACGGAAGAAAAAGCGGTTGAGATGACACAGGCGGAAGGAAACGCTGAAAGCACCTGGAAGGCTGAAAACATTGGGAAGGCGGAAGGCATCCGGAAAGCTGAAAACATTGGGAAGGCGGAAGGCGTTGGAAACGCTGAAGGCACCGGGAAAGCCGAAAACACCGGAAGGACGGAAGCGGAAGAAACCGTGGGAAAGGCTGCCCGCCGCAGGAAAAACGGCGCGTGGATCTACTGGGGGCTTCTGGTCAGCGCAGCCCTTGCCCTGGTCCTGTTCTGCATGTATGGCTTTTTCCGCGACAGGGCGGAGGAAACCGCAAGCAGTTCCCTGGAGGAATATAACAACATAGCATGGCTGTACCAGAACTGTTTTTTGCTGTACCGGGATCTGTATAATGCCCAGACTGGTGAGCAGAACAACTATAAAGAACTTTATGTCCAGCTCAAAGAAGGGTACGAGTGGATCCTGGAGGCGGACGCGTGGGATGAAACCGTTGATGGGTTTACCGAAAGGTATGAATCCATCATAAATACGTCCGATGGAGAAGTGTCCGATTACTATACCCTGAGACAGGGAATATGGGGGATGGAAGAGTTTTTCAGGGGACTGGAAAACAATTTCAGCGCGCTGAACGGTACTTTCGGTTATGTGATCCGTGATAATGAGTCAGGATTTTATCTGACCAATATGTCCGAGGAGGATCTGAACATAGACCTGTCGAACCAGTTTTTCCAGGTTGGGTTTACCTTTAATGAATACGGAAGTGTGGCGGTGGCTGATGAGGTGGCGGGACGTGATACAGCCCGGATCAGAAAGTATGCCAACGAGGCTGTCCGGTCCATGACACTGAATCATTTCCTGGACAATGCGTCCGGCTCGGAAATCAGCAGTTCGGAGATTTTTTCCCGATACGGCACACTGCGCGGCCCGGTAAACTGTACAGTGACATTCCGGATCCTGAAGAGAGATGTGATATCAGGCCAGCTGGGATACAAGGTGTATGGCAGTGGGCCGGCTTCGTATCATGTCTTTGTTGACGGCAGGAATTCGGAATGGGTATACAGGGATGCACATATGGGGGTGTTCCTGATTATGTTTCTTACTGCGGCATTGGCATGTGGGCTGTTTCTGCCAGTGCTGGGGGAGGCAAAACCCTGGCGGGAAGTGAAAATGTGCAGACTGCCGCTGGAGCCGCTGCTGGCCATCGGCACTGTGGTTTTTGGGGGACTGGGATCACTGGTCTTTAAACTGGCCGTCTATACGGCAAGCGGCAGTATGGGAGAACTGCTGGATCATTATATGGTTTTTGAACTTGCATATATAACAAAGGCCCTGATCAATATTGTCTGCCTGACCGCATTCTTTTTCTGCGGCTGGTATCTGGGTATCTGTGCCAGGGCAGTGCGGGATCTTGGCATAAAGGAATATATAAAGCAGAGATGTATTTTTTACAGGATATTCCCCTTTGTCAAGGGAAAAGCGCTGGCTTTTTATGACGAGGTCTGCCACTTTGATGTGACCAGGGACGCCAATAAGATCATATGGAAGATCGTGCTGCTTAACGCCCTGATCCTGTTTGTGATCAGCTGTTTCTGGGTGACGGGGTTTCCCCTTACATTGGTCTATTCCCTGGTCCTGTATGTCATTCTGCGGAATTACATCAGCAAGCTGCAGAAGAAGTACGGGCAGCTGCTTCATGCCACCAATGAGATCGCGGAGGGCAACCTAAATGTGAAGATTACGGAAGACCTGGGAGTATTCGAACCCTTCAAGCCTCAGATCCTCCGCATCCAGAACGGGTTTAAGAGCGCGGTGGAGGAGGAGACCAAGAGCCAGCGCATGAAAGCAGAACTGATCACCAATGTGTCCCACGACCTGAAGACCCCGCTGACGGCAATCATCACCTATATTAACCTGTTGAAGGAGGAGAACATTACCGAGAAACAGCGAAGGGAGTATCTGGATACCCTGGAGCGGAAATCCCTGCGCCTCAAGGTCCTGATCGAGGATCTGTTTGAGGTCAGCAAAGCCAATTCCCAAACGGTTACGTTAAATATTATGGATGTGGATATTATGAATCTGGTAAAACAGGTCACCTTTGAAATGTCGGATAAACTGGAGGCTTCCGGTCTGGATGTCCGGATGAACCTCACTGACGAGAAGGTTATCCTGCCTTTGGACAGCCAGAAGACTTACCGGATTTATGAGAACCTGTTGGGCAATGTCGCAAAGTATGCATTGCCCGGTACGAGGGTTTATATCAATGGGTTCCGCATTGACGATACGGTGATCATCACCATGAAAAACATCTCCGCCCAGGAAATCACAGTGGATACTTCGGAACTGACGGAACGCTTCGTCAGGGGCGATGCGTCAAGGAATACGGAAGGGTCAGGATTGGGTCTTGCCATTGCGAAAGGGTTTATGGAGTTACAGGGCGGGGAACTTTCCCTGGAGGTGGACGGGGATCTGTTCAAGGCTGTTACCACATGGCATGTAACTTAAATTTTTATTTGACAATTCTGCGGACAGACGATACAATACCTTTAGATATGGTAAAGGCAGTGACAGGAAGCAGTAGGAGTGTACCCCGTTACAGAGAGCCGCCGGCTGGTGTGAGGCGGTCTGGGAAGCTTTGAACTCGTCCTTGAGCTCCGGGGGTAAAAGCGGCAGCATATAGCCTCCGGCGGTTATTCCCGTTACAGAATCTGAGTGCAGGAGTATTCCTGAATGAGAGTGGTACCGCGGAGGATTTGATGTCCTTTCGTCTCTTTATGAACTATTTGAGGCGGAAGGATTTTCTTTTGCCCGGTGATATCATTCCCTTATGACTTTCGCTCACAGGCTTGTGTCCGCGCTGTTTCAAAAGCCTGCAGGTATCGGAGCGTATTCGCCAGACAAAAACAGCGCAGAAATGAGGAAATGATGGAAAAAGTGTACAATCCCAGAGAGATTGAAAAGAAATGGCAGACCTATTGGGCCGAGCATGAGACCTTTAAGACGGATGTGTGGGATTTCAGCAAGCCCAAATACTATGCGTTGGACATGTTCCCTTACCCTTCGGGGGTAGGGCTGCACGCGGGGCATCCGGAAGGTTATACCGCCACAGACATTATGTCCCGGATGAAGCGTATGCAGGGCTACAACGTGCTGCATCCCATGGGCTATGATTCCTTCGGGCTGCCCGCTGAGCAGTATGCGGTGAGCACGGGTAATCATCCCAACGGTTTCACGCAGGAAAATATTGAGACCTTTTCCAACCAGCTGAAGGAGCTCGGCTTTGACTATGACTGGTCGAAAATGATTGCCACCAGTGATCCGTCCTTCTACAAGTGGACCCAGTGGATCTTTAAGCAGCTCTATCTGGACGGCTACGCCAAGTATATCGATATGCCTGTAAACTGGTGCGAAGAGCTGGGAACAGTGCTGTCCAATGACGAGGTCATCGACGGCAAATCCGAGCGGGGAGGCTATCCCGTGGTACGCAAGAATATGAAGCAGTGGGTCATCAACCAGCCGGCCTTTGCGGAAAAGCTCCTGGAGGGACTGGAGGAGATCGACTGGCCCGAGTCCACCAAGGATATCCAGAGACACTGGATCGGCAGGTCGGAAGGCGTGGAGGTGGATTTCCAGATCGTGGGTGGCGGAAGCTTTTCCATCTATACCACCTGTATCGAGACCATTTACGGTATTACCTTCATGGTGCTGGCGCCGGACGGGCAGATTGTGAAGGACATCATGCCCCGGGTGGAAAATAAAGAAGAGGTGCAGGCCTATATTGACGAAACCCTGAAGAAAAACGATATGGACAGAACGGAACTGAATAAGACCAAGTCCGGCTGTGTGCTGCAGGGGCTTTACGCGGTGAATCCGGTGAACGGAAAGGAAGTCCCCCTCTACATCGGCGATTTCGTGCTTGCCAATTACGGGACAGGTGCGGTAATGGCGGTTCCTTCCCATGACCAGCGTGACTTTGAGTATGCCGTTGTCCATAACATTCCCATGATCCAGGTCATCGGGGGCGGGGATGTGAGCGAGAAGGCTTTTGAAAAGGGAGAGTACCTTGGCAAGGGCTGTAAGCTGATGAATTCCGAAGAATTTAATGGACTGACCGTGGAGGAAGCCAAGGAAGCCATCACCCACAAGCTGGTGAAGCAGGGCGTTGCGCGTAAGACTGTGAACTATCATTTCCGGGAGTGGATCTTTGCAAGGCAGCGCTACTGGGGTGAGCCTGTCCCTGTGGTTCACAGGGAAAACGGCGAGATCTATGTGCTGCCCGACGAGGAGCTGCCCCTGATCCTGCCGGAACTGGAGGACTATAAGGGCAAGAACGGCAAGGCGCCTCTGGAAAATGCCGGGGAATGGAAGGCATATGACAAAAACGGTGTGAAAGGTGTCAGGGAGACATCCACCATGCCCGGAAGCGCCGGCTCCAGCTGGTATTATATGCGCTATATCGATCCCGACAACCAGGAGGAATTTGCAAACCAGGAACTTCTGAAGCATTGGCTGCCGGTTGATCTGTATATCGGCGGGCCGGAGCATGCCGTGGGACACCTGATGTACTCCAGGATCTGGAACCGTTATCTCTATGACAAGGGCTTGTCCCCTGTGAAGGAACCCTTCCAAAAGCTGGTGCACCAGGGCATGATCCTTGGGGCAAACGGTATTAAGATGGGGAAGAGATATCCCGAGTATGTGGTGAACCCCAGTGACATCGTCCGGGATTTCGGCGCCGATACCCTGCGTCTCTACGAAATGTTCATGGGTCCCCTGGAGGTGTCAAAGCCCTGGAGCCAGCAGGGCGTAGAGGGAGCAAGGAGGTTTATCAACCGTGTATGGGCGTACTTTACCAACGCGGATAACCTTACCAGAGACCAGGACGACACGCTGAAAAAGGTTTACCATCAGACCGTCAAAAAGGTCACCGGTGACTTTGAGCAGCTTGGCTTTAACACTGCCATCAGCCAGCTGATGATCTTTATGAACGCGGCGTACAAGGCCGGGAAATGCCCTGTGGAATATGCGGAAGGTTTCGTCAAGATGTTCTCCTGTATCTGCCCTCACGCAGGTGAGGAACTCTGGCAGATCATGGGCCATCAGGATACCATCGCCTTTGAGACATGGCCGGTGTACGACGAGGAGGCTGTGAAGGAGGATACCGTGGTCATTGGCGTCCAGGTAAACGGCAAGGTCAGGGGCAAGGTGGAGCTGGCCGTGGACGAGGAAAATGATTCCGCCATCGCCAAGGCAAAGGAGATCGAGACGGTCAAAGCGGCCATAGACGGCAAGACAGTGGTAAAGGAAATCTATGTCAAGGGTAAGATTGTAAATATTGTGGTGAAATAATAGCGATAATTCCGGACGGAAAGATGGATCAGGGAAGCGTTTTCAGCAGCGCTTCCCTTTCGTTTTGAGATAATGTTGAAATGATGAGGCAGAGAGCCGGAATCATTGAGCCAGTTCCGTCAACAGTTTTACGCCCAGCACGGTGGCGGGGATCCGCTCATGTGGCGCAAGGTTGGAGAGCACCACAACCGCCGTCCGGGTCTCGGGGTGGAAGCCCAGGTAGCAGTTGTAATCCCCGGTGCCCCCGTTGTGCCAGATGATCCCGTTTTCCCTGTCGATGATCCAGGCCATCCCGATCTCGTCCATGCGGATGCCCATGGCCTGATAAGCTTCCGTGGAGGCGTCTATGGTTTCCAGGCTCTGGTGGCAGTCGTTAAAATACGGATTGTCCGCCAGCTGCATCCGGGCGTAGGAGAGCATATCGGATATGTCCGATGTGAGGGCGCCTGCAGAAAGGTAGGCGTCCCCTGCCGCCCAGTCCCAGTAATTGCCCAGGTCGCCGTCTTCATCGGAAATACGGGTGTTTTCCAGTCCCAGTTCGTTCTGTATAAAATCATTTGCCAGTGTGGCATAGTCGGTGTCATATACCGCCTCCAGCACAAGGCCCAAAACCGCATAGCCGTAGTTGGAGTAGGTAAAACCGTAGTCTGTCCTGTCCATGTCCAGGCTGCCCGCCTGATCAAGTACCATTTTCCCCGTGATACCGTAGAAATCATTTCTTCCATGGAGGAAATTGGATACCATGGGGCTCTCAAAATAGTATCCTTTGTATCCCGAAGTGTGTGTCAATAATTCTTTAATGGTGGGATATTCATTACTGTCCGGGAGCGTCAGGTACAGGTCTATGGTGTCATCCATCTTGATTTTTCCTTCGGATACTGCTTTGTTTATCAGGGCAGCCGTAAAGGTCTTGGTGAGGGAGCCGATTTCGTATGTATGCAATTCCATCGGGAGTTCTTTTCCGTTTTCCCCATACACCTTACAGGAAATCTGTCCGTCCCGCGCCGTACCCACGGTGATGCAGGCGTCCGGGTTATCCTTTGTGGTATAGGCAAGGGCTTCCTCAAAAGTCAGTTCCGGGATTTTGCCCATCTGGTATTTCCCGTAGCACAGAATGCCGGCAGTCACCAGGAAAGCGCAGGATATGATTACAACAATGATAAGGAATCTTGTTTTCCTTTTCGGTTTCAGTTTGTCCATGGTAATTCCTTTCATTTTCCCAGGGCAGTCAGAATGCGGGTGATTTCGGCCAGTGACGGACGGCCGAAGCCTCATTCGTTTGGGGCGATGGAATCTTCCACCGTATTTCCCTCGAAAAACTCATCCAGGGTCAACAGGGGAAGGCGTTCCTCCTGTTCGTCCACAAGGGTTTTGAATGTGTTTATTTCTATCATGGTTCTCTCCTTGCCTTTTAAAGAATGATTTGTCATTCTGATTATAGCATGGGCGTGTATCTTTGTTCAATGTATTTTGGGTAAACGTCTGTCGCGCAAAAAGCAACCGCTTCGCGACGGTCTGGGTGTGAAAGGGAATCTCCCGCTTGTCTGATCCATGATTTTGTGATAGGATGCATATTAACAGACGTGGAACAGTTCAAATTTGCAGGTTACGGAAAGGTATGGTTATCAGTAATGAAAAAAAGACTGCCTGTAGGTATGGAAAGCTTTAAGGATATCCGGGAAATGGATTTTTATTATATTGACAAAACGTGTCTGATCAGAGATCTGCTCCATAACTGGGGAAAGGTCAATTTGTTTACCCGTCCCAGGCGTTTCGGCAAATCCCTGAATATGAGCATGTTGAAGACATTTTTTGAAATCGGTTGTGAGAAACAGCTTTTTGACGGGCTGGAGATCCTTAGGGAACAGGAATTATGCGACCGTTATATGGGGCAGTTCCCGGTGCTGTCTGTGAGCCTGAAGGATGTGGACGGCAGATCCTTTGCGGCGGCGTTTGTCTCCCTGCGCTATATCATCGGAATGGAGGCCATGCGTTTCCCTTTCCTGGCGGAAAGTGATAAGCTAACGGAAATGCAGAAAAATATGTACCGTGCGCTGGTAAATGTGGATGAAAAAGGGAGCTTTACCATGTCCGCAGAGGTGCTGACAACAAGTCTGCAGACATTGTCATTCCTGCTGTCCAGGCATTATGACCGTAAGGTCATCCTTCTGGTTGATGAATATGACGTTCCCTTGGACAAGGCATTTCAGGCCGATTACTATGATGCCATGGTGTCCCTTATCCGGAATCTGTTCAGCAGGGCGCTGAAAAGTAATGAGAACCTGTATTTCGCGGTACTTACCGGCTGTCTTCGAATTGCAAAAGAGAGCATTTTTACCGGGTTGAACAATTTTAATGTGTTGTCCGTATCGGATAAATATTTTGATGATTCCTTTGGGTTTAGCGATGGGGAAGTCAGACAGATGCTTTCCTATTATGGATTGGAGGACTGTTATGATACCGTAAAGGCATGGTACGACGGCTATCGGTTCGGCGGCACCTCTGTGTACTGTCCCTGGGATGTGGTCAAATATTGTTACGCGCTTCTGGCGGACAGGGAGGCGCGTCCGGAAAACTACTGGTCAAATACCAGCGGCAACAGTATTGTACGTCGTTTTATTGACAAGGCGACCAGACAGACCAAGGAAGAACTGGAGCATTTGCTTGCGGGGGAGGCGGTAGCAAAGTCAATCCGGCAGGAACTGACCTACAATGAACTGGATGTCACCATTGACAATCTGTGGAGTGTCCTTTTTACAACCGGTTACCTGACACAGCAGGGGCGGCTGGAGGATGGCAGATATGAGCTTGTGATCCCCAATCTTGAAGTGCGGGAATTGTTTGTGACACAGATCATGGAGTGGTTCGGCGAGACGGCCGTACAGGATACGTCCAAGATTGACGCTTTCTGTGAAGCCTTTCCTGCGGCTGACGGAAAGACCATGGAGGAGGGATTCAATGATTACCTGTGGCATATGATCAGTATCCGGGATACCTTTTCCCGAAAGGAAAGAAAGGAAAACTTTTACCAGGGTATTCTTCTTGGATTGCTGCGGTACAAGGAAAACTGGGTAATAAAGTCCAATGAAGAATCCGGCGAGGGATACTGTGACATCCTTCTGGAAGTACCGGAATCGCGGACCGGGGTGGTCATTGAGGTGAAGTATGCGGAGGGAGGCGCGCTGGATAAGGTGTGTGGGGAGGCGCTGCGTCAGATCGAAGGGAAAAAGTACGATGCCCGTCTGGCGGACGACGGGATGGAGAGGATTGTAAGATTTGGCGTTGCCTGCTATAAGAAGCGTTGTAGGGTGGCGGTGAAGGTGTTGGAAAAAGGAGAAGTGTGAGGATGGGATACAAAACGTTAGCGATCGGGGTCAGTGATTTTGCGGAAACGATTGAGACCGGGAGTTATTATGTTGACAAGACACTGATGATCAGGGAACTGCGGGAAAGAATGCGCCGTGCATGTGAAACCGTGCGGTATGTAAGGAGGATCTATGAAAACATTGAGGAGGTATTACGTTGATCGTAAAAGACGATAAGGGAAATGAACTGCTGGAAATAATCGATGTTGAAGAGGAAAAAGCAGACGAGGCATTTCAACCGGTCACCCACTGTCTTGCGGTGGTGAAAGTCGGTATGGATTACTTGCTTGGCTGGAACAGGTACAGGCAGGATTGGGAAATCTTTGGCGGCTGCAGGGAGAACGGCGAGACCCTGGCAGAGTGTATCAAACGTGAGTGCAGAGAAGAACTGGGACTGGAAAAGGCAGATTTTTCATACATTGGACTGATGTCCCTCCACATGGCGCTGGGGTATTTTAACCCTGACTGGCATTACGAATATGGAGGGCTGTATGGAATCTGCCTGCCTGCGGAATGTATGGATAGCATCGAAAAAAGCAGGATAGACCGGGAAGAAATAGGGAAATTAGCATTTTATAGTGATATCAGGGGCAAAGAGAGAATAGCGCCAATTGATGAAAAATTGATTGAGTATTGGGACGGATTAACCAATGATTGACAGTGGGGCGCAGGTTTAGGGAATCGCGGACAGGGTGGCGTTGAGGGTGCTGGAAAAGGAGAAGTATGGGCTTTTTTTCCTATATATGCACAAACAGCCGTGCTGCCAGCGCGGCGGAATGGGAGGGCATATGCACAATATCAGGATAGAGACGGAGCGTTTACTGCTGCGTCCGCTTACCGTTGCGGATGCGGAGGATATGTTTGAATGGGTCAGCGACGAGCGGGTGGCCCGGTATATGGTTTATACCACCTACACGGAGATCGGACAGGTGCGGGAATGGCTGGCTTTCGCCAGTCAGGATACCAATAAATACCACTTCGGCTTCCAGCGCATTTCGGACGGGAAGCTGATCGGCAGCGGTAATATCAGACCGGACAGGAAGGACGGCAGCTGGGGATTCGGCTATAATTTACGGCATGACTGCTGGGGGATGGGATATGCCACGGAGGCGGTGAAGGCAATGATGGATTATGCCCGCAGGATCTTTGGCGCAAAAAAGTTTATCGCAAGCCATGCGGAACCGAATGCGGCTTCAGGGAACGTCATGAAAAAGTGTGGGCTGCACTTTGTAGGATACGGGGAGTTTCAGAAGCTTGACGGAAGCTGTAAAATGCGTTCCATGGTGTACGAGGGAACACTTTAACATATTTGAGAATATTTTGCGTCATATTTATAAAGGGCATTATATAGTTGCAAAATTGGTCATTCTTGAAAGAAACAGCGAATTTTTTGCACAGCAAAAGGAGATAGGCATGCAGGATCTGACTTCCATGAGGAATATCGGTAAGGAAATGGACAAAAAATTGAAATCCGTGGGAATTGATTCCCCTGACAGGCTGAGGGAGCTTGGCTCAAAACAGGTATTCCTCAAATTAAAAGAGGTATATCCCCAGATTTGCCTGGTTCATCTATACGCGCTGGAAGGCGCTGTTGAGGATTTGGAGTTCAACAGCCTTTCGGATGGCAAGAAAAAAGAATTGAAGGAATTCAGCGACTTTTTAAAGAAGTGAGCGTCCAAACATTCTGAGCATGTGGGAACGGAAAGTGACTAGTGCACTGACACGTTCATAATTTGACTAATGACTTGCCCAAATTTCCATCTGCTGCGTTGTTGTCGGTCAACGATGCCACCGCATCGCCTCCCTCCGCCGCCTTGCAGAGTGGAAATTTATCCTTCGTCATTAGTTCAAAAATGAACATGTCAGCACACTATGCAGATTCTGGAATAGCTGCAAAATGGTATGGAAAAGGAGTTGAATCATGTTAAACCGCATTATAATGGATATATCAAACTTTATATTTGTCTCGGATGATCCCAGAAAGGTCGATGCTGTTTTCCTGCCCGGGGGATCGCACCCCGAACCGCCTGAGTACGCTGCCGGACTGTACCGGGAGGGCTATGCGGAATGGATCATTCCGTCCGGAGGTATCAGCGTAAAGCGTGACAGGTGGCCGGGGGTAAGTTCAAAGGCGGAAATCTATGACTGTGATTATCAATCTGACTGTGAGTTTTTTACGGACGTACTTTTGAAAAACGGCGTGCCTGCTTCGGCGATTGTCGGTGAGGACCGGTCAGGCCATACCCGCGACAATGCGTTCTTTTCACGAAAAATCGTTGATGAGAGAGGGCTTGAGATAAGAAGTGCAATGATTGTCTGCAAGGCATTCCATGCCCGGAGATGCCTTATGCTGTACCAGATGGCGTTTCCTGACACAGAGATCAGGGTCTGTCCCGTATGTTGCTACAACATCACAAAAGATAACTGGCATCAGACCGAAGCCGGGATTGACCGTGTCCTGGGTGAACTGTCCCGCTGCGGTAACCAGTTCGCTGGAGATATAAAGGAGTATGTCAATGAAATACAGAAGCAGGATTGATCCTGAAATAAGGCCAATAGCAAGAAAAATACCCTATAATAAGTTTCTTATAAAGTGCGCCAATATTTTCATTCAGCTACAGGGCTTCCGCATATCATAAAAAGCTTGCGTGTATTTATGCGGCGAAAGCAAAGTACAGGGTTTATTTTCCGGATTATCATCTGATGCCTGCATATCCCTATCCGGCGGCATATGCGGATGTGGCGCTGCTATTGCGGGAATCTGAATGCGGAGGGAAGCCTTATACAACGTATCTGGATGAAATGTAAGGCTAAACAGACATTGAGGATGAGCCTGCCTTGTCAGAAATGTGAAAACTCGCAAGTCTCGTAAAACTGCATAGAAATAAATGCAAGTTTGACTTCGCGGGAGAGGGGTCTGGACTGTTGCCGGGCCGTAGGGAAATTATGGAATCAGTACTTGACACGAGAGACTACATGGTGTAATCTACACATAAGGCTACACTATGTAGTCTTTATGCTGGGAGGTGAGAATCATGCAGGAAATACAATTAGGTGTCATCGAGGCAAGGTTTGCGGATCTGATCTGGGAAAAGGAACCGGTTACTTCCTCGGAACTTGTGAAGCTGTCAGCCGTGGAATTTAACTGGAAACGCACCACCACCCACACGGTACTGCGCAGGCTGTGTGACAAGGGGCTGTTCCGGAATGATAACGGCATGGTACATGCGGTGGTTTCGAGGCAGGACTTTTATGCCGGACAGAGCAAGAAGTATGTGGATGAAGCGTTCAACGGCTCGCTGCCTGCCTTCATTGCCGCTTTCACGAAGTATAACTCCCTGACACCGGAGGAGGTTGCCGAGATCAGGAAAATGATTGAGGATGCGGGGGATAGGGTCGATGGGTGAGATTTTTTTGAAGATACTCAACATGAGCCTTGCTGCGGGCTGGCTGATGGCGGTGGTGATCCTTTTGAGCCTGACACTGCGGAAAGTGCCGAGGTGGATCATCTGTCTGTTATGGGGACTTGTGGCAGTCCGGCTGATCTGTCCGTTTTCGGTGGAAAGCCCGTTCAGTGCTGTCCCATCGAATGAGGTGATACCGGAGGGTATCCTGTCGGCCTCACAGCGTACCTTGGAAATCAAAACAGGTGTGGAATCGGTGGATGCGGTGGTGAATGAGTATCTTGGGGATACTTACCATGAGGGGACAACCGTGCCATATGATTACGGAAATATTCTGATGTCGAAATTGGGCGTGGTCTGGCTATGCGGGACATCTGTATTGCTACTTTATGGGGGGATCATGGATCTGCGGCTGCGAAGGAAGCTGAGGGAAGCTGTCCTGCTCCGGGAAAAAGTCTATCTCTGTGACCACGTGGGTTCTCCGTTTGTCTTTGGCTTTTTCCGGCCGCGGATCTATTTGCCCTCCGGCCGGGACAGGTCAGATCTGGGATATGTGGTTGCCCATGAGAAGACTCATTTACAGCGCGGTGACCATATATGGAAAGCGGCGGCCTTCCTGCTTCTTTCGGTCTATTGGTTCCATCCCCTGAGCTGGGCAGCGTTTCTATTGCTCTGCAGGGATCTGGAGCTTGCCTGTGATGAAAGGGTGGTCAGGAACCTGGGCATGACGGAAAGAAAGGCATATGCAGAAGCATTATTGTCATACAGTTCCAGGAAAAAGGTTTCAATTGCTTATCTGTTGAGTTTTGGAGAAGTGGGGGTAAAGAAGAGAGTGAAATCCATACTGAATTATAGGAAACCGGGATTTTGGGTGGCAGCCGTTTCGCTGCTTGTCTGTGTCATAATCGGAATCGGCTTTCTGACGACCATGCCGCAGGAGCGTCAGACCATGGGAGAGATTTCGGAGGCTGAATCCGCACGGATGCAGCTTCGCAGGGCAGAAATAGAAATAAAGCAGATGCTGCTGGATTATGACAGGGAAAACATTGGCGACGCAGTAGCGCTTCTGTATGAGGATGATAATGGGATTAAGCATGTGCACCTTCTGATTGAAGGCAGGGATGAAACGTTGGGTGCAGAGGAACAGGATGAAATAAAGACCTTTGTATCGGGGCATCTTGATCTCGATGTCCAGAATATCAGCCTGATCTGTAAGGAGGCGGATTAGCAGGCGTATTCCCCATAAATCAGGACAAGGATTTCCATGACGGGGCTGTAGACAAATATAGATTTCAGGTAACAGTTCAGTGACCTGTCTGAACTGTTACGATTTTAGGGCGATGGATCGAGAAAGGTTCATCGCTTATTCCGGTAGCATGATCCCCACCGGACTATTTCGGGTGGACAGGAATGATGCAGCGGCAGCCATTATTCTCCTGGAGGAAGTGGTTATTTGCTGGAAATTCGTAGAGATTTCCACAGGCAAGACTGCGCTTACCGTGCTTCATGGCATTGGGACTCATGGACTGGATTAGAGGGTGTAACAGTTCAGACAGGGGACTAAACTATTACTGGATGGCAGCGTTTTGGTATGGTAAACGCCACGGAAATCAATTTTCAAAAAAAGATAGATAAGATATAATGAAGGCATGGATA
>CAOKWI010000080.1 GCA_948473115.1 uncultured Lachnospiraceae bacterium | reverse complement strand
AACTTGCCCGGAAAGAATATGAGCGTTCCTTTTCGATGCGTGTATTTGAGGAGAATATATTGAAGGCTGTGAATGGCTTTTTTGATACATAAGGTTAAAAAAGTAAAATGCAAGGTACTAAGACCAAAGTGGAGTATAATGTATGCATGCAGATATCCCCCATCTTGCCCATCGTATACTATGAAGGGTTTAAAAAGTAAACGGTACCGCTGAATTTCAGGAGCCACATCACCGAAGGGATGCCTTTGCCAATACATCTCCGATTTCCAGTACTACCTTGTTCACCTTCGCAAATACAGTAACGGGGAACTGCTTTCCAGGATCTGAAGCATTATGTCCCTGCCATCATTCGCTAAGAGTTTCAGCACATAATCCAGTTCATTTTATAAAAATTGATTGACCATTCCAAATCGCAAACGGTTAAATAGGTCCCATGATATTGTCAAAGGGCTAACCGTCTGCGGGTAATGTGACTGTACAATATTGCTGAAAGATAACTGTACACGGGCATGTTAACCATGCACCATTAACCGAGGTGATACAGCAATGAGGAAATGCCGGAAAGGAAAGGCGAACCGCTTCTGTTCCAAACGGTCATCCTATTAAGGAAGGTAGCATAGAAGCCAATATATATATAACAGGAAATTCAGGGCAGAATAGAGAAAAAAAAGAGATAAAAGAAAGCAATAAACCTGAATTATTCACGGTGGTATAAGCACATATAAAATCCGCCGTAGTTACCATTACAACCACTCCTGATACCTCACTTTGTTATTTCAGCAGCTTTAAACGGATGGTATCAATACACTGTTTTCTCATACTGGCAGCAAGGGCCAATCGCCTAAACCAGTTGAACAGATTATAAGCTAACGCATGAACCAAAAGGCGGTTCGCATTGACCAGCTTTGAGGAACTGCTTACACAGGCAAAGTCAAAACCGCTTTTGCCCTCTTTGATGAAATTCTCCATTTTGCCCCTTCCACAATAGAAATGGAGTACCTGATAAGGTTCCATTTCCAGTGTTGTGACAATAAAGGTATAGAGATGGACCATCTGGCCATAGGGCTTTTCGATTTTGAAAACCATGGCTCCGCGAACCAGCCTGGTACATCAATTCCCCATATTCGACGGCATAATCTACCTGGTTGAATTTTGTTGCATGGTACAGCGCCTGGTTTTCCTCTTCTGCCAATTCACGGAGTTTTGCATTCTCTTTGAGCCGGATGGCATATTTGCAGTTTTTATCTTCAAGAACTTCATAGAGATCCGGCGAAGCAAAACCACTGTCGCCACGAAAGTAAAGCGGCATATCCGGAAAATCACAGAGAAATTCATCCAAAAGGGATTTCATAAAATGGTCGGCCTCCTTGCTGCAGTACATGGTACCGTCACGGAGCTGTGCTTTTAGCAGATCGCCGGTCAGCTCGTCATAACATAACAGCGGATGATAACCGTGGGCCTGATAATGGTAGTTGAAACCTTCCCCTTCCTGATTCCCATAGACATCAAGAAGTGTGGAATCAATATCAAAAAGCATGAATTCCGGTTTCTTTATGGAATAGATGACTTTACGGAGTTCACGGGTGATCTGGTTTAACTGGCTGAGCGTATCTCCATCCATGCGGTTAAAAAAGCGTGACAGGGTAGGCTGGGATGCCAGAGCATCCTTCTCTAAAACAGCGGTCATAACCGGTTCGTTTGTTAGTTCGTCTGCACAGTCATCTTCAAAGTAAGCGCAGATAATCTGATAAATGGCCTGCATTAAATTTGAATCGTCCTTATGGATACGAAAGGATGCCCTATCATTAGTTTTGAACATACGATTAACGAGTTTAACTGCTCCAACCTTAAACAGGAACTCTTTGAACAGGAGAAGTCCTGCATCAGAAGATAAATCGCCTCCGTCAAAATTAATTTTAATTTGAGTATTGCTTTCTAAGCTTATGGTGTTCAAAATATCCATAGAAAGACCCTTTCTTTGGTTTTGATTTTGATTTGACACCTAAATTTTACCATAGATCGCGGTCTTTTTCTATTCACTAAATAAGTGAAAAGCAATATTTAATTAAAATCCAGTAACTATGCGGGTTTCAGCAGGTAATTTTGTTATCCCGTGAATAATTCAGGTATATTTGGGTAATTGTTGTTATAACCGTCCTTATGATAATCAGACTCAGATTAGGATATATTTAGAGACAGAAGCTAAATTGCATATTCAGGATATAATAAGAAATGGTGAACTTGAATTTGTAACATCTTACATGTTGGAGTATGAGAATGGTAAAAATCGGTTTTCCCATAAGAGGCAGGCAATATCAGATTATATGAGCACAAATGAATTATATTATGTTGGAATAGAAAGAAATGAGGAGGCTAAGAAAATAGCAGAGGGTATTATGGCAACTGGTGTTAAAGGCATGGACGCACTCCATATAGCTTGTGCTATTTTAGCAGGCAGTGACTATTTTATTACTACGGATGACCGATTGCTTAAATATCAGGCAGAAAGAATACAAGTAGTGACACCGGGAGAATTTATCAGAAGAATGGAGGCGGTTGAATCATGAATAGCGCGGTAGAAATTATGGATACAGGTTTTGCCTGTCTGGTTGAAAAACTTGGAGTTGTAGACGCAGAACGTTTTGTGGCTATGATCAAGAGGGACAGCTTCGATTATACAATCTGGAGGAGGGAGTATTTTGACAAGATGAATATAGAGCAGATCAGCGCGGAAGCAGTTGCGTATGTCCAGAGCCATCCTCATAAGGGTAGAGGAATTAGGATTTAAAACAGTCTGCAAGAGAACTGCGTTTTTCTGTTCAAATCTAGTGCTCCCGCATTCCTGCCTTGGAGACGGGGCAGGAAATAGATTGTATTTCTGATTTTGTGGAATATAATGATGTTAAAGGTGGAGGCGAAAGAGGTATGGATGTATCAAGGAAAGAAGATATTTATACCATAGAAGATATTTATGCTTTGCCAGACGGACAACGGGCGGAGCTGATTGATGGAAAAATTTATTATATGGCGCCACCGAGTAGGACGCATCAGAGACCATGCTGTATCGCTTCGGTTAATGGTGCACGGTTAGTTCTCGATCAATATCATCCTATTAAGGAAGGAGAAATTGAAATGAATGCATGTGCGTTAAAGCGGGGCAAGTTAACCGTACATGGTTGGCCTTATGAGGATGCACTTGCAGAATTAACCTTACACGGTTACCTCTGTCTGGCGGTCAAGGTGGGCAGATGGATTCTCCCTTAAGTAAGACAGTATACAGGCCGATATAAAGTTTACAGGAATTTTGTGGCGGAAAAGAGAAGACGTAAAGCTTGACTCTTTCGCTATATTGGGAAATCAGTCGGCTTTAGCCAAGGGATAACCGTAATTGACGGTTTTGAGGACAGAAATGTGCGGAACATATATATTTTTGGTGCAAAGAGTCTGGCGCTGGGCGCCTGTATAGCCATAGAGCGTTTATATCCGGAATACCATGTCTGTGGGTTTGCGGTAAGTGATCCTGCGGGAAACCCAGGTCTGCTGCATGGTCTTCCTGTGAGAAGGCTGACGGATATTCCGGAACGGATGACCCCGATCTTTGTCGCAGTCCCGGAAGATGTCCAGCCCCAAATAGTGCAATATTTGCAGGACAACGGATTTCAAATTACCAATGCATGGATTCCCGGACAGAGGCAGAATTAATGGGGGATTATTATGCCAGTATGGATATGTTCCCCGGTCTCACCAGGGGCTGTATATCGGAGAATATACATGGCTATATATCGGAGGATATACATGGTTATATGGCGAAGTTCTACAAAGACAGGGAATTAACCGGCCAATACGCAATTCCCCGATGGATTCAGCCGATTCAGGTGGGAACTGCCCTGACGGATGAACGTGTTGCCTTGAAAACGGATCACCTAGGGGATAATATCTCAGCTAAAAATGTTAATTATTGTGAATTGACGGCTCTTTACTGGATCTGGAAAAATGAAATGGAGAGGGATGCTGCCCCGGATTCTTATTACGGGCTGTTTCACTACAGGAGACTGCTGGATATAAAAGACGAAGATCTGTTTCCCATAAGAGATCATGGGACGGATGTCGTTCTTCCTTATCCGACTGTCTGTGAGCCTGATATCTCGGAGCATCATGGGCGTTATGTCAAGGCAGGGGATTGGGAGGCTATGCTGCAGGCGGTAAGGGAACTGCAGCCGGAATATTATGCGGCGCTTCCAGGGATTTTTGGGCAAAAGTATATGTATAATTATAATATTATTTTTGCGCGGAAAGATGTCTTGACAGAATATTGCAAGTGGTTGTTTCCGATCCTGGAGAGAACGGAGTAGCTGAGTGTTCCCCGCGGGACAGAACGTGGGGACCGGTATATAGGATATTTGGGTGAAAATCTGCTGACCCTGTATTTTATGCATAATAAAGACAGACTGAATATCCGGCATACGGGAAAAATAATGCTGGTTTAAGGGTCATGACATTATTTCAAGGAACCGGTCTATTTCAAGGCAAAACTGTTCCTTCTCATTCAGGATGCAGTTGCGGTATGCCGCAAAATCCCCGACTCTGTCCTCGTAGTGGTCGAGGGCATCATAAATGCAATCGAGAGTGTGGGGGATGTTGCCGGTATCTTCCAGTTTATATTTTCCAGGGATGGGGATATCCATGGCGTTCCGGGCACTGCCTTCGCGGTTGGTGATCACGCAGCAGCCGCATACTGCCGCTTCGCGCGGAATGCGATCCTTGCCGGGATGGCCTCCGAAATCAATATATAGTTTTGCCCTGCACATCAAATCTGCCATTTCCACCGGGCTATAGCCCTGCAGGGGAACCCATGCTATGCTGTCCCGGCTGTTTCGGATCAGGGGCTCTACATTGGTCAAACCCTTTGCCGGATTGTATAGACAGATGTTTTCCCGGGTGTATTGGTTCATCTGGGCATGTCCTATTATTTCATCGTTTATATAGTCCGACAAAAAACTTGAATCCATGATTCTGAAATATTTTTCCAGAAATTCCTTTGCATACTGGGACTGCACAAACTGAAAGGTATTTTCTTTCCTGGCTATATTGAAGATATCAAAGGTGGTTGAAAATCTTTCCCGATAGCACATGATATAATTGTTCACTGAGAGCCACCAGATGGCCGCTTTGCCTTTTTGGCATCGTATCGCTTCGTGGACGCCCACTTCTGGAAGCACAAATACGGAATCGGCATCATCCACATACCGTGCCGCAGTCTTGACATTGTATTTCCGGTAGCGTTCCGGTGTAGGGGATCCGCTTGTAGCGCCATAATACAACATGTAATTTTCCACGTTCCTTTTCGTGAGCTCCTGACTGAACTGATGTAATAATTCCGCGCCGCCGGATACGGCCGCCGCAGGACAGGCAATATATATTTTCATATCTTCTCGCATTCCGCCATGGTTAAGGCATTTTTCCAAACGTTTCTGACAGCTGACAGTATGTGAAGCTTTGGGAGGCTTCTTTTTACATTATATTATCACAGAAATCCCCGTTTTGCCAATCTTTCACTTGATATTTTCCGGTGTATGAAACATAATAGAGTATGGATCGTAATAGAGTTTGGGTCGCAATAATCCGAAGAACTTCGGCAGACCTGCTCCCCGTATGCGGTCAACGTGATACGGGAAGCATATGCGTTCCGCTAGATGATACGGGAAGCGTATACTCTGGGAACTGCCGTGGAATAAGGCATGCGTCAGCAACCGTGCCTGTCCGGTTAAATGCCTGGCTGCTCCGCGGCAGGAATGGCAGGTTTGTATAATGTGTGTCCGTTTTCCAGGATGCGCAGCACGACTTCCCGGTCATTCTCCTTCATGAGTCCCAGTACATGGCTTAATTCGTTCAGCAGGCCTTTGGAATCTCTCAGGATAAAGGCGGGGGATATGCGGAAAAGATCATACATTTTCCACACGATCTCGCTGTCCGGCATCAGGCGTCCTTTTTCCAGTTGACGCAGCTTTTTGATGTCTATACCAAGCATGTCCGCCATTTTCTGCTGGGTGTGGCCGCATCTGTTCCGCACATAGAGGAAGATGCTGTCCCTGGCTTTGCCGGTGCCGCTTCCGTATCTGATATATGCAAGCTGCTGCCGGATCTGTTCAAAGGAAGTTTTGCTGCAGTCCGCAGCATATGCAGCATGAGCCAGGGTATAGATTATGTCCAGAAAGCATATGATCTCTTCCAGGCAGAGGTTTTCCGGATCCAGGAAGTCCAGTTCGATTTTTGGCCTTTTACCTGTAAACACATACAGGACATCTATGTCGGTGGCGCACAGTCCTTTCAACTCGTGATAGGTAAAACGCCGCAGTCCCGTTTCGACTTTACTGAAGTGGCTCTGTTGTATTTTCATCTGGTAGCACAGCAGACGCTGTGTCAGGTTCCGGCGTTCACGTTCTTCCTTTAGCCGCTGTAACATGGAGAAATAGTCGTTGCCCATCGTTGTCTCCTCATAGTAAAAATGTATTTATGGCTTATTTTAAGGCAAACCGAATACCTACAGGACACCGAATGGGTCATAAACGGATTTCGCACGCTTATGCGCCTGCCGGCGCATCCAACCTACCTCCCACATTCACCAAACCCGCGCTTGCGCGTTCCTACGTCTGTTTGCGTATCCGCACAGGTGGAAATTATTTGCTGTGCAGGGGAGGTTAATATTTCAGGGGATCATGTCGATATCCTATATGCGATAAAACAATAGAAAACAATAGAATGAGGTGTTGCTGGTCACGGAGTGGGCAGTAACAGTGTGGCGTCAGGGAAGCGGCACAAAAGATTCAGGGAAGGAAAAGAGTACATGGAATTTGAATTGACAGCATCTATGATGTGTGCAAACTATGGTAATCTGGAAAAAGAAGTAAAGGATCTGGAGAAGGCGGGTATCGACTCCTTCCATATTGATATTATGGATGGACGATATGTGCCTAATTTTGCCATGTCCTTAAATGACATGGCATATATCCGTTCTGCGACGACGCTGCCATTGGATGTGCATCTGATGATTGAGCATCCCAATAATAATATCCAGATGTTTCTGGACCATCTGAAAAAGGGAGACACGGTATATATCCACCCGGAGGCGGAGTACCATCCGTCCACCACGTTACAGAAGATCATTAATGCAGGTATCACCCCGGGCATTGCCATCAATCCCGGGACCAGTGTAGAGACAGTGATGGAAATGCTGGTCATTGTCAAAAAGGTTCTGGTCATGTCCGTGAATCCCGGAAATGCCGGGCAGATGTACCTGCCCTATGTGGGAAAGAAGATCAATAAATTACTGGCCATGCAGGAAGACATGGACTTTTCCATTTATTGGGACGGCGCCTGCAGTGCAGACAAGATACTGACCTATGCCCCCAAAGGGGTGAAGGGGTTTGTGCTGGGAACCACAATGCTTTTCGGAAAGGAAACCTCCTACGAGGAGACGATCCATAATATCAGGGAGATGAGATTCTGATGAATATTGCGATCATTTTGGCAGGAGGAACCGGTACCCGTATAGGCGGGGATGTGCCCAAACAGTATCTGGAGGCAGGCGGAAGACCTGTGATCCGGTATTGCCTTGACACTTGTTTTGGCAGCGAGGAGATTCATGCAATACAGATAGTGGCGGAGCAGTGTTGGCGGGGATTTATAGAAGCACACCTGCCGGAAGGCAACCGGGAAAAGTGGAAGGGTTTTTCCGAGCCGGGAGGGACAAGGCAGTTGTCCATCTGGAATGCGCTGACGGATATCGCCGGGTACGCCGGGGCGGAAGATATTGTGCTCATACATGATGCGGCACGTCCCCTGCTGTCTGCCGATCTTTTGCACAGATGCCTGCAAGGTGTGCAGGGGCATGACGGCGTACTTCCGGTACTGCCCATGAAGGATACGGTCTATTGCAGTGAGGACGGCAGGCGCATCTCCGGGCTTTTGAAGCGCAGCAGCATTTTTGCGGGGCAGGCGCCGGAGGCGTTTGTGTATGGAAAATATTATGGGGCCAACCGGGCACTTTTCCCGGAGAAGATCAAGGCAATCAACGGCTCGACGGAACCTGCGGTGATGGCAGGAATGGATATTGTGATGATCGACGGCGAGGAAAGTAATTATAAGATCACGACCCAGGCTGATCTGGAAAAATTCCAGAGAATGGCCGGATCGTGACATGTGGAAAGATTTTCAAACACGCTCCGGGGCATCTGGGAACGCCGCCCAAAGAGTTGGGCAGGCGATATGGCAGGATGCGTAAAAGACGATAGAGCGGAAGCAGGGAGGCTGGGAGGATGAAGGCTTACATATTGCATGGGATCAATGATATCAGGCTGGAAGAGACGGCTGTGCCCCGGATACGGGAGGACGAGGTGCTGGTAAGGGTAAAGGCAGCGGGGATCTGCGGCTCGGATATCCCGCGGATCTATGTGACAGGAACCTATTCCTATCCCCTGATCCCGGGGCATGAGTTTTCCGGCGTTGTGGAAGCTGCGGGGGGAGAAAGCGGAAGGGCATGGCAGGGAAAAAGAGTGGGCATCTATCCCCTGATCCCCTGTGGCAAGTGCGTGCCCTGTCAAAAAAAGCAATATGAAATGTGCCGGCATTATAATTACCTGGGATCCCGCTGTAACGGGGGTTTTGCGGAGTATGTGGCAGTGCCGGTATGGAATCTGATCGCACTGCCGGAGGAAACCTCCTTTGAGGAAGCGGCCATGCTGGAACCCATGGCTGTGGCGGTGCATGCTATCCGTCAGATGGAATTGGGTGGTCGGGAGACAGTGGCAGTGATCGGACTGGGGACAATTGGGATCCTGCTGACCATGTTTCTGAAGGAAATGGGCATCAAAAGGATCCTGACAGTGGGGAATAAGGACTTCCAAAAAGAAATGGTGGCAAAACAGGGAATACCGGCAGGGGATTACTGTGACAGCAGACAGGAGGCGGTAGACGGCTGGCTGCAGGAAGCAGCCGGTGAAGCCGGAATCGACGTTATTTTTGAGTGCGTGGGAAAGCAGGAGACGATCACACAGGCAGTCCGCAATGTGATGCCCGGGGGGAAGGTCCAGCTGGTGGGAAATCCCGCGTCGGATATTCTGCTGGAGCGTGACCTTTATTGGAAAATCCTGAGAAACCAGCTTATGGTAAAGGGCAGTTGGAATTCTTCTTTTACACATGACGAATCTGACGACTGGCATTATGTGTTGCAGCGCCTGGCCCGGAAAAAGGTGCAGCCCGGGGCGTATATTACCCAAAGCTTTCCTTTTGAAAGGCTGGAAGAAGGATTCCACATCATGAGGGACAAGTCCCGGGAATATGTCAAAATAGAAGCCCTCCTGTGAAGGAAGGTGTAACGGTTCAGAAAGTCTTTCCTGTGAAGGAAAGGCGCAACGGTTCAGAAAGTCCTTCCTGCGAAGCTGCCAGGGGCGTTCCGGCAGATGCCCAGGACGCCATTGGTTCTTTTTGGTCCCGTGTCTTCCCGCGAAGCAGAGACCGGTGCGTTACGGCAGGAGGGCTTCCAGCATGGATTTCATCCGGTGGACGTAGGTATGCTGCCCGCATACCTTTTGGTAGCCGTTTAGGGCGATCTGCTTCCGTTCTTCTTCATGGGACAGATAATAGGCGCATTTGTCCACCAGTTCCTCCAGGCTGGAATAGGCTTCCAGGTCAACCCCGATCTCGAAATATTCCGGCAATTCCGCCTGGTAATTTGTCATAAGGAATCCCCCGCAGCCCATAATATCAAAAATACGCAGGGGCAGCCCTGTCTGGATGGGTTTTATTGTCATGTTCAGATTGATCCTGCTCAGGTGGAATATTTTGGGCATTTCTGTCAGGCTTTCCACACCGCCGTGTACATGGACATTTTGCAGGCTTTCAACGCTGCTCCTTGTGAACAGGTCCACATGGAAATGGCTGGACAAGGTATTTAAGGTCCTGATCCGTTCCGTCTCTGCAGCCTGCATACCGATATAGCTGTGGGCAGTGACGTACCGGTCAGGGCTGGTGACCGGATCGGCCAATTCGAAGAAGTCGGGGGAACAGGCCTTCACTGTGCGCGCCAGCTCCTCTGTGACAGCGTTTTCAATGGGATTATAACCATATATCCTGAGCGAATACAAGGGCATCCATATAGCCCCTGGCATAGTCCGGCAGGGCATTCAGCTGATGTACAGGGTTTTTTTCACCATATAAAGAACCTACAAAGGAAATATCCGCAGAATAAGCACGTCGGTCAGACCCGGTGACAGTTGAAATGACCCTGTCGAACCGTTGCGTGCAGGAAGCCAGCGGCAGGTAGTGGATATGCTCCGGATTATAGGGAGCGAAATACTGGTGCTGGGCCCGATCGAAGAGGAAAATGTGGTTGGTATGATGGCAGAGGGACTTTGCAAATAACTCAGGTACCGGGGAATCCACTGTCCAACACAGGTATCTGGTCTGATATATATGGCAGATTTCCGCAAGCACAGGGTAGAAATTGATGCTGAATACAAAGAGAAGCTGTTCTGTTTTCAAATAAGCTTCTACCAGCAGCAGCCGGTCGGCTGAAGACAGTCTTTTGTTGGTAATCTCTGTTTTTTCCTCCAATACGGTCAGCCCCAGTGACTGAAAGGCCTGGATGACATCCGGTTCACAGATGCTGCCGTACCGGTATACTAATATTTTCATCTTTGTATTCATTTATATAACCTTTTCCTTAATGGGATTGTGCCCGCAGGCAATGAGCCAAGCCATTATAGCCGGCTGATATTTCTCAGTATATCGCTGGAAAACAGGTTAGTCAACGGAGAAATGATGCGGAAGAAGAGGGAAAATATGCGAAAGAAAGGGCTGAAGACGGTAAAATACGCATTTTTTGAAAGAAAATCTTAAAATTTCAGATTGGTACTTGAAAATAAACACGTAATATCGTATATTATTCCTATGTACTAATTTTATTGCTGTCCGGCGTGGGTTGGATGTGGGGGCAGCTGCCTTAATTTTGCAGGTTGGAGGAAAGAAAATGACAAAAGCAGAAATTTTAAAGAAAGAAATCTTAAGACAGTATCGCAGTGTGCGTCAGTTTGCAATGGAGATGGGGATTCCCTACAGTACTCTGGTAACGGCGCTGGAACGTGGGATTGAAGGTATGGCTTATGGGACAGTGATCAGGATGTGTGACAAGCTGAGCCTGAATCCCGTGGACTTCTCTTCCCTGGAGAGAGACACATCCCTTGGGGCGCAGCTTCTGGAGAACAGGGTAATGCAGTATTATATTAAGTTAAACCAGAACGGACGTGACAAGATCCTGGAATTGATGGATGACTTTGTCCAGATCGACAAGTATAAGGCGAAGGGTAAGAAGAGCAAATGAAGTACGACTATCTGATCGTGGGCGCCGGGCTTTTCGGCGCGGTGTTTGCCCATGAGATGAAAAAGGCGGGCAGGAACTGTTATTGCATTGACCGGCGTACCCATATTGGCGGAAATATTTACACCGAGGAATGGAAAGGCATTCAGGTACATAAATATGGCGCCCATATTTTCCATACCTCCGACAGGACGATCTGGGATTATGTAAATCAATTCGCGGAATTTAATCACTATATCAACTCGCCGATAGCGGTTTACAGGGACGAACTCTATAATCTGCCCTTTAATATGAACACCTTCAGCAAAATGTGGGGTATCAGGACGCCTGAAGAGGCGAGGGCGATCATAGAGAAGCAGCGTGCGGAGGCAGCCGGGGAGGTGCGGTGCGCGGAGGCGGCCGGGGAAATGCGTGAACCGGAGCCCGGAGAGAGTCTCTCCGCGGGAGACCAGTCCGGACTGGCTGCAGAACCTGCCAATCTGGAGGAGCAGGCGCTTTCCCTGGTGGGCAGGGATGTCTATGAAAAGCTGGTGAAGGGCTATACGGAGAAGCAGTGGGGAAGAAGCTGTAAGGAGTTGCCTGCGTTTATCATAAAACGCCTTCCGGTTCGCTTTACGTATGACAATAATTATTTTACCGACAGGTATCAGGGAATCCCTATAGGCGGTTATATGCAGATTATTGAGAAACTCCTCGCAGACGTGCCTGTCAGGCTGGGGATCTCTTACAGGGATTTCCTGAAGCAGAACGAGGAAAGCGATCGGCCGGATACCTTTGACAGGGTTCTCTATACAGGCATGATCGATGAATATTTCGATTACTGTCTTGGTGAATTGCAGTACCGCTCCCTCCGCTTTGAAGAGGAGTATATGGAGGCATGCGATAACTATCAGGGGAACGCGGTGGTAAACTACACCGACAGGGAGATCCCGTACACCCGTATCATTGAACATAAGCATTTTGAATTTGGCGTCGGAAAGGGGACTGTGATCACCAGGGAATATCCTTCGGTCTGGGAAAAGGGTCAGGAGCCCTATTATCCTGTCAATGATGAGAGAAATATGGCGTTGTATGAGAGATATCGTGAACTGGCGGCGGCTGAGAAGAACGTAATTTTCGGCGGCAGGCTGGGGCAGTACAGATATTATGATATGGACAAGGTGATCGCCGAGGCATTGAAGCTTGTAGAAAACGAGCAGCAACATTACAGATAACAAATCAGCAGGAACCAAGTCAGCAAACACCAAGTCGGCAGGCGACAAGTCAGCAAACACCAAATCAGCAGGCGACAAGTCAGCAAACACCAAGTCAGCAGGCGACAAGTCAGCAGGCACCAAATTAACAGGTAAAAAATTAACGGATAACAGCGTTAAAAGAAGCTTCCCCTGACTGATTCGGGAGAAGCTTCTTGGTTTTAGAGAAAAGTTTTAGAGAAAATTACTTCTTGACCTAAGCGTTTCCCGGAGACGCTTTTTTCAGCAGTAGCTGTTGAACATCATGCCGGTATACGCGCTGGTGGAATAAGGACTGACATAGTTGCGGCTTGCAATGGGATTCTTGTATGCCACCATGGTCTTATCTACGTAATCCATGGGATTCAGGGATACCTGGTCACTCTTGCGCAGCAGCGTGGTGGAAAAGCCTTTCAGGTAAGCAAAGGTTTCGTTGATATTGTCAGACTGCAGCGCGGATTGCTTCAGCTGATCCCTGTTTACATTCAGCGTGCCGTCTTCCGAGATATTCATTCCCATGGATTCCATGGAAGGGCGGTACACGGCAGCAATCCCTTTAAATTCCTGGACCAGCTTCCCGCTCTGGGACTGGGAACCCAGATACGTGGAGACAGCCTTGATGAAATCATTATAACCGCTGACCAGGTGTGTCACATTGTCTGTGAGGGATTCCACATCTGTCTTTAATCCGATCTGAACGGCCTTGTCTTCGGGGCTGATGCCGGTCAGCTGAACATCAAACAGCTTACCAATGGTAAAATGATTGGAAGAGGAAGTGCGCTCTTCGCCGTTTAATAAAAACTGCGCATTGGAAGCGTCCCTGCTGACATAATCCAGTCCGAAGTAATCGACGGCGCCGGAGGCCTTGCTGGTATGGGAATCGCCAATGCTAAAGATCTGCGACCGTCCCGGCCCCAGACCGGTGGACTCGGAGGTAAGCCTCAAGGAGGTACGGCCTTCGGATTCCGCAAGGGAAGCCCTTAAACCTATATCGGAATTATTGATCAGCCGCACCAACCGCTCCTGAACCTCACGGTTGGTCTCTGATTCGCCGATGGTAAACTGGAACTCATAGTTCATATCATTGACGCCTACGTCAAAAGAATAGGTGTCTGGCGGCAGGGCCACTCTCTCGTCGGGAAGAAAATAACCGAGGTTTTCCTGGGAGGATGCGAGGGATTTTACCTCCAGCTGCAACTCGGGAATTTCTTCTTTGGCTTTCTGCGGGCCGATATAAGTGGCTTTCACAATATCTTCATCGGAAGAATAAGCGCTCTTTTTACTCAGCAGGCCGTTGTCTTCTTCCAGTCCGCCCAGCTGTGCAATGGTATTGTGCAGTTCGCGTGCATTCTCTTTCAGGTCTACCGCGTAATGCTGGGTCTGCCTGCTGGTAGTCGGAAGGTACCAGGGAGCGTCCTTGTTCATTTTTACAATGGAATTATATACGTTGCGAAGTTCGCTCTTCTTATGCGTGTCATATTTTGTCAATGCTTTTGGGGTATACGTGGAGAGATAATTATTGTATACTGTATTAAGTGTCATGCTCATTGCACGCCGCCTCCTTCCTTTCCCAAGAGGAAACATAATAATACTGATACAATAATATCGGCAATTTTGGGGCAATACTTTATACCTACTTTATAGTAAATCCGAAAAAACTGTTGACGGGATGGAAGGGTTGTGTTATAGTAAGCAGGCGAGATAAGATCCAGGTCTTTTTTTTATGCTCAAAACAGAGAAATAAAACCTTTTTTACAAAACATATGGAGGTAGCGAAATGCGTACAAAAATCACTTTGGCCTGCACAGAATGCAAGCAGCGTAACTACAATACTACCAAGGATAAGAAAACTCATCCTGACAGAATGGAAATCAAGAAATACTGCAGATTCTGCAGGAAACATACAACACACAAGGAAACCAAATGATCATTCGTTTTTCATCTGGATTTGGAGGTTGAAATGGGAGATTCCGCAGAAAAGCAGTCGCGTCCGAGCTTTTTCCAGGGCGTCAAAACTGAATTTAAGAAAGTAGTATGGCCGGATAGAAAATCCACATTAAGGCAGTCTGTGGCTGTAGTTGCAATCTCAGTAGTTGTGGGAGTGATCATTGCCATAATTGATTATATCGCGAAATATGGCGTGAACATCTTAACATCAATTTAGAGCGAGGGTGATTGTATGGCAGAGGCAAAATGGTATGTGGTCCATACCTATTCGGGATATGAAAACAAGGTCAAAGCCAATATTGAGAAGACCATTGAAAACAACAAGCACCTTGCGGAACAGATCCTTGAGGTGAGGGTTCCGCTTCAGGATGTGGTGGAAATGAAGAATGGCGTCAGGAAAACAGTCCAGAAGAAAATGTTCCCCGGATATGTCCTTCTCAATATGGAGATGAATGATGATACATGGTATGTGGTCCGTAATACCCGCGGCGTGACCGGCTTCGTGGGACCGGGAAGCAAGCCTGTTCCCCTGACTGAGGCAGAGATGAAGCCTCTGGGCATCAAGACGGAAAACGTTTCCATCGACTTTGTGGAGGGAGACAGCATTGCCGTCGTGGCAGGTGTGTGGAAGGATACGGTGGGTGTGGTGCAGAAGCTGGATTACGGCAAGCAGACAGCTACCATCAACGTGGAACTGTTCGGCAGGGAGACCCCTGTGGAGATCAGCTTCGCGGAGGTCAGAAAGCTTTGATAACAGTTATGGTATTCCTGCCGGAGAGTGATCAATGGCATGATATACATTGGGCATAAGAAAGCGGAAAGAAATAACAGGGAGAATGACAGGTTATTTCTGGAAGATTCCTGAGACCCAGGCAAGAAAGTGGGAGCAGGAAGAACA
The DNA here is from genome assembly GCA_948473115.1 of uncultured Lachnospiraceae bacterium. GTDB lineage: Bacteria > Bacillota > Clostridia > Lachnospirales > Lachnospiraceae > Acetatifactor. The sequence goes on along the minus strand of CAOKWI010000080.1, from coordinate 4,535 downwards.
TGGTTTCCTGCGCCGGACTGCCGTTGCTGACAGGTCTGTATCAGTGGACCGCGACGGCTTACCACATTATAGGAGGTGCCAAAATGGCAAAGAAAGTAGTAGGATACATCAAGTTACAGATTCCTGCCGGTAAAGCGACACCGGCTCCCCCTGTTGGCCCCGCATTAGGCCAGCATGGCGTGAACATCGTTGAATTTACAAAGCAGTTCAACGCAAAGACAGCGGACAAGGGTGATGTCATTATCCCTGTAGTCATTACGGTATATGCAGACAGATCTTTCAGTTTCATTACGAAGACCCCCCCTGCAGCAGTGCTGTTAAAGAAGGCATGCAACATCAAGACTGCATCCGCGGCTCCCAACAAGACTAAGGTTGCTACCATCTCCAAGGCCAAGGTCCAGGAGATCGCCGAGATGAAAATGCCGGATCTGAACGCGGCAAGCTTAGAGGCTGCCATGAGCATGATCGCAGGTACCGCACGCAGCATGGGTATTGTAGTAGAAGACTAATTACTCAAAATAATTATTCAATTGGGAGACAACAGAAGTTGTCGCTGGAACCTAGGAGGTAAGATAATGAAGCATGGTAAGAAATACACCGAGGCAGCGAAGCTTGTAGACCGTACAGCGTTTTATGAGCCGGAAGAAGCAATCGCTTTGGTTAAGAAAGCTGCAACAGCAAAGTTCGATGAGACCATCGAAGTACACATCAGGACCGGTTGTGACGGACGTCACGCGGAACAGCAGATCCGTGGCGCGGTAGTGCTGCCCAACGGAACAGGTAAGAAGGTAAGGGTCCTGGTAATTGCAAAGGGAGATAAGATCGCCGAGGCAGAGGCAGCAGGAGCTGATCATGTTGGCGGCGAAGAATTGATCCCCAGAATCCAGAATGACGGATGGCTTGATTTTGACGTGGTAGTGGCAACCCCTGATATGATGGGTATTGTAGGTCGTCTCGGTAAGATCCTGGGACCTAAAGGACTGATGCCTAACCCTAAGGCAGGTACGGTTACCATGGATGTAACGAAGGCTGTCAACGACATCAAGGCAGGTAAGATCGAGTACAGACTGGACAAGACAAACATCGTCCATGTTCCCGTAGGCAAGGTTTCCTTCACGGATGAGGCTTTGCAGGAGAACTTCAACGCGCTGATGGATGCTATCGTGAAGGCAAAGCCCAGCGCCCTGAAGGGACAGTATCTGCGGAGCATCACGCTGACCAGTACCATGGGCCCTGGCGTGAAGGTGAATGTGGCAAGATTCTAGGACATCGTTGCGTTAATCCTGAAGTAAATCAGTGCTTGATGTTTGCGCCAGTGCAAGGCAGAGGAAGGAGGCGATGCGATGGCATCGTTGACTGACGACAACGCAGTGATGACGTGAACAGCGAGTGCTGATTACTCAGGAATTAATGCAACGATGTACTAGGACCTGTCACAGGCTCTGTGGAACAGCCAGATAAAATGGTTTTGAGGAACAGCTGAACAAAATAACTCTGAGGAACAGCTGAACAAAATGGTTGACAAATACAGAAGCTTATAGTATTCTGTATGAAGTCATAAGACTACGCCGAAGACAGTAGGTCCCCGAAGTCCCACAAGGACGGGGGTAAGCATAGCGCCTACCGAGGAAAGAGTTTAAAGTAAGACTTTATGCCTTCCTGTCTTCAGGAAGGCTTTTCTTATATTAGAAACTCCTTTCGGCAGGGGAAACCCATTATATTCTATAAAGGAGGTAAAGAAATGGCAAAGGTTGAATTAAAGGCACCTATTGTAGAAGAAATCGCTTCCGCTATCAAGGATGCCCAGTCTGTAGTCCTGGTGGATTACCGTGGACTTACCGTTGAGCAGGACACACAGCTTCGTAAGAATCTGCGTGAGGCGGGCGTTACCTACAAGGTGTACAAGAATACTTTCATGACCCGTGCGTTCAAGGATACCGAATGCGAAGATCTGACCCAGTATCTGGAAGGGCCTAATGCGATCGCGATCTCTGCTGAGGATGCGACTGCTCCCGCAAGAGTCCTTGCGGAGTTTGCCAAGACTGCTGACAAGCTTGAGATCAAGGCAGGTATTGTGGAAGGCACCGTATATGATGCGAAGGGCATAGCCGCTATCGCAAGTATTCCTTCCAGGGAAGTGCTTATTTCCAGACTGCTTGGCAGCATGCAGAGTCCTGTTACCAACTTCGCCCGTGTCATAAACCAGCTGGCAGAAAAAGGCGGGGCATCCGCGGCGGCTGAGTAACGGAAACAGATGATACCTATAACAACAAGTTATCACAAATTAAAAGAAAATGGAGGAAAATGAAATGGCTAAGTTAACAGCTCAGGAATTGATCGATGCGATCAAAGAGATGACCGTATTAGAGTTAAATGATCTTGTAAAGGCTTGCGAGGAAGAGTTCGGTGTATCCGCAGCGGCAGGCGTTGTGGTTGCAGCAGCAGGCGCAGGCGCAGCAGCGGCTGAGGAAGAGAAGGATGAGTTCGATGTTGAGCTGACCGAGGTTGGCGCAGAGAAGGTTAAGGTGATCAAGGTTGTCCGTGAGGTAACCGGCCTGGGCCTGAAGGAAGCTAAGGATATGGTAGACGGCGCTCCGAAGGTTGTAAAGGAAGCTGCTTCCAAGGCTGATGCTGAGGAGATCAAGAAGAAACTTGAGGAAGTCGGCGCTAAGGTTACATTGAAGTAATTCTGTGAAGGAATCCGATCAGGGAAACGATGGCACAGTCATTGCTCCCCTGGCAGGTGGTTACGAATGAAGGGCGGTTCCACATATGCGGGGAACCGCTTTTCAGCATATTATTTTCTTATTTTTTCCAAAAATCTGCTTGACCCCTTTCCTCGTTTGTGATAATATGGATAGTGCACTATTGTGCGGAACTATGTCTGCGTATATTGCAACATGGCATAAATCAGAAAGAACGGGGTGAAATGTCAATGGAAAAGAACAGAATACGTCCCATGGCCGGCAATAAGGTTATGCGTATGAGTTATGCACGACAGAAAGAGGTTCTGGAGATGCCCAATCTGATCGAAGTCCAGAAGGACTCCTATCAGTGGTTTTTGGACGAAGGTCTGAAGGAAGTCTTCGACGATATCTCTCCTATTGCTGATTACAGCGGTTCTCTGAGTCTGGAGTTTGTGGACTTTGAACTGTGCAGAGACGATGTAAAATATTCTATTGAGGAATGTAAGGAGAGGGATGCCACCTACGCGGCCCCCCTGACTGTCAAGGTTCGTCTGTACAATAAGGAAAAAGAAGAGATCAGCGAGCATAAGATCTTTATGGGCGATCTTCCGCTGATGACGGAAACCGGCACCTTTGTGATCAACGGCGCGGAGCGTGTTATCGTAAGCCAGTTGGTCCGTTCCCCCGGCATTTATTATGGCATTGGACATGACAAGATCGGTAAGAGACTGTTCTCCTGTACTGTCATCCCGAACCGCGGCGCATGGCTGGAGTATGAGACAGATTCCAACGACGTCTTCTATGTCCGTGTGGACAGGACCCGTAAGGTGCCTGTCACAGTGCTGCTCCGTGCCCTGGGTGTCGGCACAAACGATGAGATCCGTGAATTGTTTGGAGATGAGCCCAAGATTGAAGCAAGCTTTGGCAAGGACACTGCTGAAAATTATCAGGAGGGTCTGTTAGAGTTATACAAAAAAATCCGCCCCGGTGAGCCCTTGAGCGTTGAAAGTGCAGAAAGTCTTATCAACGCTATGTTTTTTGACCCCAGAAGATATGATTTGGCCAAGGTTGGTAGATATAAATTTAACAAGAAGCTGGCGTTCCGGAACAGGATCAGGCATCAGATCCTGGCTGCGGATGTGGTGGAACCTTCCACCGGTGAAGTGCTGGCTTCCGCCGGTGATAAAGTGACAGCGGAAATGGCTGATACCATTCAGAACGCTGCCGTTCCTTTTGTATATGTGCAGACAGAGGAGAAAAATGTCAAGGTTCTTTCCAACATGATGGTGGACCTGACCAGCTTTGTAGACTGTAATCCCAGGGATTTCGGCATTCACGAGCGCGTGTACTATCCCGTGCTGGCGCAGATCCTGGAGGAGTTCAGCGCAGACCCCGAAAAGCTGGCGGAAGCCATCAAGAAGAATGTACATGAACTTGTCCCGAAGCATATCACCAAGGAAGATATCATTGCTTCCATTAACTATAACATGCACCTGGAGTACGGTCTGGGCAATGATGACGATATCGATCATCTGGGCAACAGGCGTATCCGTGCGGTGGGAGAGCTGCTCCAGAACCAGTATCGTATCGGTCTGTCCAGGATGGAGAGAGTGGTGCGTGAGCGCATGACCACTCATGACGCGGAGGATATTTCTCCCCAGTCCCTGATCAATATCAAGCCTGTCACGGCTGCGGTAAAGGAGTTCTTCGGATCCTCTCAGCTGTCTCAGTTCATGGACCAGAATAACCCTCTGGGCGAGCTGACCCACAAGAGACGTCTCTCCGCCCTGGGTCCCGGAGGTCTGTCCAGGGATCGTGCGGGATTCGAGGTTCGTGACGTGCATTATT
>CAOKWI010000079.1 GCA_948473115.1 uncultured Lachnospiraceae bacterium | reverse complement strand
TTGCTTACTTAAACCTTCTAAGATTTGTGAGGTTTTAGAAAATTGATTTCCGTGTGATATTGGTGTTGCTTTATGGCGGATTCGTGTTAAAATGAAAATGATGTGGAAAGATCAAATGGAACCCGGAGGAATGTTTTGAAGAGATATGGAAAGCGGGCCGCAGTGGTGTGGATCAGCCTTGCTGCGGTTCTGTCCGGAGGCTGCGGCATACAGGCAGAACAGGAAAATAACAGCAGTCCTTATCCCGCGGTTGAGGGAATGGAGAGCACGCCGGTAGTGGATTATTCTGTGCCCCGCACTCTGCCCAATGTACTGGTAGACACCAGAGGGTACACTGCGGAGTGCGAAAAGCGGGCGGCAGTGAAAGGCCGTGAACTGCCGGAGACGTTTCGGCTTTTGGATGCGGATACCGGAGAAGAAGTCTACAGCGGTCTGCTGGAGAAGATATCATACAATGATGAACTGGGATTGTACACAGGACAGGTCTGCTTTGACGAGTATGATGCGGAGGGAACCTATTACCTGGAGTGCGGTATGGTAGGGCAGTCTTATCGGTTTGGCATTGAGGAAGCCATGTATACAGAACTGTTTCGGGAGACATATGACCTTATGATAGAGGAATGTAAGAATCATTCGCTGGCTGTGTCGGACGCCATGGTTCTGCTGGTGGCATACGAGTGGTATGGCGGGGTCTTTCCGGACGAAGACGGGGATCAGATTCCCGATGTGCTGAAAACATTACAGTCCTGGATCTCCTACATGGAGGAATCAGAGTCTGGAGAGACGGACAATGCCCTATATGCGGCGTTTCTGGCGAAATTCAGCTACCATTTCCAGAAATTTGACCAAACCTATGCAACGGACTGTCTGCGGAGGGCTTCCACAGTATTCGGGCAGGTGCAGACGATGCCGGGCAGGGACGCCGATGCATTTTTCGCGCTGACGGAGTTATACCGGGCTACCGGTCTGTATACTTACCGCAATCAGATCAGCGACTATGGAAGTTTCTTTGAAAACAACGGAAGCTATCTGGAGGAATCCAGCTATTTATATGGAACCATGACCTATATGTCGACCAGGCAGAAGGTGGACGTGGAGTTGTGCGAATTATTTATGACCAGCCTCACCAATCGGGGAGAAGAGATCTCCAAGAGATATGAGGACATGATCCATCCGGTGCTGGCACGGAATAACGGGGTAAACGACCTGTTAAAGAGTGCAGTGGAATTGTCATGCGCCAACTATGTTCTGAATACTTATCAATATACACAGATCACGGAGGAGTTTCTGCATTATCTCATGGGACAGAATGCGGAATCTGTCTGTTTCTATCCCGGGGAGGGAGACAGGAGCAGCTATATGCTTCTGTTTGCACAGCTGGCGGAAACGCACAGGAAAGAGAAATAGTGTGACAATTCGGAAGATGCCTCCGCGAAAGATTAAGCAGAGTGAGCAGCCTGCGGAAAGGGATGTGAATCAGGATGAAAGTGATAGTGTTAGCAGGGGGAACCAGCACGGAGAGGGATGTGTCCTTAAGTTCCGGCAGCAGGATCTACAAGGCGCTGAGGGCCAAGGGACATCAGGCCATCCTTCTGGATGTTTATCTGGGATATGAGGGCGACACCCGGGGGATCTTCGGAAAGGATACGGACTGGGCGGCGCAGATTGGGGCCATAGGCGAGAAGAATCCTGATCTGGAGGCGGTCAGGGCGCTGAGGAAGGACGGGGGAAAAAGCTTTTTCGGCCCCCACGTGCTGGAGCTGTGCCAGAGCGCCGATGCGGTTTTTATGGCCCTTCACGGTGCCAACGGGGAGGATGGAAAGATTCAGGCATGTCTGGAGCTGCTGGGCGTTCCCTACACGGGAACGGACTTTGTCAGTGCGGCCATGGCCATGGATAAGGGAATCACTAAGGATATTTTCAGGGCTTACGATATTCCCACGCCGGCAGGTATCCGTCTGAAAAGAGGGGAGCAGGAGTCTGAGAAGATTCCTTACCCATGTATCGTAAAGGCGTGCTGCGGAGGTTCCAGCGTAGGGGTCTGCATCGCCCGCAATGACGAGGAGTATCTTGCGGCAAAGGAAGAGGCTTACCGCTATGACCAGGAGGCAATCGTGGAACAATATATAGCGGGAAGGGAATTTTCCGTGGGCGTCATGGAGGGCAGGGCGCTGCCGGTCATCGAAATAGCGCCCAAGGCCGGTTTTTATGATTATAAGAATAAGTATCAGGCGGGAAGCACGGTGGAAACCTGTCCCGCCCGGATCCCGGAGGATAAGGCGCAGGAGATGCAGAGGATCGCTGAGCGTGTGTTTCAGGCGCTGCGGCTGAAAAGTTATGCCAGAATGGATTTCAGGATGAGCAATGAGGGGGAGATCTATTGTCTGGAAGCAAATACCCTGCCGGGGATGACTCCCATTTCCCTTTTCCCTCAGGAGGCGGCGGCAGTAGGCATCAGCTTTGAGGAGTTGTGTGAAAAAATATTGGAAGATGCGTTCAGGAAAGGATAGACAGGATGGATTTCACGATAGGAGAGATTGCGGCAGCCTGCGGCGGGACGCTGGTTCTTCAGGGGACTATTTCCACAGACAGGCAGGTCAGCTCTGTGACCATTGACTCCAGGCAGGTCACGGAGGAAGGCGTGTTCCTTGCCACGGTGGGGGAGCGGGTGGACGGCCACAGGTTCATTTCTTCCGTCTTTGCGCAGGGGGCAGCCCTGGCCGTCACCCAGAAGACGCCTGAGCAGGCGGAGGCTGACACAGGCGTCAGTTCGGAAAGCTGGGGCAGCTACCTGCTGGTGGAGAATACGCTGCAGGCGTTGAAGGATATGGCGGAATATTACAGACGGAAGTTGTCTATCCCTGTGGTGGGGATCACGGGAAGTGTGGGTAAGACCAGCACCAAGGAATTTATCGCCGGTGTGCTTTCGGAAAAATATCAGGTGCTCAAGACGGACGGCAATTATAACAATGAGATCGGCGTTCCCCTGACGTTGCTCAGGATCCGCAGGGAGCACACGGCGGCAGTGGTGGAGATGGGCATCAGTGATTTCGGCGAGATGCACAGACTCAGTAAGATGGTAAGACCTGACATCTGTGTCATAACAAATATCGGGCAAAGTCATCTGGAAAATCTGAAGACCCGTGACGGTATCCTGAAGGCAAAATCGGAAATTTTTGATTTTATGGCAGAGGACGGTCAGGTCTGCCTGTATGGCGGGGACGATAAGCTGGCCACTCTTACCGAAATCAGGGGGAGAAAGCCACATTTCTTCGGTTGGGGTGAAAATTCCCTGGAGGAAGTGACGGTGGGAGAGGTTGTGAGCCATGGATTGTGGGGCAGCGACGCGGTGCTGACCATGAGACGGCGCGGCAGCGGAGGATCGGATATCACATTTAGACGGCGCGGTAGCGGAGAACCGGATATCACATCTGCTTCGGCTCAGCCGGAGGACGCAGTACTTGCGGAAGCACAGTCGGCGGCTGAATCGTCTGTGGAAATGCAGCCGGAGGACGTAGCACTTGCGGAAACGCAGACAACGGAGAGCGGCTCCGCGGTAGAAAAGATAGAGATCCATGTGCCCCTGCCCGGCCGGCATATGGTACTGAACAGTGCGGCGGCCGCCTGCGTGGCGGGGCTTCTGGGGCTGACCCCGGAACAGATCGGGGCAGGCATCCGCAAGATCAGGCCGGTAAACGGGAGAAACAACCTGATCCGCCTGCGGGAGTATACGCTCATAGACGACTGTTACAACGCCAATCCCGCGTCCATGAAAGCGGCCATCGATCTGCTTGCCATGGCGGACACGATGAAAGTGGCAATCCTGGGCGATATGTTTGAACTGGGGGAAAACTCCCATGCCCTTCACGGGGAGATCGGCGCTTATGCCGCTGCCGCAGGGATTGACAGGATCTATTGTGTGGGGAAGGAAGCGGTATATATGTACCGGGCTGCCTGCGGACAGACTGCCTCAGCAGCGCAGGCTCTCTATTTTCCCACGAAGGAGGAACTGCTCAGGGCATTGGAAAGTGGCTTGGCGCAATATGTCCCCAGGGGCAGCACTGTGCTTGTCAAGGCATCCCACGGCATGGAATTTACTGAGATCGTGGAAAGAGTAACAGTTCAGACAGGGCACTGAACTGCTATTGGAAAGATTCAAAGACGAATAAACCTTTATAAAATCTTAATCCTTTTTTCGCGCCGGTGTGGGAAAATAGGATTGAGATTTTAGTTTTTTAGGGTGTAAAGGGGTAATGAATATGAGTGAAAATATCCTGATCGTGGATGATGAAAAGGAAATTGCGGATCTGGTGGCGCTGTATCTGCGGAATGAAGGGTATGAAGTATTTTTGTGCTATAGCGGAAGCGACGCGCTGAAGGTGATTGCAAAGGAACGGCTGGATCTGGCGATCCTGGATGTGATGCTGCCGGATATCAGCGGTTTCGACCTGTGCACTAAGATCCGGGAGAATTATTGCTATCCCGTGATCATGCTGACGGCAAAGGGGGAGGAGCTGGATAAGATCACCGGCCTTACCCTGGGCGCCGACGATTATATGACCAAGCCCTTCCTGCCGCTGGAACTGGTGGCCAGGGTGAAAGCCCAGGTGCGGCGTTATAAGCGTTACAATACGGGAGCGGAAAAGGATGAAAGTGTTCTCAGCGTATCGGGTCTTATGCTGAATAATAAAACACATGAGTGCACCTTAAATGAAAGGCCGCTGAACCTGACGCCCACGGAGTTTTCCATTCTGTGGATCCTCTGTCAGCGCAGGGGACAGGTGGTCAGTGCGGAGGAGCTGTTTTACCTGATATGGCATGACGAGTATTATGTGAAAAACAACAATACCATCACAGTGCATATCAGGCATCTGAGGGAAAAGATGGGGGATTCCTTTGAAGATCCCAGGTATATCAAGACAGTTTGGGGGTGTGGGTACAAGATTGAAGGCTAAGCTGAAGAGAACCGTAGGAACAGCGCTGGTCGTGCTGGGAGGGATCCTGTTCTGTGTCATGCTGAGGGAATTTTTTGACACCATGCTGGACGGGTATCTGCTGGACTGGCTGGACAGGAAATTCGTGATGCACTATTATGACGGCGACAGTACCTTCACAAGGATCAATTGGATGAGGGTAAAGGTCTACTTGTTCCGGGGACTGCTGGCTTTCATTTTGATGGCGGCTGTGGCGGGCAGGATCGCGCTGCTGTTTTACGCGGCCAGGCGGGAAAAGCAGGTGGTTCATGAGGCGGGTAGAATGATCGGCGACTACATGCGCCACGACAGGGAGGTGACGGAAGTGTTCCCCGTGGAATATGCGGAAATCTCCGCCCAGATGGCGGAAATTAAATCTGATATGCAGCATCAGGAACAGACATTGAAACAGGAAGCCGCCAGAAAGAATGACCTGATCACTTATCTGGCCCATGACCTGAAAACCCCCCTGACCTCGGTGGTGGGATATCTGAGCCTCCTGGACGAAGCGCCGGACATGCCGGAGGAGCAGAAGGTGAAATACACCCGCATTGCATTGGACAAGGCATTGCGTCTGGAGAAACTGATCAATGAATTTTTCGAGATTACCAGATATAATTTGCAGCAGATCATCCTGGAGAAGGAGGATATCGACCTGGCCTTTATGCTGGTGCAGATGACCGATGAATTTTATCCCATTCTCAGGGAGCACGAAAACAGGGTAGATCTGAGGGTCAGGGATAACCTCACTGTTTATGGGGACAGCGAGAAACTGGCCAGGGTATTTAACAATATTTTGAAAAACGCCATAGCCTACAGTGATGCCGGAACAGAAATCAGTATATGGGTGGAAGAGGATGACAGTAATGTCACAATTTGTTTCCGGGATTATGGAAAGACCATTCCCGCACAGAGGCTGGAGGCCATCTTTGAAAAGTTCTTCCGGCTGGACGATGCCCGGGCCACCAACACCGGGGGAGCCGGTCTGGGGCTGGCCATCGCCAAAGAGATCGTGACGCTCCACGGCGGGACGATCCTGGCGGACAGCCGGGACAGGGAGACTACTTTTGTGGTAAGCCTGCCGAAGTAAAATGGTATTCTTCTTTGAGGGCAAAATAACGCTCCTGGATCAGGCCGCTGATGTAGCTCCCTATATTTTTCCTGGTGGCCTTATCCAGCTCACTGATCATAATGGGTTTATGAAATTCAATGATGACATCAGCCTTTTTCATTTTAGGCAGATGGTCTTCGAATATGCTGGCGGAGTTTACGATAGTCATGGGGACTACGGGGACGCCGCCCTTTTCCGCGATCTTAAAGCTGCCGTCGTGAAAGGGGAGGAAGGTATCGGGGACTTTGTTGCGTGTTCCCTCAGGAAAGATGCACAGTGAGATACCGTTTTTGACATCCTCTATCCCCTTCAGGATCGTCTTCATCCCCTTTTTGATATCGTTCCGGTTCAGGAACAGGCAGTGGATATTTTTCATCCACACATTTAAAAGAGGATACCGCAGCATCTCTACTTTGGCTACATATCCGGTAACGCCGGGAAAATGGTTCAGGGTCAGCACGATATCAAAATAGCTGCGGTGGTTTCCCACGTACAGTACCGCGGAGTCAGTGGGGATATTTTCCTCTCCCCTGACAATGACATTTGCGCCGGCCAGAAAGGTGACACAGCGGAAGCCCCAGTCCACGATGGCCTTGCAGCTTTTATCCTTGGCGGCGGGGCTGATCTTTCCTACGACCCACTCCGCCAGCAGGATGGGGATGGACAGGATCAGGAATGAAAATAAATACAATGCGACCAGAATGAATCGAATCATGGCGGTATCCTTTCTGTGGAGGTACTGTTCAGGGCTATTCTTAAAACACGGTATGTTTCCCGGCGCCTGACGCCGGACAGTAACATTTTAGCATAAAAGTGATTCTGTGTACATAGAATACAGCAAAACAGCAAAAGGTATGGGAAACATGAAAAGGATTCTCTTGTGTTTATTGGCTGTGGCGGCAGCAGCCATGCTTTCAGGGTGCACCTTTTTGAGCGAGGAAAGAATCAAGCTTCGGGATCTCGATTTTACGGTACTCAGTGAGGAGAAAATACCGGAGGAATTAATGTCGATCATTGAGGAAAAGAAGAAGGAGCCCTTCCAGATTACATATACGGATAAGGAGTATCTCTATATCTGTGTGGGCTATGGCGAACAGGCTACCGGAGGGTACAGCATCGCCGTAAATGAACTCTACCTGACAGACACGGCTGTCTATGCCAGCACGAGCCTTCTGGGACCTGAGAGCGCAGATAAGAATAATGCGACTCCCTCCTATCCCTGCATTGTCATCAAGACGGAGTACCTGGATCAGACGGTAATATTTGAATGATTTTTTCAAACACGCTCCAGCAGGGGCTGGTGGCTTTTCCTCTGCGCCGTCCCTCTAGCCGGAAACCCAGAGGACAACTCATAGACCCTGCTAAGGAACTGCTACAATGATAATCGGAATGATAGATAAAAAGAGTAGACAACATATTCCGGTTACGATACAATAAAGCAGTATAGAGGCATGCAATGTTTCGAGACCGGTTCGAAACAGTTACAATCAAAGGGACAATCAAAGACCCCGCAGCAAGCTGACGAGGTCTTTGACCCTCGCGGCATTCGCCAAATATACGTGCAAGCACGTCTACTTGGCTCATTGCTCGCGGGAATAAACGGATCGGAAGAATCAAAGAGGAGGCGCATATGCTGCTGATTCGAAATGCATATATGATAGACCCCAAGTCCGGCAGGGAGGGCAATTATGATATCCTGGCCGACGGGGATAAAATTGTAAAGATCGGCAAAAATCTGCCCTGCCCTGCCGGAGACTGTGAGGTAGTCGATGCGGAAGGGCTCCTGGCAGCGCCGGGTCTGGTGGATGTCCATGTTCATTTCAGGGAGCCCGGATTCACCCGGAAGGAAGACATTATTACCGGTGCCGCGGCGGCGGCAGGGGGCGGTTTCACCACGGTAGTCATGATGGCAAATACGAAGCCTCCCATTGACGGATCGGAGGTGCTGCGGCAGGTGCTGGACAGGGGAAGTGAAACAGGCATCCACGTGTTATCCTGCGCCAACGTGACCATGGGGATGAAGGGACAGGAACTGACGCCCATGAAGGAACTGGCGGCAGCAGGTGCAGTGGGTTTTACGGATGACGGTGTTCCGCTTCTGGACAGGGAGATCGTCCGCAGTGCCATGAAGACAGCCGCGGAATTGGACATGCCTGTGAGCTTCCATGAGGAGAATCCGAAATATATTGAAAATAACGGTATTAACAGGGGCAGGGCCAGTGAATACTTTGGGATAGGCGGTTCCCCGAGGGAAGCGGAGATTGATCTGATCGGGAGGGATCTGGAGCTGGCGCTGGAGACGGGGGCCTGCATCAATATTCAGCATATCAGTACCAGGGAAGGCGTGGAACTGGTACGCCGGGCAAAGAAAAGAGGCTCCAATATCCATGCGGAAGCGACACCGCATCACTTTACCCTGACAGAGGAGGCCGCTGTCAAATACGGAACGCTTGCTAAGATGAATCCGCCCTTGCGTGAGGAGGAGGACAGGCAGGAGATCATCCGGGGGCTGGTGGATGGGACCATTGATATCATTGCCACGGATCATGCGCCTCACACTGCCGAGGAGAAGGCGAGACCCATCACGGAAGCGCCCAGCGGGATCATTGGTCTGGAGACCGCCCTGGCCCTGGGCATCACACAGCTGGTGGATGGGGGGTATCTCACCATGAAGCAGCTGCTCCGGCTGATGAGCACAAACCCTGCTTCCATGTATCACCTGAACGCGGGATATCTGGAAGAGGGCGGGCCGGCCGATCTGATCCTGATCGATACTGCCGCCCGGTGGATTCCGGAGGAATATGCCTCAAAGGCCTCCAACACGCCTTTCACCGGCTGGGAGTTAACAGGCAGGGTGGTGAGGACGATCTGTAAGGGTAAGACCGTATATGAAAGCAGAAGGTGAAAAATCTCTACCTATGGATTGCAGCCGCACAGGTGGAGATTGATATGGCCCCGCAGGGCGGGAGATGGGAGTCAGGAATGAAGGAGAAACAGACAGCGATCATTCTTTCGCAAAGAGAAATTGCGCCGCAGATTTACAACATGTGGATTGAGACGGATCTGGCAGAACAGGCGAAGCCGGGGCAGTTCCTGTGCATTTATCCGAAGGACAAAAGTACCCTGCTTCCCAGACCCATCAGTATCTGTGAGGTAAGGGAGGACAGGAAAGCGCTGCGCATCGTCTATCGCGTTGCCGGGCAGGGGACAAGGGAATTTGCCGGATACCGGACAGGTGATACCATTGCTGTAATGGGCACCCTGGGAAACGGCTTCCCTGTGGAGGATGCCGTGGGGAAGAAGGTCTTCCTCATGGGCGGGGGCATCGGCATACCTCCCATATTACAGCTGGCAAAGGAGATCAGAGGAGAGAAGCAGATTCTGTTGGGTTACCGTGATGCCCATACGTTTCTCCGGGAAGACATGGAAAAATATGGCAGCGTCTATCTTGCCACGGAAGACGGTAGTGTGGGCGTCAGGGGGAATGTGATGGACGCCATTGCGGAAAATGGACTGGAGGCGGATCTGATCTATGCCTGCGGGCCTATGCCCATGCTCCGCGCTGTCAAGGCTTATGCAGCGGAGCATTCTATGCGGGCGTATATTTCCCTTGAGGAGCGTATGGCCTGCGGCGTGGGCGCCTGCCTGGGCTGTGTGGTCAAAACGAAAGAGGTGGATCATCATTCCCATGTGAAGAATGCCCGCATCTGTACGGACGGTCCGGTTTTTGAGGCGGATGAAGTGGACATATAAGGCTGTGCAGAACCAAGCGAGAGGAAGCGCATGGCATTTTCGGGCTGGTTTTGAACAGTTGTCAGTAATCTGAGAAAAGGAGAACATCTGTATATGAATACACAGACAACGATTGCCGGGATCACCTTCAAGAATCCTGTTATGACTGCTTCAGGAACCTTTGGCTCCGGTATGGAATACTCGGAATTTGTGGATCTGAACCAGCTTGGAGCGGTGGTCACGAAGGGCGTGGCAAATGTGCCCTGGCCGGGGAATCCCACTCCCAGGGTGGCGGAGGTTTACGGGGGAATGCTGAATGCAATTGGCCTGCAGAACCCCGGCATTGACGTGTTTATGGAGAGGGATATTCCCTTCTTAAAGCAGTATGATACCAGGATCATAGTCAATATCTGCGGCAAGACTGTGGAGGACTATGTGGAGGTGGTGGAACGGCTGGGAGAGGAACCGGCTGTGGCCATGCTGGAGATCAATGTGTCCTGTCCCAACGTAAAGGAAGGAGCCATTGCCTTCGGGCAGAAGGCGGACGCCCTGTTCCACATCACCCGGGAGGTCAAGAAGCATGCCAGACAGCCCGTTATCATGAAGCTCAGCCCCAATGTTACCGACATTACGGAAATGGCCAGGGCGGCGGAGGCGGCGGGGGCGGATGCATTGTCCCTGATCAATACCATTACCGGAATGAAGATTGATATCCATAAAAGGAAATTTGTCCTCGCCAACAAAACGGGGGGGATGAGCGGGCCGGCCATAAAGCCTGTGGCGGTGCGCATGGTGTATCAGACGGCGCAGGCGGTGCAGATCCCCATTATCGGCATGGGCGGGATCGCTACGGCGGAGGATGCCATTGAATTTATCCTGGCGGGAGCCAGCGCGGTCAGCATCGGCGCCATGAACTTTGTGAATCCCTATACCACGGTGGAAGTGGTGCGCGGGATTGAGGAGTACATGAGACAATACCGGGTGGAAAACCTGACCGAACTGATCGGCGCGGTGCAGTGACCGCAGACGCGGCACGCTTTCCCAAAGCAGTCTGTAGACGGTCATACAAGGGCGGATACCTGCATATATATACTTATACCAGTATATATATGGAGGTATTTTTAGTGGAACTGTTAAAAAGAAATATACATATGGATCGCGTCAGGGCGGAAGCGGTCACTCAGATCACTCTGGAGGATGACATCAATGTCTCTGAAAACAAGCCTGACATCACTGCCCTGAACCTGGAGAAGGGCGAGGTCGTCATTGAGGAGATCAAGCCCGGCACAGACGCGGTGACGGTGCGGGGGCACCTGGCCTATGTCATCCTATACCACACTGCGGAGGAGGGGAGCAGTCTGGTGGTGCTGGAGGGGAGCCTGCCGCTGGAGGAGAAGGTCAATTTACAGGGAGCGGTTCCATCCGATACGGTGGCGCTGGACTATGATGTGGAAGACCTGACTGTGAGTATGATCAACTCCCGCAAATTGAATATCCAGTCGCTGATCACACTCACGGCAAGGGTGGAGGAGCTTTATGATGAGGAAGCGCCCATCGGGATCCACGGCGAGGAAGCGGTGGAGTACCGCAGAATGCCCCTGGAGCTTGCCCAGATCGCGATCTGTAAGAATGACATCTTCCGGCTGAAAGAGGAAGTTATGCTGCCCTCCAACTATCCCAATATTTTCCAGATCCTCTGGAACAATATTACCCTGGCGGATGTGGAATTTAAGGTGATGGAGGAGAAGCTGACCGTCTCAGGGGATGTGCGCCTGTTTCTCCTGTATGAGGGAGAGGGGGAAGAGCATCCCGTCCGCTCCTTTGAGACGACGCTTCCCTTCAGCGGCGTGCTGGAATGCCACGGCTGCAGGGAAGGGATGCTGCCGGACATCCGCTACCGCCTGGGACAGCAGGAGCTTTCCGTGCGCCCGGACTTTGACGGGGAGGAGCGCAGCATCGGCCTGGAGCTGGTGATGGATATTGCCATTCGGGTCTATGAGGAGGAAAAGCTGGAGGTCATTTCCGATATTTACGGCGTGTCGAAGGAGATTGGAACTGTGACGCATCAGGCAAGCCTCCGCAGGCTTCTCTCCAGGGTGACAGGGAAGACAAAGGTGACGGAGCATGTCCATGTGTCAGGGGGGACGGTACTGCAGCTGCTCCACAGCGAAGGAACGGTGATCCTGGAACAGCAGGAGACAGTGGAGAACGGCATTCTGCTGAAGGGGGCATTGTCCATCAGGGTGATGTATATTACCGGGGAGGACGAATCCCCTTACGGGTGCACACAGGCACAGATCCCCTACAGCTACACGTTGGAGGTGCCCGATATCGCTCCGGAGGACATGGGGAAAATCCATGCCGAGGTGGAGCAGCTTCAGGTAACAATGCTGGACGGCGAGGAGATGGATGTGAAAGCGGTTCTGAGCTTTGCGACCACGGTGTTCAAGAGCATTCCCATGAACCTGATCAGCGAAGTCACGATCTCCGACCTGGATATGGCCCGCATGAGCAACCTGCCGGGTATGGTGGTCTATATGGTAAAAGAAGGAGACAATCTGTGGAATATTGGCAAGCAGTATTATGTGCCGGTGGAAAACCTGCGGAACCTGAATGAGCTGGACAGTGATGATATCAAGCCTGGCCAGAAGCTTCTGATTGTAAAAGGAAGCTGATGTTTAAAAGAAAGGGCGCCGTCCTGTGGACAGCGCCCTTAAAATGTAGTGACAGCTTATTCGGTAATGCCTGCTTCAGCAGCCAGCTTATCAAACTTCTCCAGAACTGCATCGTAAGTTCTCTGAGAGATCTCGGGAAGGCTGCCGCCCCACTTCTTCTCAGCCATTGCGTAGCCCTTCTTGAAAGCTTCCCGCATCTCATCGATCTTGGAGGGATCGCCACCGGTTAAAGCGTTGGCAAAATCAACGATCCTGTCGGAGGTCTGCTTCACGCCCCAGTAACCATCCTCTGAAATATCCTTCTGTGCCTGAAGCTTCGTAGCGGGATCTACGGTGTAATCGCCCTTGCGCAGGAAGGACCAGATATCGTTTGCATTGCCGTAGGTGTTTGCCTGACCGGACATCATCTTCTCCACCAGGGAGCGGAGCTGTGCTGTACGCGCATCTGCATCAGCCTTTAATTTGTTGATCATGTTGGTGTCGGGCTTATAAGTCTTCTTGACGGAAGACGTAGCAGCTTCCTTGGAAGGCTCATATACCACACCGGTATCATTAGCGGTAGAAGTATTTTCTTTTGCAGATGTGGTTTTCGTGTTCTCTGCGTTTGCAGCAGAAGAAGCATAGGTGTAGGCGCCTGCCTGTGTCTGTGTAATTCCGTTTACACTCATAATATACCTCTTTTCTGGCGAGCATCGCCGCGTTCTACCCATTTCTGGGCGCATCATCCGTGATTGTATTATTTGTATCGGATAATTTAGGGAAAACTTTAGGGCTGATTGACAATATATGTAAAATTAATTATAATAAAGTATAATCTATGTATACAAAATACATTCCTATGGAACTGTCGATAAATAACTTATGCAGATGACGCAGCATGGATTTTCATATGCAAGGCGGAGGAATGAGGCGTACTGGGGTACGCCGATTGACGACAACGCGGCAGATGGAAATTCATGCAAGTCAAATGCACAAGTTATTTTCGGACAGTTCCTATACACACGGAGAGGCACAAAGTCACTTATGCGCAGTCTCAACAAAGCTGAGACCAGAGCAGCGCAGAAATGGGGATTAAAATGAAATTTCAGATCAAGGCATACGGCAAGATTAATCTTGGACTGGATGTGCTGGGAAAGCTGCCCAGCGGTTACCATGAGGTCAGGATGGTCATGCAGACAGTGGGGATTTATGATGAACTGACATTTGAAAAGACAGAGGATGGGATTGAGATTATCACTGATGCGGCGGAACTGTCCACCGGTGAGGATAACCTGATCTATAAAGCGGCAAGGCTGATGAAAGAAAAATATCATATCCGGGAGGGAATCCGCATCCACCTGCAAAAAAATATTCCCATTGCGGCGGGAATGGCAGGCGGAAGTACGGATGCCGCGGCGGCCATGAAGGGGATAAGCCGTCTGTTCGATCTGGACGCCGGCCTGCTGGAACTGATGGAAGCAGGCGTGGAGATCGGCGCTGATGTGCCCTACTGCGTCATAGGCGGCACGGCTCTTGCGGAAGGGATCGGGGAAAAACTGACGCCGCTGGAACTGGCGCCGGAATGTTATGTGCTTGTGGCAAAGCCCGATATCAATGTTTCCACGAAATATGTGTATGAGCATCTGGATATGGGGAAAATAGAGAAGCACCCGGATATCGACGGAATGGTGGAAGCCATTGGCATAGGGAGCCTCCAGGGGATTCTGGACCGCATGGAAAACGTGCTGGAGACGGTGACCATACCGGCATACCCTGTGATCGGCCAGCTGAAGCAGCGGATGAAGGAGTTGGGGGCGGTAAACAGCCTCATGAGCGGCAGCGGCCCTACCGTGTTTGGCATCTTTCTGGAAAGGCACACGGCACAGGCGGCGCTGGACCGGCTGGCACAGGAGCGGCTGGCAAGGCAGATTTTTGTAACTACCTTTTGTTGAATGTTTCTTTTGGTGATGTTTTCAGGAAGCGTTGATCGGAAAAGAGGGAAGTCATGCAGGATAATTTACAGATATATATGAATGAGTTTCTGCCCCTGAGGGACGTGGTGTTCAATACGCTGCGGCAGGCGATCCTGACTGGCGAATTGAAGCCCGGCGAGCGCCTGATGGAGATTCATCTTGCCAACAAGCTGGGGGTCAGCAGAACCCCCATCCGTGAGGCCATCCGCAAGCTGGAGCTGGAGGGGCTGGTGACCATGATCCCCAGACGGGGAGCGGAAGTGGCACAGATCACGGAAAAGAGCATGAATGATGTGCTGGAGGTGCGCCGTGCCTTGGATGCGCTCTGTGTGGAACTGGCCTGCGACAGGATCACACCGGAGGAGCTGGAGCGGCTGAAAGAGGCATGCGACGCTTTTGAGGCGGCTGTAAAGACCAGGGATGTGAAAAAAATCGCCCAGGCGGACGTGGCGCTGCACGATATCATTGTCTGCGCCACCGGCAATCAGAGACTGATCCAGCTGGTCAATAATCTGTCGGAGCAGATGTACCGCTATCGGTTTGAATATATAAAGGACAGCAGCCAGCATGAAAGGCTGGTGGAAGAACACAGGGTCATTTACCGGAGTATTGTGCAAAAGGATAAGGAGACGGCATCTCAGGCGGCGAAAACGCATATAGATAATCAGGAGAAATCCATTATCCGCCAGATCCGTCTGGATCGCCAGAAGCTCTAAGTAGAAACTATTACCCTGTGATGTTGTGGCAGTTCCCAAGCAGTAAGGAATGTATATTTTCCCGGAACACGTCAATACTCTTTTCCATAAAACGAAGCCGGACAGCAAGGAAACCGCAGCAGTTCAGTGCCCTGCATAAACTGTTACAGGAAACTGTATCCGGCAGGAATGGAGACGGACATGAAAAGAGTGTTGACAGGAGTGAAAACAGCCTTGTGTATCTGTGCGGTTCTGGGATGGTGGGGGGTGCTGTATCCCGAACTCGTCCTTACTGCGGAAACATACCGGGTCTGTGACGACAACGGACAGGAGAGGCAGGACATACAAGCGGAACAGGATATACGGGAGGGACAGAACCTTCCCACCGGACAGGATATTTACTGGAATCTCCTGAAGGCGGACAGGAGCGAGATTTGCTTTCGCAGCAGACTGTTCGCGGAATGGAATAAATTCATGGAGGCTTTCAATGAGTCAGATGAAAACGGAACTGCTCCGTAAGGAGGCTCCTATCGGTGTCTTTGATTCCGGGGTGGGCGGACTTACGGTGGCAAGGGAGATCATGCGCCAGATACCGAATGAGAGAATCATTTATTTCGGAGATACGGCAAGGGTGCCCTATGGCAGCAAATCAAAGGAGACGGTGACCCGCTTTTCAGGGCAGATTGTGCGTTTCCTGCGCACCTTCCAGGTGAAAACCATTGTGGTGGCATGCAACACGGCAAGCGCGTATGCGCTGGATGAACTGGAGAAAGAGGCTGATATCCCCATTATAGGTGTGCTGAAGCCCGGTGCAAAGGCGGCCATGGAGGCTACAGGCAACGGCAGGATCGGCGTGATTGCCACGGAAGCCACGATTGGCAGCGGCATGTATTATCAATACATAAAGGAACTGAATGATAAAGTGACGATCTATGGCAAGGCATGCCCCCTTTTTGTGCCTTTGATAGAGGAGGGGCTCTGGGAGGATCCGGTGACGGATGAGATTGCCAGGCGGTATCTGACGGAACTGATCGATATAGACATTGATACGCTGATCCTGGGCTGTACCCATTATCCGCTGATCCGCTCCACCCTTGGCAGGATTGCGGGAGGGAATGTGACATTGGTCAACCCCGCCTATGAAACCGCAAAGGAATTAAAGGAAATGCTGGGACAAATGGATCTGTTGAATGAGGAGGAGCCGGGGCTGGGCAGTAACCGCTATCAGTTCTATGTCAGCGATATGGCGGAGAAGTTTGTGCGATTTGCCAATTCCATCATCAAGTACGGCATTCTTTCGGCAAAGATGGTCAATATAGAGGATTATTAGGTCTGTTTGTTAAATTCATCTGCCAAAAGCAAGAAAGGCGCGGGGGATGGCATGACAAAAGATGTCAGGATCACGGTTAAGGGAGTACAGCGGGATGACGCGGGAGAGACGGGCATTACGGAAATCACCGCCTCCGGTGAATATTATTTCAGAAACGGAAGCCATTACATTTTTTATGAGGAAACGGCGGCGGATTCCGGTGAACATATTAAAAACAGTCTAAAACTCAAGGGCGGTCTGCTGGAGTTGAACAGAAAGGGGGCAGTGAACAGCCGCATGGTATTTGAGACAGGAAAAAGCCATGTGCTGGATTATGCCACTCCTTTCGGACTGCTGCGGATGGAAACGGTCACTGCCCGGATCCTGTGCAGGGCGGAGGAAGACCGCCTGCGGATCCGGGCAGAGTATGAGCTGTGGGCAGACGGCATGAGGGTGTCATCATGCAGGCTAAATATCAAAGTGGAGCCATTACAATGATTACGACCGATTGCTGCCGATTGCTACTGATTGCTACTACAATAAACAGCGATTGCCTGCTTGACAAAGTCAGCCGTTCCATCTCCTCCTGCCTTGTCGATGTTGTTCCGGAACCGTTCATCGCATACATACATATCACCCAGTCCTCTGAGGATTTCATTTGTACATACATAGTAATTGTCGGTTATAAATTTCTGCAGTGCGGAGATTTTCTTTTGTGCTTCCTCTGCATCAGGAGCCAGATGCTTTATTTCACCCAATTGAGAAAACATTGTCATCAACTCGTTTGCAAGCTTGTCATAACTGCCTTCCTTTCGGGCAATATCCTTTTGCCTGTACTCCTGATACGCTTTCGTATTGCCCCATCTGGCCTTGACTTCCTCCTCATACTTTTCAATTTCACTCTTGTCAAAAACATCAAAATTCATAGTTGTTACTCCTTTCTTCTGGATTTCACGGGTAAAGGCAATCAGTTCCCCTAAGCGTTTATATTGCAATTCCAACAGCCTGATCTGCTGGGCGATTGCTTCTGACGGGTCGAAACCAGGGCTGTCAAGAATCGCCTTGATTTCCTTCAGGGGAAACTGTAATTCGCGGAACAATAAAATATTCTGCAGGCGTCCCAGCGCTGCATCATCGTACATCCGGTAGCCTGCTTCCGTTACCTCAGTAGGCTTCAAAAGCCCGATTTCATCATAATAATGAAGCGTGCGGGCGGTGATGCCGGTCAGCCTGGCAACCTCGTGTACTGTCATTGTTTTTTTAGTCATTCTCAAAATCCTCCGCAGCGTGTATCATTTCGATAGAAACACCCTCTGAATGCACAACAGATAGTTTCATGTTTCTGTGCTTTTCCCGTTTGGCTATATCATAAGCTATGACGCAACGTGAGAGTCAAGGAGTAATCTGAAAAAAGCAGATTAATTACTACGTTACAGGCCGCACGATTAAGGTGAAAGCTGACAATTTACCGCTGCTTGCAAGCAACCTTTTTTTATGCTAAATTATAATTTGCATAAAGGTCTGGGTTATTTCAAATAGGCATACTTTTGTAGCGCTATAGGTAAAACGGGTGCTTCCTGCGGAAAGGGTATCTGCTTCTTATTTATGAAAGACGGTTAAGGTATAAGGGTGAGTGAATGATAGATACAATTTATTTCTTTGCTTCGAGAGAAGATATCTGCAATATATTTCATGAGGTTGAACGGGAATTTGATATCAAATATTGTATGACAAGGATGGATAAAATAGTTGGCGAAAAAGGAATGCCGAACATGGAGTTTAATACTATTGAAGAGATTGCAGATGACTGTCACGCCGCTCACAGGATTCAGCCATTTTATCTGATTGCTCCCAAAACTGAGGTTATGAAAATATATCGGCAGGTCTTAAAGGATCGGGATGATGTCGAGAGATACTGCATGAACCATACGGAGAATGGAAACAGCGTCATTTTGAAGGGAATGCAAAAACATGAAGATTTGACATTTGATTATTATGTACATATTAACAGAAGAGATGAAACGGAATTTTCCGGTCTGCTTTTTAAAAAAGTTGTACGGGAAATCAAACGGAATTGCGTGAGAATAAAATGTAATACTCCTGTCTATATAGGAAAAGAAATGTATAAAAGCAAAAAGGAATTGGTCTTTTCCGGGGAACGCTGCGGATGTATTACTGTGACCGAAGCGGACGAGGCAAAAGAGTGGTACCGAAATCCGAATGTCAGGGCATTTTCCGATAAACCATTTACAGAACAGCTTTCCTTTTTGCGGGATGTGTTTCGCGGAAAAGTGTTGAAAAATTACAAAGAGGAACGAGACATTTTTTCGGAAGCCTTTCAGATGTATATGGTGGCTTCAGCGCAGGTTTGGAAAATAAAGGATTTATCCTTTTTGAAAGATGTATTTGGTTTGTTTGACGATGATGTCAGAGTCCCTTCTCCTTCCGGCGCTTCATCAGCTATGGAATATTTGTGTGAAGCATCAGTTTACGCAGCATCGATACAAAAGCCGGACGGAATGAGAATGCTGTTAGAATGTTTATGTCAGATACCGGAAAAAGGTTATTTCTGTGGCTGTGAAGGAATTGTCAAACTTCTGTTAAGAAAGAAATATTTCGAGAAATTCAAGATGAGCGTGGAGGGAGTGACAGAGGATACAAAGAAATTGATACTAAAAATACTGGAAGGTTTAAATGATAAGAATACAGTGAATCAAAGAAAAGAATTGCTGGAAATGCTCAAGTTTATCAGGGCATGATTCCGTTATAAAGGAAGGATACAGTTTGAGGATGGCAATTTAGCGGAGGCTGTGACAGATGAATTTTCGATCAAAGAGTTTTGATGAATTGAACACGAAAGAATTATACGAGATATTAAAGTCGAGAGCGGAAATATTTATTTTGGAGCAAAACATTCATTGTCAGGATATGGACAATCTTGATTATGATAGCCTGCATTGCTTTTTCGTGGAGGAAAATAGGGTAACGGCATATTTACGAGCCTTTTATATAGACAGTGAAAACAATACTGTTAAAATAGGAAGAGTTTTAACTCTGAAACATGGAAGTGGTATTGGCAGGGATTTGATGGAGCAAAGCATTAAGGCAATAAAAGAAAAAATGAAGTGCAGGAAAATAAGCATGGACGCTCAAAAACATGCAATAGGATTTTACGAAAAATTAGGGTTTATAGTTGTATCCGATGAATTTCTGGAAGAGGGAATCGTTCATGTAATTATGGAGCTGGAACTGTGATTTACGTTTAATTTGGAAGTTTTTTTGCTCGGGCATAGGGTCAATGCTGATGTCCTCATACATCAAAGATGCGTTTCATTCTGCTACAGGGTATTTGACTCTTTCAGTTAGGTAGGTCATATATGGTTTCCTTAATTTGGATAAGTTTTAGAATGAAATTCGACAAGAGGTATTAAAACCTCTGCCGAATTTCTTTTTTATTGAAATAGCAGAGAAAAGAAGAGCGTGCAGAGTGTAGAAACTCTGACACGCTTATTTTTTTACCATTAAGCAGAAAGGAGCGGGGACAGTGGCAAGGAAATATAAAAGATTACGCTATGAGGACAGACGGACAATAGAAAAGATGCTTAAGGCTGGCGACAGCGTAGTAATGATTGCAGGAGCGCTGGGAGTGCATAGAGATACGATTTACAAGGAACTTAACCGCAGCGGCACAGACCAGCACACATA
>CAOKWI010000078.1 GCA_948473115.1 uncultured Lachnospiraceae bacterium | reverse complement strand
GCGTCATTATATAATTGCTTACCAACCAAATTCTTAATCGATAATTTCTTATTATCCCTCAAACCTTCACCCTACGCCATAAATCACATAAACTGCATCATCTTCCCAAGGTCTTCTTCTGTCATCCGACGTGGATCCGCTATCCATTGTCTTATGGTTTCAAGTCCAATCTGTTGTTCAAAATATTCACGCTCCCGAGGAGCGGCCTGGTTCGCCATATATTCCTCAATCTTTATTGCGGTCGGCCGCCAAAGTGTGTACTCTTCATCGGTGAGTGTTTCTTCCCTCTCCTCCTCCAATGCCGGCGGCTTTACAGGTGATGGGGATATAGGTGACATAAACGGATACAAAGGAGCGAAGCTTGTCTCTCTTTTTGGTGTATGCATTCCCTCTTCGGACAAAATTTCCCTGATTTCCTTATTTCCTCCTCTGTGCGCAATGATATCAGCGCCTCTTTGGGGATGTAATACGTCATCAACCGGATAATACTGCATCATTCTGAATGCTGCCCGTGAGGTTTTTCCTCCGTCAGGATTCGCACGGGTTTCATGTGCTTCTGCCATTCCGATGGATACTGACAATTGACTGGCTACTTTCTTCTCCTGCGCTGACATACTTTCCATCAAATCCTGTGGTGCTTCCACTTCGTCCGTACCGGATGCCCATCTTTCTGCAATACCAAAAACTCTTCTCCGCTTCTGCGGCGGCATCTGATCCATCACCCTGGCCTGATCTCTATAGCTACGGGGAACTCCAGGCGTTACCACCAACGGTTGTTTCCTGGATCCTCCCTTTTCCCTGAAAAAACCCGCTTTCATGGTACTCGTCCCAAAAGGTGTTTCCACTGCAATGGCACCGTCCTCCATAGGTGTCGTGGAGTACATTTCACTTCGGTTACGTGGGGGCAGCGGCTGTCCCGTCGGTTTTGCAATTTCCTTCCGCTGCTGCTGATGCCGACGCGCTGCGGATATGACGCCAACGGCTCTGTCGTGGGCTTCCTGTGAAGAGACATATTCCTGCGTCACCGTATCATATACCGCGTCTTCTTCTGCGGGTATTCCTTCCGGGACTTCACTGGGGCCTTGGCCTAAATCACCTATCGGATTCCATGTTCCACCATGATATTGAAATTTTACGCGCTGAATCACTCCGTCATTGTCTATATGAGAAGTGATTTTCCGCTTTTCCACTGTTTCTTTTTTCCCGCCGGAAACCGGTCTTACCCGCGGTATTACCTGTGATTTTGTCTGCATCACAAACATAAGGTTATTCCGTATCCTTCTCTGTGTAAAGTGCATTTTCGCTCATCATGCAAGTACAAAACAGAAGGCCTTTATGCCTCATTGTTTTTGCACGTTTGCTAACCAACAGTAGTATAGTTATGTCATTTATATAAATAAGAATAGCACAAGTGAGCAACACGTGTCAACATTAAAAGAATGGTGCAAAGCGATCCCAATCCTGTAGTGCATTCAGATCACCCTCCACTTCCAGCCGACTGTCCAACTCCGCTTTTTCCGCCTGGCTTTTCCAGTGACTTGCTTTTTGCTCCAAGGTTGCCCTGAATGTTTCGTACTCATACCATTTTTGATCCAGCCTTCTTTGTACCTCCTCTGCTTCACTCCGGAACGGCTTCCGAAACTGACTTTCCGCCAGCGCATCAGAAATAATCGGTTTGCTTAATGCCTCCTCCAGTTTTTTCTTTTTCAGGAAAAGCGTCTGTCTGCGATCCTTTCCCCATCGGACTACAGCCGCTTCACGAATGGCGTCGCCCACAAGTGCGCCTGAGTGTGAACCCCATTCAAAGTCAATATGTGCGGATCTTTTCGGGAAATCCTCCTGCCCGCCAGGAAAGATTTCCCCACATTGCGCAATGCCTTGTTTTACATATTCCTGTATCCTACTTATAAAGCAGCCTTCAATCAGCGATTCTTCATATCCAAGATCCTCACATTTTTTCCGGAAAAACAGAGGGAGACCGGAAAACTCGTCCTGAAACAGGTTGAATGCCGATCTTATAGATTCTTCTGTCTGCTCTATTCTTGCCGCGGCCTTTCTGAAGGTCTCCTCATAACTGCGGAGTGCTGACAGAAAGAAGGGTGCATACTCAAATGCATCGCAGGCATGAAAGAGGGAATCCGCTTTACATACCAATATGCCAAAATGCTGTTTCGATTCCGTTCCCACAGAAATAATTTCCTGCGAGAACGAATGATTGAGTTCTTGCACAGCCAGTCCCAGGGAATCCTGGAACAGCAGCATTTCTTCACGGAATTCCATACAGGTACGGCGCATTTGCTGTTCCGCAGCGCTGCATGTCTCCTGAAAGCGTGCAATCGCATATGCTGCTCTTTCGTAAAAATCTCCCCATAAGGTATGGAGATCACCGAGTATTGCGGATAAGGATCCCATATCCTTTTCCGTAAGGCGCTTAAGCAGGTTTGCAGCATCCGGATATCCCTGGCAGGCATTGCAGAAGTTATCACGGGCTTGTTCTGTTACTAGGTCAGGAAGCACCTTATCCAAAAATTCTTTCAGGGCAATAGAAAATATATCTCCGTTTGCCCCCACGCAGTCATATTTTCTGGCATAACATCGCGACAACCGTTTTTCCGCTTTTATTTCAGCTTCCGTCAACCGTTTTCCCACCTGCGCTTCCGCACTGCCGGGAGCCTCTGCAGCAGGCGGCTCCGACCGGTATTCCGGCAGGAAAATATTGCGCCAATAACGGGTTCGTTTCACCGGAATACCTTCCTCCAGATAGCGGTACTCTCCCGCCGCCGCGGAGATCAGGTAACAGGGCGGCAATAAAGGCCAAAGCAGCTGCTGTGCCGTATGTATCACGATTGCAGGATTGACAATCTCCTCCGCCCTATTGACGACCAGAACCGGCAACGGTTTTTTCTCCGGGGAACCGTCAGCATATATTTTCTCCAGAACCTGCTGCATCTGACCGCCGACCACTTCCTTGGTGGTCATGCACAGCAGGATATCCATATGTTTTGCCCAATCGCAGACAATCTCGTCCAGCGCGTCATGCTCTCCAACCGCCATGCTGCCGGAGCCCAGCCCCGGCAGATCCACCAGGCAAAGCCCTTCCTTCAGCAGCGGGCTGTTCCATGACAGGCACAGAGATTCGATCTCACCTGCATCCAACCCCAACAGCTTAAGCAGCCTTTGTCGGGCTTCCTTTACCGGCTGCAGCTTCAGTGCGCCGCAGGCCGGGCTGGCAGTTTCCACATGGGCATTGAGCACAATCAACACCAGCACAAGAACATGCCGGATATCCCTTGGATCCATCAGAATATCCTGGGGCGTCAATGCCCCCGGGGACTTTTCCTCCTCCAAAAAATAAGACAGATTTTCCGGATAAAAGACAGCAAGGTTCACACACAGACAGACATATTCCAGAAGCTGGGCATATATCTGTCCCAGTATCTGATCTGATATCTGTTTTGGTGCCTGTTTTGGTGCCTGTTCCAGTATTTGTTCCGACATTTGTTCTGGTGTTTGTTCCGGCATCCGTTCCGGCGCCTGTTCCGCTATCTGTCCCGGCATCTGCTCCGGTGCCTGTGCCATCATCTGTTCCGAGATCCTGACTTCCCATTTTCTCTCCCTGCGGCGCATCCGCACCGTCAGGGACGGCTGCTCCCCCCACTCGACACGCATGGGACAGACTGTGCCTTTTGTCAGCAGGGCAGGAAGGATCGGGTAGCCGAGACAGGCATTGATCAGCGTTGTTTTCCCTGCCGACTGTAGCCCCAATATGCCAAGAGTACAAGGACGTCTGGCATATTCGGACAGCATCTCACAGAAATTGTCATATTTCGGACGAAGCTGCCGTTCCCACCGCTGCAGCGCAAAGCGGATCATTGATTCAAACATAAGATATCTCACTTTTTTTATAAAAATAGTATAACAGCTTGGACTCAATCATTTCCAAAATACCGCTGTCCGGCTCCACATAAAAACAATACTTTATCTTCTCCCGGATCAGCTTCCTTGCCTGCTTCTCCGCTTCCACCGCAGGCAATTCGGACTGCGACGCAGCTGAAAACTGTTCCGACAGTCCGGAGAGTTCTTTGACCATGCACCTGAGGATGCCGAGGTATTCCACCGCTCCGCACAGGGCGCGGAGGTTTGCCAGACCAGGGTCATGGCTGCAGGTGTAAAATTCCAGAAGCCGGGCGTGTACCTGGATTTTCCGGAAATCCTTTAATATCCTCCATTCCTTTTCCCCCATGCGTACAGAACCGGTTTCCAGGACGGTCAGCCGCTCCAGGTACATCATGATGACCTCGCATAGATACTTTTGTTCCGGGAACAGTTCCTTCACCGCCTGCTTCATTCCATAAAGCGTAAGCCGTTCCAGCAGGGGTTTTCTTCCGCCGGACCGGATCAGTTCCTGAAATCCATGCTGGGAGAGCAGACGCTGTACCTGTGCCCACAGCAGATACATTGCCTTCCTGATTCCGGTCAGTTCGTCATACAGTGCCTGGTTCACAAACAGTTCGCCAGCCTGGGCAAGTTCAATCCGAAGCGATTCACTGAGCAATATAGTATCCATGATGCTGTGAACCAGACATTGCCCGTCCGCTTCGGGCGAAAGCTGTCTGTTCATTGTAAACTTCTCCTTCGCCTCACAGCAGGGTACCTGTATCATGGCCGGTTTCTTCATGGCTCCACACCTGAGCAGCGCCTGTCCCTGGCGAAGACGCGAAACCGTCCTGTCACCCTCCCGCAGCAGCAGGGCGCTTTGCAGCATTTCGATGTCTTTCCCATAATCGACACGGTGAATAATTTTAACCGCCGTATTTTTGATGACCTCCGGCGAAATCCGGGAAGGGCTCTGGTCTATGATCAGCACGCCTTCCCCGTAGGCGCGGATCTCCGCGAGAAGGTTGCTCAGAGACGCCACAAGCTGCTTTTTCGCGCTGCTGCCGTCCTCCGCGGTGCTGTCCTCCGCAAACAGATGATGGGCTTCCTCCAGGACGAGGATATGCTTTAAGCCATCTTTGGCGTTACTTGCAGTGCAGTATTTCAGGTACTGGAAATATTGCGTCAGGATCGTCCCCATCACAATACATTTGTCCGCGTCATCCGCCAGAGCGTCCAGTTCAATGATCACGTTCACTCCGTCTTTCAGCCATTTCTCCAGCGGCATATGTACGGGCTCATCCAACAGGATCCCCTTGGCCCCGCTTGTAAAGGACTGCAGTCTGGACAACAGCGCGCCTTTATAGTTTCCCTTTGCCTCTCCTTCAAAATCACTGGCGTTCAAATACAGTTCGATCTCATGGCACAGATCGGATATGGTGGGATATAAACGGTCTTCCGCAATTTTCCCTTCATAGATATTGCGGCTTGTGACCAGGTTCCATCCGGCATTCACATAGGTGCGCAGAAGGCACTGTTCCAGGATGTTCGGCATGGCCGCATACAGGTCGAAGGCCGAAGATATGATCGTCCGGATACTGTCAATGTGATATTGCAGGCTGCTGCCCATGGGAAACCACAATGGATTGACGGGCAGTCTGTCCTGCCTGCCCACATCCACCGTAAAGCATTCCGTCCTCCTCTCCAGACTGCCGCAAAGGGAACGGTACTCACCTTTTACCGGCTCGATCACCAGGAAAGGCATCTGCATTGCCGTGAGCAGATGACAGACCGTGTTGCTCTTGCCCGCGCCGGTCATGCCGCAGATAAAGGCATGGCGGTTCAGTTCCCGGTAAGGGATCACCGCTTTCTGCGGCAGCACCGTCTCACGCCACAGCAGATTCCCTGCGGTTACTCCCTCCTCCTCCGGGATTCCGGGGTTCAGGTCATATTCCTCTGTCTCAAGGATGGAAAATCCGGGAAATTCACAGCCGGGGAAGCAAACCAGGAGATCCAGCGCGTGCACCGGCAGCAACAGGGAAGCGGTATCCACATTGTCCGGCATCCAGCGCAGACCGATCCCGTTCCTGCCCAAAGAGCCTGCCAGGACTGCCTGTATCACTGTCAGACTGGCTGTATTCTCCGCGCTGACAGAAATGGAGACAGCGCAGGCGCCGCCCCTGAGCATCTGGTTCAATCTGGCACAGTAATAACCCAGTTGCTCCGCCAGCCGGCGCGCGTCATTTCGGTGCAGGGTGCGGGTCATGGAAGCGCTCATGCCATAGCTGGCATTATCCCTCTCTGTTCCCAGGATTGTCCTTCCTGCTTCCGTCAAGATGGAATCCGTCTTATTGGTTCCATTCCCCACATTCCCGGAGACCTGCCATGAAAGTTCGCCGTAAGCCTCCAGCCAGCCGCAGAGCTGTTCGGCCTCATCCAGCTGCGTCTGAAGCCATTTTTCTTCTACCGGCTGGAAGCAAAGCTCCACGGCATACTTTTTTCCCGGCAGCGCGGAAGCAACGCGGTCAACCCAGTTTTCCGTCTTTTCGCGGAAAAGTTTCTGTTCCCTGCCGTCCGTATCGGAAAAGATCATCCGACATTCCGCCGCCGCACGGCAGGCTCCCACACCGGGCTCTTCCGCCAGGGACGGCCTAAGCTGCGCATGGCCGCAGACTGATCGAACGATCCCCTCCGTGTCAGCGGAAGTGTGTCCCTCCAGGGCTATGGAAAAAGCGGGGGTACCCCAGGAAGAATAGCGGATGGCAA
The DNA here is from genome assembly GCA_948473115.1 of uncultured Lachnospiraceae bacterium. Lineage (GTDB taxonomy): Bacteria > Bacillota > Clostridia > Lachnospirales > Lachnospiraceae > Acetatifactor. The sequence continues at coordinate 13,909 of CAOKWI010000078.1, read as the reverse complement.
AGCAGTTCCTTCCACTTGCCAGCGCGGAGGCAAGCATGGAGGAAATATCTGCGGACAATCCCTGTATCTCCTCACGGTCCATTCCCGCAGGACGTCCCATGGACAGGACATCCGACCATTGCAGCCCGGCTCCCCGCTTTGGGACACGGGAGGCGCTGAGACAGTTTTCCGCATCCCTCATGAGGGATTCCAGTTCTGCCGGAAACGCATTGTTCCCATGCTCCTTTTTCCGTTCATAATGCTCCAGTAAGCCCGTCAGACTGTCCAGCATATTATGTTCCAAAATGTAACCCTGGCTGCGCAATAATGTTTCCTGATCCATATACCCTCGCTCACCCTTTTCCTTGTCTTTTTCTCTTATATCTTTCGCTCGCCCATTTCTCCCGACTCGTTTCCCTTATCCCGTTTTACCCAATCCATTTTCTTCAGCCTGCTTCCTTCAGCCCGTTTTCTTCTGCCTGTTTCTCCCGGCTTGTCTTCTTCTGCCTGTTTCTCTCGGCTCGTCTTCTTATCCCTTTTCACTCAGCCGTTTTCTTCAGCCCGTTACCGCTGCTGCCAGCTGCCGCCGCAGGGATTCGATCTCACCGATTTCCGCAGCCGCCCAGTCATACTCCCGCAGGGTCTCAAATTTTCCTGCGGTCCTGTCCATCAGTTCCTGAACCTGCTTCAAAATCAGTTCTTTCTTATCATACTCAAGCCCCGTGATCTCCGCCTCAATGCTCATGTCTCCCAGACCTATTTTCTGTTCTATGAACGAGCCCAGTCCATTGACGCTCCCCAGCATCCCGCTTCTGTTCAGGCTGTTCATATTATTTCCAAGGGTGATCAGACAGCCGTCGATCTTCCTGCTATAGCTTCCTGTAAATAATTCTATTGCCTCCGCAGCCCAAAGTTCTTGTTGTCTGGCAGGGAAAAAAGGTACCTTCACCGTCTCCTGGAATCCCTCCATATTGAAGGCATGCTCGGCAATAATTGCCTTTCCCTGTAGACTTTCCACATATCTTTTGCTGGCGTCCCTGTATCTTTCCTGGTGCGCTACAGATAGCGCCATGGCGGCGTTGACCGCTTCCTTCTGACAGTTTGATACACCCTCATATTCATACAGGGTAGTTATGGCAGCCTTCGCGAACTGTTCCACCTGTGTCAGTATGGAGGTTTTTAACTGCTGATAGAGCCCGCCATAAATCCTGTCAAACTGTTCTCTCTCCTGTTCTCTTTTTCCATCCTCCGTCCCTGTCCCCGCGACGGACTGCATTGCCTCATGATAGCCTCTGTCCAATGCTTTCTCCAGTTCTTTCGCCATGGAATGATAGGGATCCGTCAATTCCCTGAGCCCCTTTTCATAATCCTGTTGTACGGACTGAATCATCTCCTTCAGCTTATCCTCGCTGTCCTGCAGACAGGAAGCAATGTTAAACTCCTTTACCTCTTTCAGCATCTGGTCATATGCCGCACGGTTTGTCCGTGCCCTCTGTTTCATTTTTTCCAGAATACACTCATCAGGATCCATGATGTAATTTCCTGCCCCATTGGCCTGCATCTTATCCACCTGACTTTGTATCTTATCCATGATTTTATCTTCAATAGACCGAAACGCTTTCTCATAACTCTTCTGTACTGCTTCCCCCTTTTCCAGCGCAAGGTCAGTGATCGCGGCACTAATCCGGTATTGGGTATCCTGCACCTGCTGACCAAATGCCTGCAGGCTCTCCTTCACCGTGTTTTCCAGGGAATCAATCAGCTTTTTTGTCAGGTCTTTCCCGCCGTCCTTCAGCATCCGCAGCATGGCGATCTGCCCGTTGATCTTCTCCGCGATCACCCAGTTGACGCGCAGCCCCATGTGCAGGAGTTCCATCCGCTTGAGCACATGCATGATATCGAGGTAATCCGTGGTCATCAATTGGATCCACTGCCCGAGACTGATCGTGTGGGAACCGCCATCCACATCCTTAAAAGGATAGGGATGCTCATAAGCCTTTTTCAGCCGGTTTGTAAACCTGAGACATACCTGTTCTTCGCTCGGCTGCACCCCATTATCCTCCCAATACTCACTCCTGTAATTCTCATGCTCCCTCTGATATGCCTGGGTTCTCTGCACCGGAAATAAGCCTGCTTCCAAGAAGCGGTACTCCCCGGAGATCGCCGCAATGGGATAAACAGCCGGCGGATTCAGATCCTCCCCAAGGATCGCCCGGATCTGGGTGGTTGTAAAAGGAATCTGCGCCTCCGCACCCGAAATATCTACCTTATTTAAAATCGGGATGATCCTGTTTTCCTTGGAGACTACGCATTTCATCCGTTCTCCCTTCAGCAGTGTTTCCAGGATCTTCGGTATGTTGCCCGCCAGGGCTTCCGGACTGAAGAACAGAAAAACCACGTCCGCATTCTGGAGATATTCCAGGGAAATATCGTCATGGGAGCGCTTTATCTTTCCCTCTGCGGTACTTCTTTCACTGGCGCTGGATCCAAATCCGGGCAGATCGATCAAAATGAGCCCCCGCTTCAGCGCCGGATGGTTCCATCCGACCTGAATACAGAAATCCTTATCCGGCTTTACGCCAAATGTCTTCAAAAGCTTTTCTCTCTCTCCGCAGACCCTGGCCGTCTTTTGATCCGGCTTGGAATGATTCTGCCCCACATAAGTGCTGAACAGGATCAGGAGCAGCTGCACTACCTGCCGTGGGTCATCCGGAGACATCTGCAGATCGCTCCAGACAGGAGGATCGTCTTTTCTCGCAAGATTCTTGTCCGCGTAATATTGAAGGGTCTCCGGAAGAATAATCTCCTGGCTGATACAAAGGCACGCGTATTCCAGCAGTCCACGCCAGAGATCAGGCTTCAGCTTATGGGAACCCTGGAAGCCGGGGCCGTCTATGAACTCGCCGGATTGATCTCCATAATAACGGATATGTATGGAGGGCTGCTCACTGTAGCGAATCTCCGTAGGACAGGCTGTTGTCGTGTTTACCGCGGTGGGAAGCAGCGGATATCCCAGGATCATGTTCGATGCTGTTGATTTGCCTCCCGACTGCGTGCTGGCGGTGGCTGCGGAAAACTTCACGCCGCCCTTCTCCTCCAGACCTGCAAAATACCGGTTTGTCAGCAATATGGAACTGTCCTCCTGCCGCATCCCGGAGGCCAGTTCCGGAAAACGTTCATAAACCTTCTGATGATCCAGGTTCTGATGTATGGTGTACAACGTCTTATGGATCTCCAGCCCCAGATCCCTGCTCAATCCTTCCAGGTCATCCGGCGTTTTCATAAAATTTAAATCAGCCATGGTATTTTCTCTCCTTTTCTCTGAATCCGTACTTCCGATGTCTTCTGTATGGGAACTGTCAGTCAGTCAAATGCCCCGCGGCAAACTGACGTGGCATAACAGTTCCCACGGGAATGAACCGAACGATATACCAGGTCAATTACAGCCGTTCAACCGCAGACCGATCTTCCGTAACGCGTTAAACTGTGTTAAAAATGACCTTATCTTTTCCGTTGTGTATTCTTCCTTTGCCACAGGCAGCCCAAAACGATCCCACATGACAAAGCGTTCCTGTAGGGAAAGAGATCCTATATCGCCGCTCTCGCATTCCATCGCCCAGCTTTCATATAGGGCGCTGCCCACATAAAAATCGGGATAGCTTTCCGGAAACATCCAGTCCCGCGCCGCCAGGGCAGTCCGTATTTCATCCCAGAGAAGTTCCGGCCGCAGACAAAGCTGCACCTCCTCGTCACAGCGATGATACAGGAAGATGGGATTTACATTCAGCAGTTCCGGCCGACAAAGGGAAAAATCCTGCAAAGAATTTCCCATAATAATAACTCTGTTCATTCCCTGACATTCCTGTCGGAAATTTTCCTCTGACCCGTCACATTGCTGAAAGGTCCATTGCGGACATAGCTTCTCCTTCAGCAAGGCCGCTACTGTCCCTTTCCCGACACCGGCGCGTTTCGCATAGATCAGACAGGTTTTGGCACGGATGCGCGCCAGTGAGGCAAGTTCCCTTTTTATCTGCGTGGCTCTTTTCCCGCCGGCTGTCACCGCCTGAATGGCAGTGTCGGCAGCGGCAAGCGTGGAAAGAAATCCGTCCACCGCCCACGAATTGTCAGTCGCCGCGACCAGAATCCATTGTGTCACTTCACGATTCTGCGCAATAAAATCCGTCTGATATTTTAAGCCTCCGCCCATCAGGGAAAGGAAATAGTAAACCCGATCCCTCGCTCCTAATTGCAGGGCACTCTGATCTGACAGTCGTTTTACCTCCAGTGTGTCCAGTCCCAATCCTTTTAAATCCGGCTCTGCGATCTGGTCGCAGTCCACTACTACGATCTCGTTCATTTCACCCTCTCAATCCTGTGTCCATGCGTTTCCTGAAGCTTTTTCATTTTTCGGGGTATTATTTTCAGGGTATTAATTTCTCTTTCCTCCCTGAAATGCCTTGAGATGCTTTTCGAAACTCACCCCTGACGTTGCCGCCAGCTTCTCACCCGCGGCGTTGACCAGAACCGCGATACCTCCCCGGATGGGATTCCAGAAATACCAGCCGTCAATTTCCGGGACTGCTTTCTGATACTTCTTAACCTCTTCCACCGAAAGCTTCATTGCCTTCGCCGCAATCTCCATTATGTTATGATCCATGTCCAAATCACTCCTTCCCGTTTCCCTGGGGAAACACCTTCAAGACCGCTGCCATCCTTTCGCTACTGTCCACCACTTCGCGAAACCGGCCGTGAATCGCACCATCATTTACTTATACTTTCATACTCATTTCCCAGTTGACCACCGGACCGAGATCCGTTGGAGGCCAGCCCACGACGGTTCCCGTCTGGCCGTCTATGGCATAGACTTTTCCGTCAATATTTGCCGCGTTAAACCAGTGCCCCGGCCCATACGCGCGGTCGATCCCAATAATGGCGTGAGCTCCGCTCCCCTGCTTCAGCAGCGTCTGTTCAATGGCTTCCGGACTCATCTTTGTCTGCCGCATACCGGTCAGCGCCTCCATCTGCCAGTTCCACGCAATATTTTCTGCCGTTGCAACCGTTCCGCAGTCCCCTTCCAGACGCCGGTACACCGCGTATGCACAGGAACCGCAATTATGGCAATAGGGCGATTCCACGTCAAAGGGATCAAAACCCGGATTGATCTCATCGATCCAGTTTTCCACCTGATGCAGGTTCTCATTCTTTTGAATCAGCTGCTCCAAAAGGGGGCTGCCCTTGACGACGTCGGCTCCCCTGTCCATACCTTCCATTCCCCCGCCCACCGTGGGAAGCGTTTCAGAAAGTTCCTCCTTTAACTCCTGCGCCATGGCAACCACATTTTCCCGGACACTCTCCGCCGCGGCCTCCGACACCTTCTCAATGGCACTTAACGTTACTTCCATACCACACCGCCTTTCCGCACATCACACACTATAGCAAATATGCTTTCTCAACATGGTCAAAACGCTCCAGTCTCTCCGGCGTTTCCTCGCACACGGAGGCATAAAGCATCAGATCCTCCCGCAGGCGTTCCCGCATATTCCGGCAGGCCTCCTCTGTGGGACCGACATCGCCAGGCCTCCGATCCTGATAGCAGACGGTACAAAGCCTCCGTGCCCAGCAATTGCCGCACCTGCCCTCCAACGTCTCAGCATAATCCCGCATCAACGCTGCCGCACTTCTGCGGTCCACTCCCGTAAAAACATTCCCCAGGGAAGGATGCTCCGTTTTTTCACACAGATAAATATTTCCGTCCGCAGATACATATAAATTGGTCAAAAGCGGAAGACACACGCCCTCCAACGGCATCACGCCGCCTGCCTTTGCCGGGCTTCTGTGGTGGATCCGCAATAAGGCCGGTTCAAACAAAGCGCAGAGAAAAGGATCCTCCGACTCCAGATACCTCTCCCGCAGGCGGCGGAATGCTTCGGCATTTTCCTCGTTCCTGACCGGAAACAACGGATCCCTGTCCGGCGCCTGGATTCCGGTTATCAGTGCCGGAACCGTTCCAATTTCATGGTAGAACTGGCGCAATTCCTCTACTTCCTGCCCGGTATAGGCATTGCAGATAAAATTCAGCCGTTCTTCCGCCATGTCTGGGAAAAGGATCTGAAATCTCCGGACATTCCTTAAAATATCTTCCAGGGTAGGGCTTCCGTCCATATATCTGCGATATCGGTCATGCCCATACCCATTCAAAGTGACATCCAGATATACATCCGGCGTATCCGCTATCCACTGAAACAGACTATCCTCCCACAATGTCCCGTTGCTGGCAATATGTACAAAGACTTTGCCATGGCAGCACTGCCTGGCATACGCTGTCAACTCCCTGATTTTCTCAAAACAAAGCAGCGCCTCTCCTCCGTAAAAACAAAGTGCAACCGCCTCTCTCCGCCGGGACAGCTGAGCGAACAGTTCTATGGCTTTTCGGGCAGTCTCCCCTGCCATATGCTGATCCGAATGCGTGCGGTGCTCCGGAAATTTCCCGGAATATACACAATACAGACACCGCAGATTACATGCCTGTGTCAATTCCAGCGTCAGCCTTCCACAAGATCCGTCCAAAAGCTTCAGATACTCTTCCTCCCCGACCCGGTGAACGGTTTTTACCTTGTCAGGAAAGGGCTGGATAAAATTATAGTTTGCAAGGTATGTTTCCAATTGCCGATTAAAAAAGTCGCAATCATAATCTGACACGTTCAGTCCATCCGGCCCGTTTCGTCCATTCGATCCATTCAGTCCATCCGGCCTGCTTAGTCCATTTAATCCCTTCAGGCGTACCATCCTGTTGGAAAACGCATCATAGGACCAGCACGTACCGCTGCGGCTTTCAAATACCTGATAAAGATACCTGTCCATCATCAGCCCCTTATGTGTGCCCCACAGAACTGTTAGGAGAATGGGGATTCTTCGTCCCTATTCCCTTGGCCAGATTCGGCGGCTGACAGTAACTGGTAATACATTTATAGCTGCAGGCGGACAATCCCTCTTTCCTGCTTCCTCCGGCATCGAACACTACCGGATCGATCTCTCTCTCAAGCCACCCGGTGGTAAGCGCTTCCTGCGCCGCCAGTTCTGCCTCATCCAACTCTCGGGCTGCCAGAACCACTCCTTCTTTTAGGGTTTCTGTTTCTGCTCCTGCCAGTTCTTCTTTTACAATCGTTTCCAATATCTCTTTCAATCCAATCCTCCACTTCGGTTCTTCTGTTCAACTCTTCATCTCGACCCTTCTGTTCCGCTCTTCCTCTCAACTCTTCTTTTCCGCATTCTGTAGGGCTTCCCTTGCATACTGCCCGAGTGTATCCAGCCATTTCAGCATGACAGCGCGGTTGGCTCTGAACTGTTCTTCCATCAGCGTATCCAGATCTACCTGTACGGGCTGTGACTGACTGCTTCCAAACCCTTCTTTCCCCTGTATGCTGCTGAGTTTCGTCTCTTTTCCGGAAGTGAAACCTGTATAAACGCAATAAGCCACGCCTCCAACCAGCAAAAATGTTCCCGCCAGGGAAATACCTGATGCCAGTGCGGACTTTCCCATACAGGCACCGGCAACCCTGGTACACAGTCCCACAACCGCTGCCGTTCCTCCGCGGGCCACTCTGGAATTATATTTATCGCGGTTAGCCCCGGAAGGCGTCTGGCATTTCGCCAGATCCTCCCCTCCGGCATCCGACAGTTCCACAACGTCACAGTAAATGAACTCGGGGCGTTCACGTTCCAGCTTTGGCCTGACATGTTCGCTCCATACCAGCCCCGGCCACTTCACATGATCCGCCTCAAAAGCTGCCGTAATACGATCCTCCGCTTTCTTGAACCAATCCTGATAATAAGAAAGCAATCTGTTCTGCTCCGTATATCGGGCGTTTTGCGGATTGTCCCCCACTCTGCGAAGAATATCGTCGTAGGTTCTTTTGAGAGAAGCGGAAGCCTCCCTCTTCATTTGTTTTAATTCGTTCTCCAATGCGCTTTCCTGCATCATCATCACCCTCCACCTAGATTTATGCAATTCATTTTCTGTGCTTCATTTTATAGTGTCTTTAATGTGTTGTGAAATTATTTTTATATATTTATGGAATCATTATACAATAATATTGCGATAAATTGAATAGAAACTTGAAATTTTTTGAAAAATGACGCTTCAGTCCAGCCCCGATCGTGCCAGGTGGCTTTTTTGCTAAAGGGACGGCGCAGGGGAGATTTATCACTTGTTCTGCGTTTATATAGGTACAGTCACTTGGTATGGCATCCTTATAGATTGCAGAAAACCAGGCGGCGACGTGCTGTCCTGCCCTAAGCGGACTTTGGAGGGCGATCTTAGCGGAGATGAAATCCACTGCCTACGAAGACTATGGCGCGAAGACGCAATTCGCGCCATAGGGACTGTGAAAGATTTCTTTTTTCACAGTCCCGTAGTCGTAGTTCATGACAATAGAAGACTCGCGAAGCGAGGATTCTATTGTAGGCAGTTAGTTCAGATCCGCGTTGCCCCGTCCGCATAGGACAGGACAGCATGGCGCCGCCGTCCCTTTAGCTAGAAGTCCTCACCAACAAGCCACCTGGCACGATCGGGGCTGAACTGTTACAAAAAGACGCTTCAGATCCAAAACCTGAAGCGCCTTACTAATATAGCGGCAGTTCCGACAGTCTTCCCTGCTACCCCAGCAGTTCCAGCAGATCCTCCCTGCTCATATTGACGATTCCGCCATTTTCCCCGCTTAAGATTTCCTCCGCCAGGTTTTTCTTAGTCTCCTGCATGCGGAGTATTTTTTCCTCTATGGAATCTTTCATGATCAACTTATACACGGAGACCACTTTCGTCTGGCCGATGCGGTGTGCCCTGTCCGTGGCCTGGTTCTGAACCGCCAGGTTCCACCATGGGTCATAGTGGATGACAATGTCGGCTCCTGTAAGGTTCAATCCCGTCCCGCCTGCTTTCAGGGAAATCAGGAACAACGGGGTATGATCCGAATTAAAGCAGCGCACCAGTTCGACGCGTTTCTCTTTCGCCGTCTCCCCCGTAATTTTATAGTAAGGGATCTGCTGCTTCACAAGTTCCTGCTCCAGAAGTTCCAGCATGGAGACAAACTGCGAGAATAGCAGGATCTTATGCTCGCCCTCTATGGCGCTCCGGATCAGTTCCATACAGGCTGCCCGCTTTGCAGACTCCCCTCCGTAATTTTCATAAAGCAGGGACGGATCACAACAGATCTGCCGGAGTTTCGTCAGTTCCGCCAGAACCTGTATCTTGTTCTTTCTGTAATTTTCTTCCGTCTGCTTTTCCAGCATTCTACGCATGTGGATGACCTGTCCGTCATACAGCTGCTGCTGTTTTTCATCCATTTTCGCATAGTATGTCTCTTCCATCTTCTCGGGCAGGTCTTTCAACACATCCCCCTTTAACCTGCGGAGGATAAACGGGGAGACCATCCTCTTAAGACGTTTTGAGGCATCCGCATCCTGATTTTTGACGATGGGGGTTTCCAGTTCCTTTTTAAAGGTATCATACCCGTACAGGAAACCTGCCATCAGATAATCAAATATGCTCCACAGTTCGCTCAGCCGGTTTTCGATGGGTGTTCCCGTAAGCGCATACTTCACCCTGCTTCGGATGACTTTTACGGACTTTGCCGCCGCCGTGGAATGATTCTTGATAAACTGCGCTTCGTCGATCACCTGATAGGAAAACTGTTTTTCCTCATATTCTGCAATATCCCTCTTCAACAGGTCATAAGAGGTCACCAGGACATCCCATTCCAGGTATCGGTCCAGCAATTCCCGCCGCTGTGCCTGGCTTCCTGCAATCACTCCCACGGAAATTTCTGGCGCAAACCGCCGAAATTCTTCCTGCCAGTTATACACCAGTGACGCCGGGGTAACGATCAGTGAAGGGGCTTCCAGTTTTCCTTCATTTTTTGCCGCCAGCAATACTGAGATCACCTGGAGCGTCTTCCCCAGTCCCATGTCATCCGCCAGAATCCCTCCGAAACCGCTGTTCTCCAATGTCCGGAGCCACCGGTATCCATGCTTCTGGTAATTGCGCATGACAGGGCGCAGGGTCTGGGGAATTTCATAATCGGCGTCCTCAATGGTCTTAAAATTCTTGATCAGTTTTTTAAAATGAGAATCCCGGTCAGTATAGATTCCGCTGCACTGTTCCAGCATCTTATCCAGATAAAGCGCGCGGTAGAGCGGCAGCTTCATTTTTCCCTTGGCAAATTCTTTCGGGGAAACATGCATCACCTCCAGCATGGCTGCCAGTTCCTCCAGGCCCTGCTCCTCCAGATTCAGGAAATCGCCGTTTTTCAGACGGTAATACTTTTTCTTTCTCCGATATTGGTTCAGGACGTCCAGCAGTTCTTCCTGGCTCAGTTCCTCCGAATGTATTTCCAGATCCATGATGCCGCTTCTCACGGAAACGCCCACTGTCATCGGCAGCATCCTGCGGACGCGCAGCCGACGGAAGCTGTCCGTGGTCTGCACCTCCCCAAGCCGCATCAGTTCCGACACGCCGCTTTCCAGCATGGTATAGATCCTGTCGGCATCTCCTCCGCAGTGGAACAGCCTTTTGCCCATATCCTCTTCTGGAAGCAGCTGCTGTATGCAGGCCAGCGCTTCCGTTTCCCTTTCCGTATCACGGAAACGATCCTTCTGCGCCGTCCCGGCCAGCCAGTCCATCACGTCGCATTCCACGTCGCCATACCTTGCCCCGACATGACAGGTAATGTTTTTTTGCTCCGCATCCAGATAGAATACAATCTCCACTTCCGGCGGAAGGTATTTCTGGATCATTTCCGTATTCTCTTCCCTGACCGTCGCATATTCCTTCAGGACAGGAAGCACCCGGTAATAAAATTCCGAGAGATATCTACGGCCGACCTGCATGGAAAGCTCCCTGCCCTCCGCCATGTCAAGAAGGGGTTTCAGGTTTTCCAGTTTTTCCGGACTGATACGGTTCAGCGCAGCATCCGATAAATAATACTGGTAGTTCAGTCCCTGAAGTAACTCCGGAACGCTTCCCTTGATGCGGATGCCCTGGAAGACCCCTCTCTCGTCCGTCTCCTGGGTGATGGCCAGTTCGATCTCCGGATCCGCCTCCTGGAACTGCAGCGTTGTTTTCCACACCCTGCCGTCGCTCTTATCCGATAAATTGATTTTCTCCCCCTTTACCAGTTCAAAGAAATCGTCCAGACGTCTCCCGTACAGGGCTATCTTTCCCTTGATCGTTTCCGCCGTACTCTCATAAGAACGGTAAAATCCCTGGGAACGCCATCCCCGTCTTTTTTCCTCCATAATAACCTGACGTATGTATTGATAAAACTTCTCCGAATGGTCGTCAAACCTCGCCGCAGAAAAGTCAACCTCCGTTTTCGTCCCCAGCTTCAGCTTCTCCCTGGCTTCCACTCCGAATACAAACTGCGGCAGGCTTTTCACCTGGTAAAGCTTGTCCTTTCCTGCCCTGACACCCAGCTTCAAGCCTTCATAGTCCAGTTCCAACAGCGGTTCCAGCATGACACGGGATACTTTATCCGGCTCTTCCTCCACGCCGCTCCAGGCTCTATGGTTCCGAAAACCGTAGAGCATCCTCTGGGCATAACTGTCCGTGGCATCCCCCACCGCGTTTTCCCGCAGATTCTTCTGGAGCAGGAGCAGTACCGCTATCACATGTACGCAGGGACAGGTTTCTTTCTTTCCGGCAGAGAAACCGTAATAATATTGGTTCTGCTCATCGCGGTAGGTATAATAACATTGTTTTGCCCTGCATTCCGCAGACCGGATCTTCTTTTTATCAAAGCAGATTGTGACGTATTCTGCTGCTGCATTTCCTCCCGGCTGGACAATCCCATGGGCTATCCCGATCATCTCGTTGGCGCCCAGCCGGTTCGGATAGCCGACCTTCACTTCCCCCAGCACGACCCTGCCCTCTTTGATCATGTTCAGGGCCGCCTCGCAGGCGTCGTCATAAAACACAAAATCCCTGGTGATTTCCTTTAAGTCAAAATACTCATACTCATCCGGTTCATTCCCCTGTGCATCAGATTCCGGCTTCCCATCATCCAGCAGCGTCCATTTATGGGAAAAAGGGTAAATCCTCTTTGGCGCGTTGCTCTCTCTCTTCCCGCTGCCGGCTTCGGCCTGCACGGCTTCCCCTTTTTTCCCGGCCTGCGCTGTTCGCTGCTTTTCTTCCGCCGCAATGGCATACAGGACGGCAGCCGCATGACTGCAATGACCATCATAAGAATCCTTGCAGTCGCAGGAAAGACGCGGATGCACCCGGTCTGTCAGATATACGATCACATTATGGTTTTCCGAACCTGTGACCGTTGCCTGGTAAGTACCCCCTCTGTGTATCATATTTGTCACACGGCCGCCCTGAAAATACTCTTTTCCCTGCGCCAATACCTGTTCGTTAAACAAATAATCCCATCTCATGCCGTACCTTATACCTATATACCCTTTCTGTTACGTAACTGCGCGGCCTGTGTTGCCTTGTTTTCAGCTTGTAATTTCCCTTTCGCATCCAACCCGCTCTTTCTATGAAAGCGTTTCCCTAACACATTTTCCTATAATACACGACCACCTTCTTCACGGCACGGATCACGTCCTCCACATCCTCATCGGTCAGCGAATAGTACAGCGGAATGCTCATTACCTCATTATAATACTTCTCCGCATTCGGGCAGATTCCCTTCTCGTACCCTAATTTTTCATAATAGGAATGCCAATATACCGGCAGATAATGCACCTGCGGGCAAATGTTCTCTGCATACAGGGCATCGAAAAACTGACGCCTGTCGCATGTCATTTTCTCCAGGTTTAATCGCAGAATATACAGATGCCTGGTGGTATCCGACTGAGGTATCTCCTTCTGTACTACTATTTCCGGAACCTCTGCAAACGCTGCATCATATTTTTTTACGATTTCCTTCCTTCTGGCGGAGAACTTCGGCAATTTGTGAAGCTGGCTGATCAACAGCGCCGCCTGGAAATCCGTCATCCGGTAATTGTAGCCCAGTTCCACCTGCTCATTATACCAGCGGGCATCCGTAGGATGCACCATCTCCGACCGTGTCCGCGTGATCCCATGGGTTCGCGCCCTCACCAGCCTGCGGTACAGGCTCTCGTCATTGGTGGTGATCGCCCCGCCTTCCCCTCCGGTTACCGTCTTTACCGGATGAAAGCTGAAGCAGGTCATATCGGCAATGCTTCCTATGGGCTGCCCGTTATATTTTGTGCCGATGGCATGGGCCGCATCCTCAATCAGGGTCAGATTGTGTTCTTTACAAATGGTCCGCAATTCCTCATGCCTCACCGACTGCCCGGTAAAATCCACCGCCACGATTCCCCTGGTCCTGGGAGTGATCAGAGATTGCACAGAGTCCGGATCGATATTGTAGGTCTCCGGATCGATATCCGCAAACACCGGCTTCGCGCCGCAGTATAGCACACAGTTGGCGGAAGCGGCAAAGGTGATGGAACTGACAATAACCTCGTCACCTTCCTGGAATCCTGCTGCCAATGCTGCCAGGTGAAGCGCCGCGGTCCCATTGCAGACCGCCACCGCGTACTTTGCGCCTGTGACCTCACAGAGCAGTTTTTCCAGTTCGTCAATTTTAGGGCCACAGGTGATCGAGTCGCTCTTCAATGTCTCTGCCACCGCCGCCACATCATCGTCCTCAATACACTGGCGGCCATAATAAATTGGAGTTTCCCTTACCGGTTTTCCACCGAATATCGCCAATTGTTCCATAAGCCCCTCCTGTCATCCTATCTATTATTTGTCAAACTTACAATTTCCGTTTGCAGTTTTCCGTGCGGGATATTCACGGTCATTATATCAGATCGCAATACACGTTACAAGCCTGTCTCCACATGCCTAGTACATCGAATAATAAGTAACCAGCCATATGACTTGCCTGAATTTCCATCT
>CAOKWI010000077.1 GCA_948473115.1 uncultured Lachnospiraceae bacterium | reverse complement strand
GCTTGCCCCCTACGTATTACCGCGGCTGCTGGCACGTAGTTAGCCGGGGCTTCTTGGTCAGGTACCGTCATTTTCTTCCCTGCTGATAGAGCTTTACATCACGAATGACTTCTTCACTCACGCGGCGTCGCTGCATCAGGGTTTCCCCCATTGTGCAATATTCCCCACTGCTGCCTCCCGTAGGAGTTTGGGCCGTGTCTCAGTCCCAATGTGGCCGTCCACCCTCTCAGGCCGGCTACTGATCGTCGCTTTGGTAGGCCGTTACCCTGCCAACTGGCTAATCAGACGCGGGTCCATCGTATACCACCCCAGTTTTTCACACTGGACCATGCAGTCCTGTGCGCTTATGCGGTATTAGCACCTGTTTCCAGGTGTTATCCCCCGGTATACGGCAGGTTACCCACGCGTTACTCACCCGTCCGCCACTAACTTAACATTCACTAGGTTTCCTGTTAAGTCCGTTCGACTTGCATGTGTTAAGCACGCCGCCAGCGTTCATCCTGAGCCAGGATCAAACTCTCATGTTTTTGGTTCGTTCCCGTCAGATTCTTCATCTGGCTTTACTTTTTGTTTCTCGTTCTCTGAATAATTCTTTTCTTGGAATTTTCAGGGTTGCATCACTGTTTATTTGTCAAGGTTCCCTGTTGTCGCCTCAGCGACAGCTTACTTAGAATACCATAAGCTTACGGCTGTGTCAACAGTTTTTTTTATTTTTTTCAACTGTCCTGCCCGACAACGAAATTGAGTATATCATCACATCCGACACTTGTCAACACCAAAATTATATTTTTTACAAATTCAGGTAACAGTTCCTTTAAAAGAATTGCGCTGTATGTGTTTTTGTGTCACTTCTAAGGTTAAGCCCCAATGACGAAATGTTGTCCGCCACACTGCTTTCCGCTTCCATCACAGCCACCAGCTCCACGCTGCTACCCGCGGCGACTGTATCCTTAAAGCTTGTAATGTCATCGGTCAGCATGGTGGTCAGGGCTCTTCTTGTAAAGGTCCCATTTGCCACAATATTGAACGCTGCCCCCTGGGAAAGGATGTCAATGGACTGATCCTGACCGCTGCCGTTGAACAAATCAAATTTCAGAACGATAAACCGGTTCCCGGCACTGGCCGACATGGAGAAAAAGCTATCGTCCCCTTCCGGATAACTGTCGCATACCAGCATCTCGCGATATGTCACAGTCACTCCCTCCGGCAGATTCAGAACCTCTTCCATTGTGATGGGAGCCGCCTCCGGCACGCCGTCAGTTCCAATCACGGGCGTGTCCTCCGTGGGACGCATACCGCCAGCTCCCTCCTGGGCTGCCTCCTGCTCCCGCCGTAAGGCCTCTGCCTCAGCCTGTGCCCGTCTCTCAGCCTCGGCCTGCGCCACCAGTTCCAGATCCACCAGACGGCTTTTGTGGTCAACATCATATTTCAGCAAGGTGATCGCAGCATACTCGCTGACCGCCTGCATCTGCGCTTCTGTCATATCCGGTATTGCATTGCCGCAGGCAGTCATTCCCAGCATCACTGCCGCAGCCACTGAAATCATGCACACTTTTTTTCTCATTTCAATCCTCAAGCCCCGCTTCTACTCTCCGTTTTATTCCAGCCCTGATTCGAGCCAAAAACATTGTAACATATACATACTAAAAAATCACTAGCTTTCAAACATTTTATATTTTTCCGCATCCTGGCGATGACACTTTACCCGAATATACTGACCGTTTTCCCTGTACTCCTGTTCCAGCACCACGGCGTTTTCCATCAGATACGCGCCTACGCTTCCCCTGTCATAGGGGATCAGAAAGCATCTGTCCACAAAGTCCGCGTATACCTTCTCCTTGATCAGGTCAATCAATTCCTCCACGCCGCAGCCGTTCTTTGCCGCCATATATAAATGGTCGCCTCTTCTTTTAGGCAGCTCCTGCATCTCACATTTATCCGCTTTATTGTATACCGTGATCCGGGGAATATCCGCCGCACCCAGCTCCCGCAGTGTTTCCTCCGTCACTTCCGCCTGCTGCCTGTGATATTCATCGGAGAAATCCACCACCTGCACCACCAGATCCGCATACCGCACCTCCTCCAGGGTCGAGTGAAAGGCTTCCACAAGCCCGTGGGGCAGCTTATGGATAAATCCCACCGTATCCACTATGAAAAAGGGCTTATTGTCACCTGTATGGATCGCCCTGATGCTGGTATCCAGCGTTGCAAACAGCATATCCTTTTCCAGAACCGTTTTCTCTCTGCCGGAACCGTACTCTTCCACCAGACGGTTCAAAATGGTAGACTTTCCCGCATTTGTGTAACCCACAAGCGAAACCTGCGGGATCCTTGACTGTCCCCTGCGTTTTCGCATGGTTTCCCTGGTACGGGACACCTGCCCCAGTTCCCTCTTCAACTCGCTGATGCGGTGCTCGATCTTACGCCTGTCCAGTTCCAGCTTCGTCTCACCGGCTCCCTTATTGCTCATGCTGCCGCCTGTACCGCCCTGGCGGCTCAGGTTCTCCCTCATCCCCACCAGCCTTGGCAGCATATATTGCAGTCTCGCTGTCTCCACCTGCAATTTGGCTTCCTTCGTCTTCGCCCGGATGGCAAAAATATCCAGGATCAGGCCGGTGCGGTCCAGAATCGGCAATTCCAGCTCCATGGCAAGATTCCTGATCTGTGAGGGGGACAGCGTATTATCAAACACCACCTCTTCCGCCCCGCACTGCGCCGCGTATTCCTTTACCTCCGACACCTTGCCCGTACCGATATAGAGCGCCTTGTTGACCGCCTCCATTCGCTGGGTAATCATGCCTGCCACCTGTTTGTACGCCGCCTCCGCCAGACTGACAAGCTCCTCCATGGAATGCTCAAAATCCTGCTCCTCGCCGGTATCAACACCCACCAGAAGTACTTTCGTAAATTGTTCTTCCTGTTCCTGCATCTTTCCTCCATTCTCATACACTGACATTTCAATTCGCTGACATATTCCTTCTCAATTCCCCGACATTTCAATTCCCTGGCATTTCAATTCCTTGATATTTCAATTCCCTGGCATTTCAATTCCCTGATCCTGCCTCAATGCTCCAGTTCAAACCAGAAGCAGACACCGTCGTCCCTGTTTTCCACGCCGAAATCCCTGTTCATGGAATCCATGATGGCTTTCACGATGGACAATCCCACTCCGCTGCCTCCGTATTCCCTGGTCCTTGCCTTGTCCACTTTATAAAACTTTTCCCAGAGATGCGGAAGAGCCTCCCGGGGGATCCCCTCTCCTGTATTAAAAACGGTCACTCTCACACAGCCCTCCCTTTCCTCCAGGGTAACGCTGATCCTCTTTTCCCCGCCGCAATGATTCACCGCATTGGAAAAGTAATTCATAAAAACTTCCTCTGTCTTATATTCATCCGCCCACACATAGATTGGAGGATACTCCCCGAAATCCACCGTTATCCCGCTCTGCCTTGTCAGGATGGCTGCCGACTGAATGTAGTTCCGCACAAGGGCAGTGATGTCAAACCGCTCCATACTTACCACATCGTTACCAAATTCCAGCTGGTTCAGCGTCAGAAGCTTCTTCACCATATTATTCATCCTGGAGGCTTCGTCCATAATAACTTCACAGTAAAAAGCCGTACTCTCCGGATCGTCGTTAATGCCCTCGGAAAGTCCCTCGGCATATCCCTGTATCAGAGCGATAGGTGTTTTCAGTTCATGAGATACATTTGCGAGGAACTCTTTCCGCATCTCATCGATCTGCTCCTTCTTCTCAATATCTTTCTGTAACTCGTTATTGGCTGTTTTCAGTTCTGAAATGGATTTCTCCAGAGACGAGGAAAGCTTATTGATATTTTCCCCCAGCAGATCGATCTCATTATGCGCGTTTCCCCTGTATTTCGCCTCAAAGTCCAGGTGCACCATCTGTTCGGATATCCTGCTCAGAGTCAGGATCGGACGGGTGATCTTCCTGGAAATAAACCACACGATAACGCCCCCGGTCAGGACTCCGACAATCCCCACGTAGGCAAAGAAATGATTCGCGATCTTGGCATTTTCCCTGATGCTTTCGATGGGAGTACGCATGATAAAGGAAATGCCGCTGTTCAGCCGCCCGTACATTTCCAGATACTCATCCCCGCCGGTGCTGACCCTCTGGACCACATAGCCGTCATCCTCCATTAGGATCTTCGCCTCACCGCCCCGATAGATCCCGAAGATATAGCCTATCAGCTGTGCCTCAAGCTCTTTTCCGCCATTGATGGACTCATACTTCATCTGGGAATTGGAATCCATGATACAGATTGTAATATTGTAAACACTGCATACATCGTTGAGCTGTTCGGTGAATTCCAGTGTGCCGTATGCATCGCTGTTTGTCTCCTGGCTGATGATGTAATACGCATCCAGGATGACATCCGTCTTGCTGCGGATATAATATTGCCCCAGGAAGAGGTTGTTGAGCAGAATACACAGCAGGATCGTTCCCGCCATCACTGCCATGAATGTCAGCGCAAATTGACGTCTGATCGAATGTCTCACAAAAGCTTCCCCTTACCCTGCGGCATGGCATATCGTTACCTGTCCACTTCCAGCTTGTATCCCATGCCCCAGATCGTTTTGATCAGTTCGCCCTTCTCTCCCATCTTGCTTCTCAGCTTTTTCACATGGGTGTCAATGGTCCGGGCGTCCCCGAAGTAATCATAGTTCCAGACATTATTCAGTATCTTTTCCCTGGAGAGGGCGATTCCCCTGTTCTCCACAAAGTATGTCAGCAGTTCAAACTCCTTATAGCTCAGCTCCACGGGCTTTCCGTCGATCAGCACCTGATGAGCCGCCTTATTAATCTGGATCCCGCCGCAGTCCAGGATTTCCTCATTCATCTGATTGGTACGCCTAAGAATGGCTTCAATGCGCGCCACAAGGATCTTGGGGCTGAACGGCTTGGAAATATATTCGTCCACACCCAGCTGAAATCCCTGCAGTTCATCCTGCTCGTCCGCCCTCGCCGTCAACATGATAATAGGAACCCTGGAAGAAGAGCGGATCTCCCTGCATACCTGCCAGCCGTCCATCTTCGGCATCATCACGTCCAGCACGATCAGGGCGATATCCTTATGGGTGTAAAACTGATCCAGCGCCGCCTCACCGTCCCCGGCTTCAATGACTTCATAATTGCTCTTCGTCAAAAAGTCCCGCACCAGCTTACGCATCCTGCTTTCATCATCCACCACCAGAATCTTCACTCTATCCATTATGGCCTGTTCCTCCGTCTCTATGAGCCATCCGCCGCTGTTTCCTCCTCAGTCATCAGCTCCCTCTCCCTCTCGCGGACCGCCTGCTCGCGTTCCGTCAGTTCCTGCTCCCAGGTCGCATACTGGTCAGTGATAACCCTCTTGTAATTGATGATGTTGGGAGAGTCACTGTTCAGGGAGATAACAAACATGGCGATCATGGCGATCACCAGAAGCATATTCAGCACTACGGAAACCGCCAGCTGAGATTTCTTTGCCCCCATCTCCTTCTCATGCTTTTCCTGCATCCGCTCCTTTGCAGACTGTGCCCTGCCATACTCCTGATACGTATTGTTCAGAGGGATCGCAGCCACGGAAGCGGGATCGATCCCACTCTGATTCAGCAGAAATTCCTGCAGCTGTTTCAGGTATACCATTCCCACTGGCGTACTGAATACGTTTTCTTTCACTGTCTTGTCATAAATATACAAAATATCATCCGGTTTGGAATAATCGATCTTGGATTCCAGATATGCGATTTTTTTCCGTTCTACCTCCGCCAGCTTCGCTTCCTTCTCTGTCAGGAAAAGAAAGCCGCCCGCTATGCGTTTTTCTTCTGAATTGCCCAAAATTACACCTCCTGCTCCAAATTATCTCCCTGAAGAATCTATGAAAAAGAATGCCGGAAACATCAAATTTTCAAGCATTCTTCCCAAATAGTTTTCCATGAGACCTGTCATTTTTAAGGAAACACAAATCAAACCATCATCTCCTTAAAAACAGCAAATACTTTTATCATCTATAATGTGATGTCCTCAACATTGATACCCATAGAAGATAACTTGGCAGCTGTTACCCTGATCAGATAATCAAGCACCTGGTTTTTGTGATCACCATTGGCCTGCTTAATCTGCTGAAAATTTGAGTAAGTATCGATCAGGTTATTTATCAACTCTTTCTCACCTGGCATATAGGTAACAGTTCAGCCCTCCCATTCATAACGAGGTGGGCAAGCCCCCTCCTCAGCGTCTGCTTCGCATCCGACGCCGCTACGCGGCTCATCTTTTATTTCCGCGTGCAATGAACCAAGTGCCGCGCTTGCGCGAGCATAAAGTCAGCAAGCTGACTTGGTGAATGTCGCGAGAGCCGCCTTTTGGCTTCATGTGAGGGCGTTCCGCTCATGCAACAATTTGCACATCACGCTTTGTGTGCAAGCACCCACGCGCAATTTGCAAATTGTTGCATGGCTGAACTGTTACGCATATAGTCATCTGCTTTCCACAATTCCAAGGGAACTGATGGGTGGTCTAACCCAACGGGGTCACCTCCACATCAAGTCCCGGAAAATGGAGTAGACGGGAGTCGAACCCGTGTCCAAAAGCCCATTCCCTGTACTTCTACTATCATAGTCTGTTGTTTCGGGTGGACTCGCTCCACCCTTTTCCCTCACAGCCGGGAGAACAGACTCTCCAGACTGCCCGGTAGCTTCATCATACGCCCGCGTGCGCAAAGCTTAACACGTGTCGTTTCTCACAGAGTCGATGCCCGGGTTCCGGAGTGTGAGTGCCCCGGAGCGGACAAGCTGCCTGAGGCAGCGTCACTCACAGCAAACCTGACAAGTCAGATTAAGCTGCGAATGCTAACTGATTATTATCTTCAGCGTTTAGATTAATTTTGCGATTAACGTGTCGCAACGGATAGCTTCTCCAGCTGCAAGACCCCTGTCGAAACCTTTACTACCCCGAAAGGTTTAAGTCTTTACCTGTTAAGTATATCGGATTCATCAGACACTGTCAACAGCGCCTGATATGCAAATTATTGAATTTTTTGTGAAAATCCACACACATTTATATTTTCTGTTTAAATTCCCTTTCAACCTCCCTGCGCTGATCCTTCTTTGCAATGTCCTGCCGCTTGTCGTACAGCTTCTTGCCCCGCGCCAGCCCTACTTCTACTTTTACCCTGCCATCCTTAAAATATACCTGCAGGGGTACAAGAGTATATCCTTTTTCCGCAATCTTTCCTGCCAGCTTGTTGATCTCATATTTATGCATCAACAGTTTTTTCACCCGCAGGGGATCCTTGTTGAAAATATTGCCCTTCTCATAGGGGCTGACATGCATGCCATAGATGAACATTTCGCCATTCTCAATACGGATAAAGGATTCCTTGACACTGCACTTTCCCATGCGCATGGATTTTACTTCCGTGCCATGCAGCGCCACCCCCGCCTCGTACGTCTCATCAATGAAATAGTCATGATATGCCTTCTTATTGTTTGCTATCAGTTTCTGTGATTCCCTTTTTGCAGCCATGTGGTTATCCTCCCGATATCATGCCGGCATAGCCGGCACAAACATTTAGATTCTTCAATATGAGGAATCAAGCCCGAAATCAATGGTGCGGTTGAATCTGTCGCAGCCCTCCACACGCACCCTTACCGGCATCCCCAGTTTAAAAGTCCGTCCTGTGGCTTCTCCTACCATCTCACATTTACTCTCGTCATAGCAATAATAATCACCGGGAAGCTTTGATACATGGATCAGCCCTTCCACCGTATTGGGCAGTTCCACATAGATCCCCCAGCTGGTGACGCCGGAGATCACACCGTCAAAGCACTCGTCGATATAATCCTCCATATATTCCACCTTTTTCAGCTTATCCGTCTCCCGCTCCGCCTCATCGGCGCGCCGCTCCGTCTCGGAGGAATGCTTTGCCACTTCCGGCAGAATCCCCCTGTAATGCAGGATCCTCTCCTCACCCAGCCTCCCCCGCAGCTGATCCTTGATGATACGGTGGATCTGCAGATCGGGATACCGCCTGATGGGTGAAGTGAAATGGCAATAATACTGGCAGGCCAGGCCAAAATGTCCCGTACATTCTATGCTGTACTTTGCCTGTTTCATGCTGCGCAGCGCCAGCCTGCTGATCATTGGCTCCTCGGGAGTACCTTCAATCTTCGCCAGAAGCTTCTGGATCTCCTTGGGATGGATCTCCTCACTGCTGACCTTTGCCTTAGCTTTCCCGATGGACTTCATATAGTAACCGAAATTATTGATAAAGGTGGACAGCTTTAAAATCCTGTCCTCGTCCGGCACATCATGGACACGGTACACAAATGGCAGCTCCATCCAGTAAAAGTGCTGCGCCACCGTCTCGTTGGCCGCCAGCATGAAGTCTTCTATGATGTCCGTGGCAACATTTCTCTCATAAGGCTGAATGTCAACCGGATGTCCCTCCTTGTCCAGTATAATCTTACACTCCGGGAAATCAAAGTCAATAGATCCCCGCTTCCTGCGCTTCTGACGGAGCAGCGCGGACAGATCCTTCATCAGCAGGAACATGGGATAAAGGCTGGCAAACTGCCTGTACTCCCCATCCCGCTCTACCAGTGTCCCGTCCTCCAGCATGGCTTTCACCTGGTGATAGGACATGCGCTTATCCACCCTGATCACGGTCTCACAAATCTCATAATCCGTGATCTCCCCCTGCCTGTCCACCGTCATCAGACAACTCAGGGCAAGCCTGTCCACCCCGGCATTCAGGGAACAGATCCCGTTGGAAAGGGCGTGGGGCAACATGGGGATCACCCTGTCCACCAGGTAGACGCTGGTTCCACGTTTCATGGCCTCCCTGTCCAATGCAGAATTTTCCTGGACATAATTTGTGACATCCGCAATGTGGACGCCCAGATGGTATTTCTCCCCGTCGAAGGACAGGCTCACCGCATCATCCAGATCCTTTGCGTCCTCCCCGTCGATGGTGACCATCTGCAGTTCCCGCAGATCCCGCCGCCCTTCGCGGTCCGCCGCGGAGACCTCCCGGGAAACACGCTCCGCCTGGTTCATGACCTTTTCGGAGAACTCCACCGGCAGTTCATATCCTCTGACAATGGACATGATATCCACGCCGGGATCGTTGAGATGCCCAAGGATCTCCACTACCTTCCCCTCGGGATTCTTACGGTCAGTGCCATAGTCTGTGATCTCCGCCACAACCTTGTGTCCGCTCACAGCCCCTTTGGAGTGTTCCCCGGGCACAAAGATATCCTGTGCCATCTTTCCGTTATCAGGTATGACAAAGCCGAAATTTTCGCTGGCTTTCTCATAGGTGCCCACCACCTGGGTTATCCCTCTGGCAATGATCCTGATGACCTGTGCCTCCTGGCGTCTGCCGGAGTGTCCGGGGAGCAGGACCACCTGTACCGTGTCCTTATGGAACGCTCCCCCGGTCTTATCCTCCGGAATAAACAGATCCTCCTCCCGCCCTTCTATCTCCACAAACCCGAAACCTTTGGCGTTGCTGACAAAGGTTCCCATCAGCATACTGCCATCAGATTTTATATATTTCCCTTTTGTGGTAAGCATCAGCTTCCCTTCAGCAAGAAGTTCCTGAAGCACCGCCTTCAGATCCTCCCTGTCCTCCTTTGCAACCTGCAAAAACGACGCCAGTTCTTTTTCCTTCATGGGGACATAGATCGGATCGTTCACCAGATCGCAGATCACTTGTTTTCTCTTACTTAAATTGCTTATACTACTTATATTACTCATATCACTCCTGTTACTTTTCTTTCTCCTGTTACCTTTTTTCTCCTGCTGCTTTTCTTTCTCCTGTTACTTTTTTCCCCTGCTGCTTTTCTTTCTCCTGTTACTTTTTCCCCTGCTGTCCCTATTACTTTTACTGTTTCCACAAATTCCTATAGAAAAACACCCTCATGACAGGCACGAGAGTGTTTCTTAGCATCCAAATTTAAAATACATTCAGATTCAGTATTGCCGCAATGACCATAAACAATACCGCCAGGATCTTGGTCATCTTCACCAGGAACCCTTCCATGGAGCGACCCTTGTTCTTGCCCCAGTAGGTTTCCGCCGCACCGCTGATGGAACCCAAACCTGCGGACTTACCTTCCTGCATCAATACCAACACTGTGAGTGCCACACATATCAATATAAAAAATACTGTAATAACAATTCTCAATGCTCCCATTTCACACCTCCTAATGCCGGGCAGATATGATATACCATGCCCACAGATCGATCACGGTATTTAAAGCCATCCGGCCGCTGATTACCGCGAACATGGATGTACTATATCATAAATGGTACAAAAAGGCAAGTTATTCATGAAAAAAAATACAACTGCCCGGAATCAGTGGTCCACAGTTCCAGCAAATCCAGCGGGTCGTTAAAATCCGCCAGCCGGCAGCCAAAGACCATGTCATAATTGCCTTCCCTCCGCCGGCTGAGGAATGCATCCTCTTCCATACTGCTGATGGTCATGTGGATACCGATTTCCGCGAAATCCTGCTGGAGCGCCTCCGCCAGCGCAACGCTGCGTTCAGCATTCTCCGTCAGATATGCAAAGGATATCGGTGTCTCAGTGGAAAGCTTCCCATTCTCAAACCTGTAGCCGGCATACTCCAACAGTGCAATCGCCTCCTCCACAGTGGCCTGGGACCATACGGGATCGAAGTAGCCTTCGTCCGCCTCGTCAGGGAAAAGGTAATCGGCATCATTGGCTTTGAACACACCCCCGCGGCCGTCAGCCATACCGGAAGGGATCAGGCTGTTGGCAGGCTTCTGCCCGGTCTGCACGATATACCTACAGATATAATCGCGGTCAACCAGCAGCGCGAAAGCCCTTCTCATGGCGGACGCCTGTGACGCTGTCTTACCTTCAAACAATGGGCTGTCCACGTTAAACTCCGCATAATACGTGCCCAGCTGATCCACTGTCTTAAGTTCTTCCTTGTCCCGCAGCGCCCGGATCTCCTCTACAGGAACCGTATCGATAAAATCCAGCCTGCCCTCCCTGTAAGCCCTATAGGCAGAGGCCGCATCCCCGCTGAACAGGAACTGAAGCGTTTCTGTCTCCACCTCATCCGCCCTGTGGTAGTCCGGATTTTTCACATATGTCATACTTTCACCGGGAATCCATTCGGACAAGGTGTAGGCGCCGTTTGTGATAAATCCCGACTCCTGTGCCCATGCGCCGGGATTGGTCTCCCAGTCAGGATCGTCCTCCACTTCAGATTGTCTGACAGGGAACCAGGCGGGGGATGCCAGCAGTTCATTAAAGTAAGCGCAGGGCGCAGTCAGTTCAATGATGAGCGTCTGCATCTGCGTCTCCTCATCCTCGCCTGCCTCTGCTTTCAGGGAGCCGTCCTCATTTCTCGCCACCATATCAAACTGACAGGCAAAACCAGATCCTGTGGCAGGATCAGCGGCACGGTTCCATGCGTAAATGAAATCGTCCGCCTTCAGTTTAGAACCGTCAGACCATTTCAGATCAGGAAGCAAAGTGATCGTATATGTCATACCGTCTTCGCTTACCTGCTCGTCAGCCGCCAGATCCGGGATCACACTTCCCTCTTCATCAAAGGTATACAGTCCCGCAAAGCTGTTTACCGACAGACAGATACCCTCCGGGGAACTGTTCAACGAGGGATCCAGCCCGTCAGGCTCACCGCCAATCTGCACTCTCAGCGTATCGCCATCGGTCCTGGCGAACAGAAAAAACTTACAGCCGGTCAGATTGGAATATATGCCGGAAACATAATTCTTCTGCAGATAAACATCATTATGGTAACAGACAGGAAGGAGCACCCCCGTATTCATGAGCATATCCTCCGCCTGATGCAGCAGCGCCTCCCGCCGCGCGGGATCATCCGTGGCCCTGATCTCTGCAATCAGGCTGTCGTAGGCTCCCCAATCCCGGGGATCCACCGTAAATATCTCCGAATAGTCAGTGCCGGCAGACGCTCCATCCGCCGCCTGATGGTTGGATGCCTGGTCATCGGGTGCCTGGTCATCGGATCCCGGCGGTACGGACACCATCGGTTCAGAAACCTGATTCTCCGAACCCGGGGGGATCTCTATAGGATTGACCCCGGCGCATCCGGTCAGAATGCCCAGAGACAATATAAGCGCCATGAAAACTTCGGTAAATTTCTTCATAATAATTTCTGATTCCCATTCCGCCTATGACAAGACGGTTTTCCCTTATCAATTTGATATATATGTCATTTCCCTGAGATCACGATCTTGTCAAAAGCAATGTAAGGCAGTATGCTGCCGCCATCCGCGACTGTCTCTTTGGAGATATCTGCCACATTCATCAACATCTGAGCCAGGTTTCCGCTGATCATGGTCTCGCTCACCGCATCAGTAATCTTTCCGTCCTCAATCAGGAAGCTGTTTTTGGCCACGCCGGAGAACTCTCCGCTGGTACCCGGATTTCCCCCCGAGAATCGCCCGACAATCAGTCCTTTCTTAATCCCCTTCACCATTTCCTCATAGGGCGTAGTGCCTTCCCTGACAACCACAGAGAAGGAAGAATTCTTCGCCCGCTCCAGGCCTGACTTGTTCGCCACATACAGGGAGAGCATATAAGACCTGAGTACACCGTCCCGGATGATATCATAGTCCTCCTCCCGGAAACCATCCGCCGTAATGTGCGCCCTGTCCACAATACGGGGATCGGAAGGATTGATAGAGATGGTCAGACGGCTGTCCGCCACCTGTTCGTTCCATTTATCCAGCCACAGGCTCGTCTTTTCCAGAATCCCGGAATCCCCTGCAAAATTGCTGAGGATGCTGTATAGGAAATAGCCCAGGCTGTCTGGGGTCAGCACCACCGTCCCCTGGAATTTGCCCTCAAGGGGTCTTGTCACAAGCTGCGCCTCCGCTTCTTTCAGCTGAGTTTCAATGGTCCCCAGTTCCATAAAGGGTCTGTCCAGATTATCCGTCGTCACATCCGCCCCAAAGAGCGAGGTCGTCACATCCCCTTCATGACCCGCGAACCCGATGGAAACCAGATAGTGCCCCTTAAACACTTCACATTCCGTTCCGTTGGTATTCCGGTAAAGGGAGTGGACTTTACTATGGGAAACGATCAGTTCTTCCACCAGGATCCTGGGGTACCGCCTGGCAATCTCTTCCATCAGTTCCCTGGTTCGTTCAAAGAGACGCTCCATGTCCGGCTCATAGCCCCTGTCGTGGAAACAATGCCCTCCCTGGTCCGGGGCAATATCATACGCCTCGTCCGCCACTCCTGACTCCGCGGAGGCAAGGGCATCCTCCACCGCCTTATGGACGGAAGCCTCATCCAGCTT
Organism: uncultured Lachnospiraceae bacterium; assembly: GCA_948473115.1. Lineage (GTDB taxonomy): Bacteria > Bacillota > Clostridia > Lachnospirales > Lachnospiraceae > Acetatifactor. The sequence goes on along the minus strand of CAOKWI010000077.1, from coordinate 7,671 downwards.
ATTCGTTGTAATGGTACCCTTTCTGTTTTGATGATACACCGTAAGGCTCAGACTATTGTCAAACAAGGTACGGAGCAGGGAAAATTCCCCGCTGTTCACATTAAATTCCTGTGTCTGCGTTTCCGCCACCCAGAACCCCGCCTTATCCACACCATATCTTTGTAAAGTGTCATTTACCCTGTCGCCTGCCATCCTGATATCTTCCATGCTTACCTCCATGCGCCGTTCCACGGCGTCCCATATTATTAGGAAGCAAAACCGGCTTCCTATAATCGAATGCGGCGCAAAGAAACGCGCCTTTTATCAGAAGCAAGGGACATGCTTCTGATAAGTTATATTACACTCTCAGCAAAGCTGTTCGTTAACTTACAAAATTCGCTCTTGCAAGCAAGCGAACTTCTTGTAAGTTATATTATGATGAAAATGCCATGTTACTGACGTGTTACTAACGCCCTCCTATCATAACCTTGCAGCGGAGGGCCGGTCCACCCATCCCCACAGACATGCGCTGCTTTTTGCCGCATGTACCGCTGCCAGTCCAGATGACCTCGTCCGATACCATGTCCACTGTCTTCAACATATCAAAGGCGACACCGGAGATGGTAGTGTCAAGGATGGGACGCGCCAGCTTCCCCTTTTTGATCTCATATCCCATGGTGACGCCGAACATGAACTCGCCTGTGAGATCCGCCTGTCCGTTGTTTGTATTGGTCAGGTAATAACCATCCTCCACCGATGCAATGATATCCTCCAGCTTATCCTTCCCGGGCAGCACGGTAGTATTCCTCATGCGGATGAGGGGTTCGTCAGAAAAGTCCCATGCCCGGGCACAGCCCTGGGGCTTCATGCCGAAATGCTGTGCGCTTTCCCGGCTGTTCAGGTATCCTGTCAGGATTCCGTCCCGGATCAGCACCGCGTCCTCCGCAGGCGTTCCCTCGTCGTCCAGGTAAACGGGAAGGGGCGCAGGCTTGCCGAAAGCCGTATGGGCAAAGTCCACAAGGTTCACCAGTTCAGAGCCCACGCGTTTGCCCAGATTGGGACCCGCCACGGAACCGCTCTGCACCAGATCCGCCTCCACCGTATGCCCTACCGCCTCATGTGCCAGCATTCCGGATAAGAAGCCGCCCAGGATCACCGTCCTGTAGCCGGCATCCGCATGGATGCCTTCCCGCTTGTGCATCAGAGCCTCATATAACCTGTCTATCTCAGGATACAGAAGCGCCGGATCGGAAAAAACATCCTCAAAGTTGCCGAAGCCGCCCACCGGGGCTGTCAGTTCAACAGGCTCTCCCGAAGATGTCTGTGTATTCAGGACAAAATAAATATGGATCCGCGGGGATACGGTATGTCCGTCATAGCCGTCGGAAGTGCATATCCTTTTTTCCATGGAATCCGCGGATAACACGACAGCGCGGCTGGACAGTTCCGGATAGGTCCTGGCGATGTAGGCATCCAGTTCCTTGCAGAACGCAAGGTATCTCTTCTGTTCCGTATCCACAATCACCCTGCCTGCAGGGATCTGTCCTGTAGGCGCGGCCGGGAAAGCTCCCTTACCCTTCTGGATATGTCTGTCCATAAACAGGGCGTTTTCCTCCGCGGCTTTCAGGACGGTCTCCGCCGCTGAGGAAGAACATTCCGCCATAGAGGAAAAACCATATACTCCGTTTCGGTAAACCCTCGCGGAAACTCCCGAAATCTCGGAGCGGCTGTTGGCCGTCAGGTTGCCCTGTACCAGCATGATACGTCTGCTGCGGTTCTCCTGGACCCGTAACTCCGTATGGACGCCGTCCGCAAAAAGCGTCTTTTTACCCGTGATAAAATTTTCAAGCATTCTTTATACCTCCCTACTACTGATCTATTGTCTTCCTTTTTGATGGCATTTCCTTCCGACGGTCAAACCCCCGCGAAGATAAACATATAACAGGATCATGCCCGCCAGAGAAATAATCTCCGCCAGCCTCCAAAGAACCGGCTCTCTGAAGAAAATCTTCAGCCTGCCCTTAAATCCTTTCTCCAGGCTGAGCGTAATCCTTCCGTCTTCCCAGCTTCCCAATAATTCCTGATCTGCCCCTGTTCCCGCCGCCTGTCCGGAATTTCCTTCCTCCATCAGTTCACAGCGGTAGCCCTTATATGCCAGCAGCGGCAGGATCACATTTCCCTGTCCCTCTGCGGCATCCACATCCAGCCAGACCGTACAGCCTTTCTTTTGATAATCCAGAACCTTTACCCCTCCCATGACCTCCATTCCCAGATGGGTGTGGATAAAAGAGCCTTCGGATTCCACAGGAAGGTATTCTTCATATCCCCCTGACACACAACTGTCAACCTTCTTCATATTATTTGACGTGTAAGGGAAATTGGTCTGCATGGGAGACTGCATGACATACATACCACCGATCACCGCAATGGAAATCAGGGCTGTCAATACAGAAATATAATATTTTCCCAGGTGTTCCTTCAACAAGGCCAGACCGATCCCCGTAGCTGCCGACGCAAACAAAACAGCCATGGTCAACAGACGCCATGGATACTGTAAGGACGTAATGGGCAGGGCAAGTGCAGGTATCCTTCTGGCAATCCCGTCCCAGGGGAAGTGTACCGTTGACATCAGGGACGCCAGGAAAGCCATAATCAGGGCAAATATACCACACACTGACCTACGGCTTTTAAGAGACGTAGGCACTATCCCCCCCAGTCCGTCCGCCGCACTGCTTTTTCCTGCCAGCTGCTTTACGGCGGATAACATAAACACACACAGGAATTGGCCGGCTAACAGTGACGTTCCCACCGTAAAAGGCATTTCTCCCACGACCCCCTGATTTGGAAGAGCCGTGTTCCGCGAAGCGGGCACAAAGAGCCCTATGATCTGTGCCCAGAAAGCCCCGTGATCCTGGATTGACCGGAAATGAGCCGCTTGCAGGCTTTTGACAGGGACTGTCAAGGACAGGTCCACAAAAGGCACTAAGAACCATGCATTTACCAGGATCGTTCCAACCGCAGCTTTCAGCAATTCCAGGAATCTCTTTTTTTGAAAGGTCCTTTTACAGAAGACGACACCGGTCAGAAGGACAAACGCCGCCGTCATTTCACCTGTCAGCGTATGGCTCTGCATAATTCCCGACAAGCCTGCCAGCAGCGGCAGAAAGCTGCGTTTATACTCAGGCGTATCCGTATCCCAGGCATAGATCCGGTACATCCCCAAAAATACCAGGGGCAGGAAAGCCATTGCCGTGTATTCCCCGGCGGCGGAACGGCAATACACATCCATCAGCCGATACGGGGCAAGACAGTAGAGACAGGATACAGCCAGCCCGATCTCCTTTTTGCCTGATATCTTGCTGAAACAATAACAAGCCAGCAGGCAGGTAAGTGCATTGATCAGAAAAGTATATACCATATAGCAGGTAGTCAGCCTGAAACCGATCAGGCGCATGACTGCCGGGAATACAAGGAACAATTCCCCATAGAAGACCGGATTCGCATAACCGTAGCCTTCAAAGAACACGGGGTTCAGTCTTTGGGGAATCTGTCCTTCCCTGAAAGACTCCGCCATTCCCTCTATCCGTCCCATATGAAAATCCATGTCATCCCCCGAAATAGGATAGCCGAGCGTAAGCGGATAGGACGTGAGCAGGATCAACAACAGCAGACCGGCGGCCATGGCCTTATTCTGAACGCTTCCAAAAAGGGCTTTCTTCTTCGCCAGAAAGCAGAGGATGTCCATCGCCAGAAACAGGACGGCCAGCACAAACATCCTCATCCTGTCAGGCGCCAGGGTCTGTTCTATATACAGACATTCAAGGGTAACCTGTCCGAGGCCGCTGTACGCGACAAAGAAACCGGGCGCCATATCCCCATCCAGCCAGAACTCGTCCTCTCCCGCCGTCAGTCCTTCCCGCAGGAAAATATGTGCCTGGATATCACAAAAACTGTCTGCGTCAGAAAAACCAGGCAACAGATGACTTTCTTCAGAACCTCCGGAATAGGAAAGCCGGCAGCGGTAATGTCCTTTGGGCAGAAAAACCTCTTCCGCCGAAATCAATTCGTAAAAATCCGCGCCCATCGTTTCATCCAGGGAGTACTCCAGCGGAATATCATAGCTTACCGTCCTGCTTCCGTGAACAAACATTACAATCGCACAGATTCCCAGGATCAGGAGTTGCAGGCAAATAATCATCCATATCCGCAGCTTCGGGAAAAAAAGTTTCATACTTTCAGATATCCTTTCAAAGAATTCATTCAGCGTTCCATGACAAGATGCCGGTAGGCAAGATCTGTCACTACCCTGCCTCTCGGAGTGCGGTTCAGGAATCCGTTTTTGATCAGATAAGGTTCATAGACATCCTCAATGGTTCCCGCGTCCTCTCCGATCGCTGCCGCCAGCGTGTCAAGCCCTACGGGGCCTCCGTCAAATTTTTCGATCATGGTGATCAGCATGTTCCGGTCAATGTGATCCAGTCCCAGCCTGTCCACATCCATCAGATCCAGCGCTGTCCTGGCAACATCTTCCGTTATGATGCCGTCATATTTTACCTGGGCGAAATCCCTGACCCGTTTCAGGATCCTGTTGGCCAGCCTGGGGGTTCCGCGGCTCCTGCGAGCCATCTCCATGGCTCCCCTGGGTTCCACCTCCACCTCCAGCACCCTGGCGGAATGCATGATGATCTGCTGCAGTTCCTCCACCGTGTAAAATTCCAGGTGATGGATCATGCCGAACCGGTCCCTCAAGGGGGCGGTCAGAAGCCCCGCCCTTGTGGTAGCCCCCACCAGGGTAAACCTGGGCAGATCCAGCCGCACGCTCCGCGCGGAAGACCCCTTGCCGATCATAATGTCGATACAGTAATCCTCCATGGCAGGATACAATACCTCCTCCACCTGCCGGTTGAGCCTGTGTATTTCATCCACAAACAGCAGATCCCCCTCCTCCAGATTATTCAGGACCGCCGCCATTTCACCCGGCTTTTCAATAGCGGGACCACTGGTGATCTTGATATGAACACCCATCTCATTGGCTATAATGGAAGCCAGGGTCGTCTTTCCCAGGCCGGGAGGCCCGTAAAAGAGCACATGATCCAAAGCATCCCCCCTCTGCTTTGCCGCCTCAATGTAGATCTTCAGGTTTTCCTTGATCTTGGATTGACCAATGTAATCATCCAGTATCTGTGGCCGCAGGGAACCTTCAATCCTGCTGTCTTCCTCTGTGATATTCGTCTCAATCATTCTCCTGGGCATATGATCTGTCCTTTATTTCAAAATTTTTCCAACTGTGCGATTGCAACCGCACAAGTAGAAATTATTATACTTCTCAAAACATCTTCTTTAATGCGGCTTTCAATACCTCGCCGGAGTCCATTTCCTCAATCCCCTCTATGGAATTCACCGCCTTCAGACTTTCCGCCTGTCCGTAGCCCAGGGATACCAGAGCCGCCACCGCCTCCTGCTTCTGGGCGCTGTCCGCCGCCATGGGATTGGCACCATAACTGTCCATCTCTTTACTGATCATGGTATCGTCAATTTCGATTTTATCCTTCAGGTCAAGGATCACTCGCTGGGCCGTCTTCGGGCCGATCCCGGGGGCTTTGGAGATCGCCTTGCTGTCGCCGGACATAATGGCAAATCGCAGATCATCCGCATCCATGACAGACAGAATGGACAGGCCTCCTTTGGGGCCGATCCCGTTCACAGTGATCAGTTTCTTAAATATCTCCAGGTCGCTCCGCGTCAGGAATCCATACAGCAAAAAGGCATCCTCCCTGACACTTGTATAAGTATACAGCTTCACCGGCTCCCCCGTTCCCGGAAGCCTGGCTGCTGTATCAGCGGAAATCTTGACATTATAACCGATCCCGCCTACATCTATCACAACATTATCCCCTGTGATATCTTCTACGATACCGTTTACATATGCTATCATACAAATCCCTGTTCCTTATTTCTTATTCTTGTTATTCATAACTGTTGAGAACACTGTTGTTCAAAGCTATGGCCATGCAATGTATACTTTCCCATCCCTTTTAAAGCATATCATATTCGAACGTATGTTTCAAGTATTTTCCGCATTTTGCTGTACGGCAAGTCTCGCAAAATTGCACAAGGAAACAATTTTGACTTCGCGGTGCCGTATCGCTGAACTGTTACACTGCCGCTTCTTTTGAAACGCCACTGCGCAGCAGCTTCCGATACACAATTGTAAAACAGATCAGATGTACCAGAAACGTCAATATCCAGCTGATGGGATAGGAAATATACAGGCAGGGCAGCGTCCTTACCTGCCGGAATATGGTATAGATCCAGACCACCCTGAACAGACAGGCTCCCGTCAGGGATACCAGCATGGGCATGATGGAACAGCCGATGCCCCTTAAGACTCCCACAATGACATCCATCATACCACACAGGAAATAAGTCACACAGATATAGCGCATGCGCAGGATGCCATAGGAAATCACCTCCGGGTCCGTTGAGTAGATCTTCAGGATATTTCCCGCAAACAAATACGCCAGGTTGCCCATCACAAGTCCCACAAGGATCACCAGGGTCTCACAGATGAGAAGCACTTTCCCCACCCGTTTATATTTCATGGCGCCATAATTCTGCCCTGCGAAGCTGATTGCCGACTGGTGGAAGGCGTTCATGGAAGTATATACAAATCCCTCTATATTGCTGCCTGCGGTGTTTCCCGCCATGGCAATGGATCCGAAGCTGTTCACCGAAGACTGGATCAGTACGTTTGAAATGGAAAATAACGAGCCCTGGAGTCCCGCGGGAATCCCGATCTGTATCATGCGAAGCAGCTTGTCCGGCATGATCCTGATCCCCTTTAATTCCAGTCTGTAGACACCCTCCGTCCGGATCAGGCACCGAACCACCAGCACTGCGGATATGGCCTGCGAAATCACGGTTGCCGTAGCCACGCCTGCCACCCCCATGGAAAAACAAATGACAAAAATCAGATTCAGCACCACATTGACCACTCCCGCGACCATCAGGTAATACAGGGGTCTTCTGGTATCTCCCACGGCACGCAGGACGGCGCTTCCGAAATTGTATGCCATCATAAAAGGCATTCCGGCAAAATAAATGCGCATATAAAGCACGGAATGATCGATCACGTCGGCGGGAGTCGCCATCAGGGCAAGCGCAGGCTTTGCCACAAAAAACCCCACAAAAATCAGCACAACACCGCTGACTGCCGCCGTTGCCACCGCCGTCTGCACCATCTCCTTCAATTCCTTCATTTGCCCCGCACCATAATATCTGGCCACCAGCACATTGGCTCCCACCGACAATCCCATAAACAGATTGACGATCAGGTTCGTCAGCGAACCGGTGGATCCTACCGCTGCCAGGGATTCATTTCCCGCGAAACGCCCTACCACGGCGATATCCGCCGCGTTGAATAAAAGCTGCAATACGCCGGAAAGCATCAGCGGAACATAAAATATCATTATTTTCCCCAATAGAGGCCCGTTACACATATCGATCTCATATTTCTTTGCATTACTTTCTGCCATAGGAATCCTCATTTCTGCACTTCATATGTACACACAATGCTTCCGGACAACACTCATCCCTCAGTCAAAGCGCCTCCGAATGGCATCCTTCCATCCCTCAGCCAAAGCGCCTCCGAATGGCATCCTTCCATCCCTCAGCCAAAGCGCCTCCGAATGG
>CAOKWI010000076.1 GCA_948473115.1 uncultured Lachnospiraceae bacterium | reverse complement strand
ATTGCTTACTTAAACCTTCTAAGATTTGTGAGGTTTTAGAAAATTGATTTCCGTAGCGTAAAACGAATTCCTCTTGACAGCATGGCGGGAAGTGTGAACGGAATGAGGTTGACTGTGGTTTGCACCGGCCGCATCGGCATGACGGGAACGAGAAAAGGCAAGTGTAAAACTATGATACGGGGAAAATGTATAAAATGCGCGGACACCAGCGCAGAAATGAGGAAAATATGAGTGATGTAAAATTGAAAAGTCAGGAAATGCGTAAATTAGCGCCGGAACTGGATCCCTTGAGAATTGGCACGGGCTGGAAGCCGGAAGATCTGGAAAAACCCCAGATATTGATTGAAAGCACTTTCGGGGACAGCCATCCCGGCAGCGGCCACCTGGATCTGCTGGTGGAGGAGGTACGAAAAGGCATCGAGCAGGCGGGCGGCAGGGGCGCGCGTTACTTCTGCACGGATATCTGTGACGGGGAAAGCCAGGGAACCGACGGGATCAATTTCAGCCTTGTGAGCCGTGAGATGATCACTAATGTGATCGAGATTCATGCCAGCGCCACGCCCTTTGATGCCGGCGTATATCTGGCAAGCTGCGACAAGGGAATGCCGGCGAACCTGATGGGGCTGGCGAGAGTGGATATACCAGCGGTGATAGTGCCCGGCGGCACCATGAACGCGGGGCCTGAGATGCTGACACTGGAGCAGTTGGGCATGTACAGTGCAAAATTCCAGCGGGGAGAGATCGATGAAGAAAAACTGAACTGGGCGAAGTGCAATGCCTGTCCGAGCTGCGGCGCCTGCTCCTTTATCGGCACGGCTTCCACCATGCAGATCATGGCGGAGGCGCTGGGTCTGGCTCTTCCCGGAAGCGCACTGATGCCTGCCACCAGCCCCGATCTGCTGGCCTATGCGAGACAGGCGGGGGAGAGGGCTGTGCAGCTGGCAATGGAGCCCAATATGCGCCCCAGCGATATTGTGACGGAGGAAAGCTTTGAGAATGCGATCCTGGTCCATGCGGCAATCTCGGGGAGTACCAACTGCCTGCTGCACATCCCGGCTCTTGCCCATGAATTCGGCATTGAAATCACCGGGGAAACCTTTGACCGGCTGCACCGGAATGCCCGTTATCTGTTGAATATCCGTCCCGCAGGGAAATGGCCCGCAGAGTGCTTTTATTATGCAGGCGGAGTTCCCGCGATCATGGAAGAGATCAAGGATCATCTGCATCTGGATGTGATGACAGTAACAGGAAAGACCCTGGGTGAAAACCTGGAGGAACTGAAAAATAACGGCTTCTATGAGCGCTGTAAGAAATGGCTGGAGGAATTTAACAAGCGGTATCAGGTTAATCTGACCAGGACAGATATCATCCGTCCCTACGACGATCCGATCGGCAGGGACGGGAGCATAGCCATCCTGAAGGGGAACCTGGCGCCTGAAGGAGCCGTGATCAAGCATACCGCCTGTCCCAAAGAAATGTTCAAAGCGGTATTAAGGGCGAGACCTTTTGACAGCGAGGAGGAATGTCTGGAAGCGGTGCTAAAGCATAAGGTAGAGAAAGGCGACGCTGTGTTTATCCGTTATGAGGGTCCCAAGGCCAGCGGGATGCCGGAGATGTTCTATACCTCTGAGGCCATCAGCAGCGACAAAGAATTGGGCAGGAGCATAGCCCTGATTACTGACGGCAGGTTCTCCGGTGCATCCACGGGACCGGTGATCGGACACTGCAGCCCGGAAGCAGCTGACGGAGGCCCTATTGCACTGGTGGAGGAAGGTGATCTGATCGAGATTGATGTCATGGAAAGGAAGCTGAATATCATCGGTGTAAACGGCGAGGAAAAGACGCCGGAGGAAATGGAAGAGATCCTGGCAGAACGCCGTAAAAAATGGCAGCCCAGGCCGCACAAATACCAGAAGGGTGTGCTGAGGCTGTTCAGCGAACACGCGGCAAGCCCCATGAAAGGCGCTTACCTGGAGTATTGACCGAAAATGTTTTACTAGTCAGGAACCTTTATAGTGATATATTATAAATTAAGGCAAGGAGGACCACGGAGTAGCACAGCTCTTAAAGGACGTGGAGGATTACTATCTGGCGACGGTGGAAGGTGACCAGCCACAGGATATGTTAGAATTTGGATGGGAATTATTATTTTTGTGAAACCTTTTCCCTGTTTTTGACAATATTATAGTGTACACCAAAAAGTTTACAGTAAACTACAACAAAGCCACCGTCCTTACGGTGGCTTTAAAACCTTCGGCTATATATACTCATCTTGGACAGGTTTGCATACTACATGACGCCAGAATTTACCGTATTGTGCTGGTCAAACGTACCTGGCTGGCGTTATGTAGTCAGGTTCCCCGGAATTTTTAATTGTTAAGCAATATAAACTCCGGCGGACTTGAGTGTAATAGTGATGGCCGTCAAAACAGGGGAAGGAGGAAAGCAGCCATGGATGAGCAGAAGGCTCTGCAGGAGCTGAAGCGCAGGAATGAAGAGGCGCTGATCTGGTTCATAGACCGCTATGGCGCATATGTCAATACCATTATCCATAACATTGCCGGTTCCTTTTTACCCATTACAGACATGGAGGAAATATCCTCGGACGTTTTTTTCACCCTCTGGATGAACGCCGGAAAAATTTCACATGGAAAGGCCAAGGCGTACCTGGGCGGAATTGCCCGGAATAAAGCCAAGGAACGCCTCAGGAAAGCGGGCATGGAATTGCCGCTGGAGGATGACCTGCTTCTGGTTTCCAGGGAAAATCCGGAACATGCCGTCCAGGAACAGGAGCTTGCCCGGTTCCTTCAGGAGGCAATATTGGCCATGCAGCAGCCGGAGAGGGAGGTATTCCTCCGCTATTATTACTATTACCAGCCGGTGTCCCTGATTGCGAAGGAAATGGACATGAACCTTTCCACTGTGAAAACCAGGCTTCACCGGGGACGGAAAAAACTGAGGGTGATATTGTGGGAAGGAGGCTATGCAATTGAAGATTAGAATTTCTGATATCATGAACCAGATGGAATGTCCTGCTGTGGAGTTACAGGAACAGGGCAGTATTTCCCTGTGGCAGGTCAGGGAGAAAACCCTGCATAAAATTCATAATGCACCGGTAGAAGGACATTTCATGAGGAAAATGTCCCGGGCGGGAATTGCCGCTGCGGTACTGGTATTTTGTGTTTCCATCACGACAGTGGCGGGTATGATTGTAAAATGGAATGGCTTTGCCTACACTGACGGATTGAGCCGCCGGGAGAAGGAAGCCCTGATGGAAGAGGCGGGAACCGCTTATGCCAGGGTAATGGTGGATGAAAGGGACGGAAGCGTGCATTATCTGGATCAGGACGGCAACGAGGTCATGTCGCTGTCCGCAGCGGGGGCAGCGGTCTATGAAGTAGCCGGAAAAGCCGCGGCGGAACAGGCTGTAGTGGAAAGCACCAGACTGATCGAGGTGGCTTTACTTCCACTGATTCCCTGGAGCATTACGGAAGTAGAAACAACGGAAGAGGGTCGGTTTGCCGACTTTATATTGGGCAACGGACATATGCTCCTGCTGCACCCCGCCGGGGAGGATGGTTACAGCCTTGTGGAAGGCGATACGGTCACTGTGATGTTGGATGCGGACGGTGAGTGCCGTTTACAGTTCAGGGTATACCGGGAAGGAAGACCCATTGCGGAAGAAGAATCCAGGGCTGGACACCATAGCTTTCAATTTACCGTGGAAGAAGGGGGACGGTATAACTTTTCTGTCATGCATGAGAGCTCCGATCCGCATATATTCACAAATTGCAGTATTGCGGTGAACTGATATTTTAAATATGTCAAACGGAAGCCTACGGAGGCGCTGGTTGTTCTGGTCTTTCAACAGGTGCTTCCTTGGAAAATTTCCATATTTGTAAAAAATGCTATAATTCCTAATAGAAAACGGCAAAGTGTCCGATATCGAATATGGTGTTACATAAATACAAGGACGTGGGTTCCTGCGAAACAGGAAAGCTAAGGACAGCGAAAACATTCAGTGTTTGGCTGTCCTTTGTAGTTTTCTTTTTTGTGGAGGAGCATCAGGGGGAAGGGGGAGTGAAACGGGAAGAAAAGCATTTGCTGCAGCAATGCGGCAGGTAACATTTGTAACAGTTCGTCCGCTTGGTCCCTGTTGGGAAAGCGGGGCAGTCCTGAATGACAGAGGGACTGCATGAGAAACCAGAAGGGAGAAATGAATGGTATGAGTGTTTGTGGCGTAGGGAGTGTAAGCACCTATCTTTACAACAGACAGACGGGCAGGCTGTCCACAAAGGACGGCGCCAGGGATGAGTTTGTGGATTATTTCAACGGTGACCTGGAAGGGAAGGAGTCCACCGGCTTAAACGGGTTCGACAGACAGAATAAAGGAAATATCAAAAGAATGATGGAACTGACCCAGGAGATGAGCCTGGGAAAGGATGTGCTGGAAGCATGCAGCGGGGATGAGATCGAAATTACCTCTGAGGTGGAGGAGGCCAATACCTGTATCTACTACATAAACGGCAAGAAGATTTTTACCGCCATCGGCGCAGTGGAGTACACCCCGGAAGAACTGAAAATTTTTGGTTCCATTAAACAGCCTTATAAAACCACATGCCCCACAGGTTATGACCCTTTGCAGAACCGCCTCAGCTTCGGAGTCGGGGACAGTTTTGACTTTGGGAACGGTTACCGGTTCACGGTGGAGCAAGATTCTGTGAGGGTGGACAGCTATGGAAGCGGTAAAGAGGAGGATTATAAGAATGCCGATTACTTCGCATTTGGATTGAGCGCTTTGATCCATTTTGCAGACCAGCAGGCATTTGCAGACTTGTATGGTTCTACCGTAAGCACACCTATGATGCTGGAATTTCTCAGGGAACTGGGAGTGGATACCGACAGACAATTCATCCTCAATGAAACGGCCTGTGAAGTGAGGGATGGAAAAATAAAGGAAGTGGGCAATAAGGTGGGTGTGCCTAGTTCCATCCACCGGAAGGCGCTGGAGCGGTATGAGGAGATGATGAGCGTACTGCTTTCACAGGAACAGTAAGGCAGGATCATTTTAAGAAACTGCCGATAAATAACTGATGCAAGATGATGCCCCAATGGAAATTCGTAAAAGGCATATGTAAAAGTTATTTTTGGACAATGTATAAGAATATGGAGGACAAACATATGTCAGTAACAGGAGTAAGAAACGGTAGTACGGCTTATTATCAGGGAAGTATTCCCGAAAAAGCTACAGGACAGGAATGTTTTATGCCTATAGGTAATGAACCAGATGGTTTTGGGGAAAATATGGAAGAAAAGAGCAGGGTGCCGGGAGAAGTATCGGACATATTTGCCGGAATGTCTTTTGAAGAGTTGTTGAACAGCGGCAGGTGCAGGAAAATCCCTGTTGTAAATCAAATCGTTACTTCAAGAAACCCGGAAGACGGGCAGTTATACAGAGCCCTCTTCACTGATAAAAGTATTGAATGCCATTACGGAGATGGTAGGAGAGCCTGGGAAATAGAGATTGAAGACGCACAGCAGGCCGAAAAGGTGAAAGAGTATTTCGGACAGTTTAAGCCAGACCGGGATTTGGTGAAGGAGTACTATTCCGGTGATAAGATGAAAATGGCGGTAGTACAGCGTTTCTGGTTGGATTTGTTTGAAAGTAGGTAGATATGACTGAGCCCCGCGCCATGTTCAAGCGCTGTTTACCAGGAATGAATACAGCGATGTATTGGATGGCGTGGGGAATTTTGTACTGGATGATATGGAGATTTTAATAGCAGACGGCGTAGGGATTGGGGATGGATTTCTTTGAGGTAATTTGTTATAATCTACGATATGGGACGGCAGCAAATGGTAGGAATTTTTAAGGAAGCGATGATTTCGCAGGCAATGAACCGGGACGTTCCTGTATGGCTATAAAACCGCGGAACACATAATAGACATTTGAATACTGACCCGGTGAATGCCGTGAAGTTGTTTGCTTTAACTGTGTTTCTATAATAATGTGGAGATAATCATTCAGGCTTATGATCAATAAAGTTGATGGAAATACCTATAATACCTATACAAAACCAAGGAAAATAGACATTCCTGATGGGGACGAAAAGTTTAGCCTGGGCTATCAAAAGAAGGATTCTTCCTCCGGTGCGCAGGATAAAACCGGGGTGTCTGAGCAGGAGAAACAGCAGTCGCTGGAACGAAGCGGCGTCAGGCTGGAACTTTCCGTGGGTGGACAGGCGGCTGAGGCGGACAGACGGAAACAGGCGGAGGCGGCAAAAACGCAAGGCGAGAATGCCTCCGCTCAGATTCCTTTTCTGGAGACTATACGGACCTATATCATGGCGGCTATTACGGCGGTTCGGGAATTTTTTCGTACCATTTGGAATGACCAGTCAACCGAGGCTGCTTCATCGGATATCCAATTGTTGGATGGGCAGCCTTTGGGGGCAATATCGCCGGACGGACAGCCGCTGGACGGGCAGCAGGTGGAGACGGTATCGCCGGATGAACAGCCGCTGGACGGACAGCAGATGGAAATCATTCCGCAGGAATCTAAGTTGTCTGAGGGTGATCCGCAGGGTATGCGGCCAGGGGGAAGCATTTTGCGGGAGCAGGAAGATATCCTGGATGCTTCCGATGAGGCTTCTGTCCTTGCTTTGGAAGAGGAGCGTCGGAACCGTGAGATCCGGCAGTCCCTGCGCAACGGGGACATGGAACATGTGATCAGTCTTTTGACAGATAACGGGAGAAAGACCATAGCAAAAAATTCGAATCTCCTGACCAGCTATGATAAAAACGGCAGGGTGGTAGAGCCTAATGCATCGGACAGGGAAAGGGCTCTTCACGGGGATAGGAATACATGGACATTGTGAAGCTGGAAGTGTGGCGGCGGTCATTCAGAACCGTGTGCAGATGTATGTGCAGGAAAATCAGGAGGATGATGCCGTAACGTTCAATGCAGTTTTAATTCCACCTGGATATTAGAGGCCATGGACTTTAAAGCAGCTGTGAGATCCTGGCCATCCGTCTTGCTGCCTATGATACTTCCATAATGTGTGGGGATAACTGCCACAGGCTTTAATTCCGCGACATACTCCGCCGCCTGCTTCCGATCCATGGTATAATATCCCCCGATGGGGATCAGGGCTACGTCACACTGTACTTTTCTGATATCCTCATTTACATCCGTGTCTCCCGCCACGTAATAGCGGATATCATCCATTTTCACCACATATCCCAGCCATTTTTTCATTTTAGGATGAAAGGGTTTCAGCTTGTTATAGGCAGGAACTGTCTGTATCGCAACACCGCCCTGTTCGTCTGTTTCGCCGGGGCTGTAAAACACCCATTTCCCGGCTGCTATGCCGGACTTTGAAAGGGCTTTCTTTTTCATGGATTCCGGGGCGATCAAAATGGTGTCGTCTTTTTTCACCTTTGCAATGGAATCTGGGTCAAAGTGGTCATAATGTTCATGTGTGATAAAAACCAGATCCGCGTCCTGGCAGCTGTCTTCCACCTGGAAGGGGTCAAAGTACAAGATTTTTGAGCCCTCTATGCGTATGCTGTTCTGTGTGTTGATAGTGATGTTGCTTAAATTCATATGTCTGTACTCCTTGTTTGTGTCTGTCTTTTGGCAGGCTGTTAACGGTTTCCTATAACTGTCGGGGAAATTATCTGTCCCTGGCATTTCCGAATCTTCCCTGAAATGAATCCGGGGATTCTCCCCGCATGCCTCCTTTAATACTTTTGTTACAGCCATGGCGTGGCGTCCCAGGTGATCCTCCAGGGTCTCTTTATGTAGAATCCGGATCTCTGTTTCTTCCTGTATTTCCGTGAGACAGTCATACAGTGCATCCAGGTTCCTGCCATACCAGTCTGGAAGCCGTAGGGAATCAGATAAAATGTCGTGGAGCATGTCCCGGTCTGTGATGTTGTTTCCGTCCAATGTACAAATAAGCATAATTGTGGTTATCTCCGTTTTTGGCTGTTCAGAACCAAACAGCAGTTTCGAGGCCGGTTCCGAATCACTTTCTATGCTGTCAATAAGGTCAGTCAGGGATCAGTTTCTCCATATAAAAGCTCGAAGCTTTCATAGTGGTCTTCCGTATAGTATACCAGACCGTCATTGGAAAATACAATGCGTTTGGCGCCTCGTTTGTCGGCGCCCAGGGTATCTATGTCGCACTCTGTATAGCTGCGGCCATCCTTTTCCGGCAGGAGACACTCGTAATTGCCGAAACGGTTTCCGCCGATGCACATGCCCGGTGCATACGGTTCCAGGGAGCCTCCCTTCCAGCCCAACGCCTCGGCCTCCTTCTTGGTAATAAAGTTGGGAGGCAGATGACCGTATAGATGTATGTACAGGGCCACATCCTCCTTGGAGGTATAGGAGCCGTCTTCCGGGAGGGAGGAAGAACTGTTTTCAGTAGTACTGGACACATCGTCGTTAAGGCTTGCGACGGAATCTGATGAAATGCTGTTGGCCTCAGTATTGGAAGTCCCCGGGATGCCCGACTCTGTTTCTATGGAGCCTGGGGATGCTGTGACAGAAGTCCCCGGGATGCCCGACTCTGTTTCTATGGAGCTGGAGGACACCGTGGCAGATGCATCAGGGATCTGCGGTGTCACCTGGCTACAGCCTGTTGCCATAAAAAGCAGCAGCCACGCCAGTAACAGGCATAGTTCCCTTTTACCTTTGATGCCCTGCATCCCTTTCAGCAGTATCATATGGAATCGTCGAAAGTGTTTTCTGTCCAACTTTCTATCCTCCAGCTTATCTGTTATTTTCACTTTAATTTTGTGATATCGGGGAGATTTTGTCAATAGCATATCATGATGTAAGTAATAATACTAAGGTATTCATAGCGTATTGACGGAACATTATTTGTTTGTTATTTTTATAGTAGAAATAAAGTAAGTGCAGTACAAAATTCAGATTAATAAAACCAAGGAGTTTTTGCATTGAATACATTAATAAAATTCTGGAAGATTTCCGGAAAGAAGTACCTGTTTTTTCTTCAGTTCTTCTGCAAAATTTATCTGAGCCTTGTGGCGGTCTATATCAGTCAGCTGGCGAGAAAAATCATAGATGAAGACATTTTCGCTAAACAGCCCGGAACTGTGCTCCTATATTTTGCCCTGGTTCTGCTGACAGGAGTCGGCGTGAGCTGCCTGTATCAATATTGTGTCAATGAATATACCATAGAACTGTCGTACCGGCTGAAAAACCTGGGAATGGAACGGCTGTCAAGATCCAGCTATTCTTTTGTGCAAAAAGAACATTCTGGCACGGTGATCAACAAGCTGACACATGACATATCGGAGGTTTCCGCCTATCTCTCCGGCGGCTTTCCGGAGTTTATCGGAAACATGATTACCTTTTTCTGCTGTTTTATTTATTTGCTCTTTGTGAACTGGCAGATGCTTCTGACCTGTTCCGTTTGTATTCCGATCACTCTCTTTATCACAAAGCGTCTGGCGGATCCAACCTATCAGACAGGGGAAGCCTTTCAACATAAAATGGATGAGATCGGCGTACTGGCAAAGGATACGCTGATGAACCAGAAAACGGAAAAAGCATTTCAGCTGAAGGACACGCGGAGAAAACAGTTTGACCGGACTATGGGCCGGGTCATCGACCTGACAAATATGTGAAAGTATTATGGTTTTTGTCCTTCCAGAATCTGATTTCCCGCAGCTGTACCGCAAAAATGATGCTCTGTCAGCCTGCTGTAGGAAATTTGAGTTGCCAGGCAGCGATGGGGCAGTCATCGCTGCCCCGAAGTCTCCGGCGGATGCATATGAAATTTCTCTATCATACAGGTATGTGGTTTCTCTACTTTGTCTCTGTCATAATTGATTCCGACCAACAGTATTTCACCGGTATATCCTTCAAGGGCTTTTGTATAACGCCGCTCCTTGATCTGCTGTATGGCGGCCTGGGCCGACTTATTATATTTTAATTCCATTACCAGGGCGGGCTTTCCCGTATGTGGCAGAGGGACAAAGACAATGTCTGCGAATCCGCGCCCCGCAGGCAATTCCCGGATCATCTTATAATACTTTCTGGCACTGTAATAAGCAAGGCCAATAGCACAGCTGAGGGACTCCTCGTTGTTATATGTCAATATGGACGCTGCCTCCATATGTGCCTGATCGAGCCCCTCTGCGACACTTTCCGCATGACAGAAGAGGGTATCCTCCAGAAGCCGGTCAGAAGCCTTCAGGACACCCATGACTTCAGGCCAGCCCCCTACGCTCATGGCGTTTTCAAATTCCTCCATGACTTCCTTGTTTGGGATAAATACTTCCTTGGAGCAGGAATCGTAAGCAAGATAACCCAGATGGATCAGCAGCGTTAACACATCGTCCTTTGTTTTAAAGGTATGCATATCATTCTGGAAACTGTGCGTATTGACAATAACACGCCCTCCTCCGAGCATCTGTACCATATCTGAGCGCAGACCGTCAAAATCCATATCCATATAGACTTTCAATGCTTCGTAGGTTTCAGTGGAGACCCAGTAATTTGAGAAATCCTGATGCCTCATTGCCTCCACGACAGACCTGGGATTATAGACATGATGAAATTTTTTGAACCTGTAACCATCGTACCAGCTGCTGGTTTCGTCAAAGTCCATATGAAACTGATTGCAGAGATCCTTTACTTCTGTCTCGGTGAATCCGGTATATTCCTCAAAAGCATACTGATTTGTCATGGAATATTCCGCAAACATGTTCAGTGCGGAATGGGTGCCATATTTTTTTACCGGAAGAATGCCTGTCATATAAGCAAGCGCCACATAGGGCTGGTCCTTTAAAAGATTGCGCAGGAAATCAAGGTAATGCCGTTGGAGTGAATCTGCATCCTGCCGTTCCCGCATCACGCAGTCCCATTCGTCGATCAGGAAGATAAACTGCCTGTCTGTTTCGGCAAATATTTCCCTCAGTGCAGCCGCAAGCCCTATATCCTGTTCGACAAGGATGTCCCCATATTCTTTTTTTAAGTCCCGAATCACTTCCTGTGCCAGATAATCTGTTATCTTTCCCGGAACTGCTTCACTCAAAAATTGCTGCATATTGAGAAAGATCACGTCATATTGATTCAGATGCTCCTGAAAAGTATCGCAGTTTTCAATTTTACGTCCCGCAAACAATTTTTTTGAGTCGCAGCCGCAGCTATAATAGGCAGCAAGCATTTCCAGTGTCATGGATTTGCCGAAACGCCTGGGTCTGCTGACGCAGAGAAACCGTTCCCTTGTATTCAGATACTTATTTGTCTGTGCAATTAATTCTGTCTTATCCACATATATCTCGGAGCGGATCGACTGCCAGAAACTCTGATTTCCCGGATTCAAATATATTCCCATAAGCATTTCCTCCTGCTATGGTCTATTATACGAAATTCCCGGTGGATTAACAATAGAGTATATAAAATAGAATCCTGACGGCCTGCGGTATAGAATTAGTCAGTATAGAATCAGTCAGGGTTTATGAAATCATATGTCGACATAATGGTTTACAAAGTGTAAACTAACAGCAGGAGGTTTACACTTTGCCGGAAGCTGATTGATGATTACAGGGAGGTATGAGGATGAAAATACTGTTTTTAAAAATGCAGGTGGCCTTGATATCGGCAGCAATTATGTTTACAGTGCGGAGCAGCGCAGGGCAGGGGAGCGAGGCTGATCCCGGTGCGGGTACGGAGGAGCAGGCTTCCGTGAAAGACAGTAGCCTTGCGGTAAGGGATGCGGGCGCGTCCCCGGAAATCCTTCAGGCAGGTTTCCTGCTGGCCAGAAGGTCACCATACGGTGCGCTGGAATGCTGGGCAAGGGCTTTTACTGATAGAGACGGGGATGCATTGTACCAACTGGCTGCGGACAAAGAAGAATTTCGACAGTGGGAGAGAGTGACAGAGACAGGAAACGGCAGCTTTGCGTTCGGTGAATCCAGCCCCTGGCCCTGGGCGTATGATTATGAGATAACCATGCTTTCGGAGGAGCCTACAGCGGAAATCACCTTTCATATGCAGACCTCTGCGCCGGAGATTTATCTGGTGAGGGAAAAGGTCAGACTCACGGAATCGGAGGTTCTGTATTATGTGGATCACGAGAGCACAAGGGATACTTACCGTATTGAGACAGCGCAGGAGTATGAGGATGCCTACGGCAAGCGTGATATTTATAAGGACGGTACACTGTACGAGGGCTATGGATTGCTGGCGGCATTATATGGCGAGTCCTTTTACCGGACAAATTTTGTACATCTTTTTAACGGTAATAATCCTGATTTTTACCTGCGGTATACGGATCCTGTGGAGGCGGCAAAAGCATTGCTGCATCTGGGAGCGGGAGAAGGGGAAGTGACAGAGTGGCATATGGAGCCTGCAATGCGGCTTAGAAGTACGGAGGCGGAATTGCCGGAATGGGCAAGTATGCCGGTTCCCGATTGGCTGATGGCGTCCTCCATTGCCGGGGTGGGCAGCCGGGTGATTGTGACCTACACCTTTGCGGAGGATGGCTCCAGTGTTGAGATTGCCATGGAATTGAAAGAGGTAAGCCAGGGAATCTGGGGACTTGTTGGAGACGGTGTCAAGGAAACTTATTGTATGGTAAGCGAACCGGAGATGACAGACATCATAGAATTGAGTGACTATGGTATTTACCGGTTGAATTGCGGTTACCAGGGAGAGGAACCATGGCACGAGACGCAAAGCACATCAACCTGTCTCTGGGCAGGGGATGTGGGACAGGAGGCGGTCACCTGGTTCTCTGACAACAGACTTTATATTTTTCAGAGCCTGGAGCGCGCAAAGGAAAATTCCCCCGACGGGGCGGAGGTGGTCTTTGTCTATGACCTTTTGACAGGAGAGCTTTACCGGGAGAGCCTTTCGGTTCCGGAGAATTACCGGAAGATCTTTCCGGAGATTGACCTTGGGGTGGACGGCGGTTTTGTGCAGATTTATGGCTTTGGCAGCCAGACGGATACCCTGCCTCTTGAGAATTTAAATGAGCCGCTCTGGAATCGGAAGACGTTCCGGCAGATGACACCGGAGGATAAACAGGCATACGGCGCGGCTAACCGGGAATATCTGCTGGATCATCCCGATACCCTGGTACAATTGTCTGTCAGGGAGCCGGGGCAGACCTCCGCTTTCCTTGATCTGGACGGAGACGGGAGCGTGGAGCAGGTGATCCTGTCGGCAGATCCTGACGACAGGGGACAGTACTGGAAGTATGACAGTTATCGGCTGCAGGTGGGAGAATGTGTGATAAGGGGAAACGGCAACCGTGTGCACAATGACATTTGGGCATACAGTCCTGACGGCGAAAGGGTCATTCTGGCGTTATATGAGGATGGCCCCAGCGGGGATCCCCGCACTGCTCTGTTCGGGTATGAAAAAGGTGAGCTGAGGGCATTGGGTGAATTTGGTGACGATATCAGGTCATGTACCATGGAAAACGGCGTAATCAGTGGACGTCAGCGCTGCGAAGTCATACAGACGGATGCCATTCGTACCAGCTGGCAGGTCGGGGATTCCGGCCAGGTGGAACTGGTATCCCAGGAGGTCTATGACTTTGTGGCGCAGAATGAGGTTGAGCTTCTGGAAGAACTGCCGGTGCAAAGTCACCTATTGCCCGAAGGGGAGGATGCCATGTATCATGGGATTAACTATTTTACGATCTCTCCCCAGACGGTGCATTTCCTTCAGACGGACAGCACCTTCAGCTGGGTCTGTGTGGAAGCGGCGGACGGAAGCCGGGGATGGTTCCAGATGGATGGCTATAAGGTGAAGGAACTGGGAAAGGATCGCAGTGAGGTATTTGGAGGAATGTATTATGGCGAAGGATTTTGAAGGTACGGTTTCTAAGGAGCAAGTCAGTACTCCTCAGGTGAATTATAGGGAAAATGCTTTATATTATGAAGATTACTGTAGGCTCAGGGAAAGCGTTGGGTGGTTGAATTTCTCAGGGGAGCAGATGGAGAAAGCGGTCCATAACAGCGTATATACGGTGGCTGCAGAGCAGGACGGGCAGGCAGTCGGAATGGGAAGGCTGATCGGCGACGGAATGTATTTCATAATGGCTGATATTGTGGTGCATCCTGCTTATCAGGGAAAGGGAATCGGCAGTAAAATCGTCGATATGATCATAGAATATGTGGATAAGGAAACACCGCCAGGAGGGCGTTCCAGCATACAGCTGGTCGCGGAAAAGGGAAAGGAACCCTTTTATGAGACAAGAGGGTTTAAGCTCATTCCCCACGAATTCTGCGGCTCCGGCATGAGGAAGATTATCCGCAGGCCAATCTGTTGACCTGGCGAATGCCGCGGGGTATTTGGCTGTTTCCACGCAGTGGAAGTCAGGGAGTTAATGTGAAATTTTGTTAGAAAGAGGTATCTTATGTTTAAGAAGCACAAACAGGTAAAAGAATCCTATGACAAAGAAAATCAGAAACCGACCATCCGCTCCAGCATATGCACAGGGGAACAGGTGGCAGGCTTCAAGGATATCCACACGGGGAAATTTACGGAAGTCATGGTCATAAGGGACGGTAGGGACATGGAGGAATTTATGGGGAAATACGATCTCTCCGCTTCGGATATCAGGAAAGAATGGTGAAAGACCACATCATAAGAATGGGGCAGAGAGGAATAAACCAGGCTCATCCGTGGAAAAATAAGCATTATTTTTCATGGAGATAATCATATGCATCATTTCTTTTATGGCTGGTATATGAAATGTCAATCGGAGACACAGACCTTAGCGGTGATTCCTGCCGTCCATAGCGAAGGAAAGAAACGGATCTGTTCTATTCAGGTTATTACGGAGAGTAATGCCTGGTCAGTCCCGTTTACTGCCGATTCTTTTCGGCGGACAAGGAGGAATCTTTTCATCGGGGAGAACCAGTTTGGTGAAAAAGGGATTCGTCTGGCAATACGCACACCCAGGCTGGCCATTAAGGGCAGACTGGATTTCGGATCGCTTTGCCCGTTAAGGTATGATATTATGGGACCGTTTGCACTAGTGCCGTTTATGGAATGCCGCCACAGTGTATGGAGTATGCGGCATTCTGTCACAGGGCAGGTGTGTGTCAATGGGCAGGATTATTCTTTTCAGGATGCCTGGGGATACTGGGAAGGAGACAGGGGGAGGTCATTCCCAAAAGAGTATATCTGGACGCAGTGCTGTTTCCCGGGAGGGGCGTTAATGTTGTCGGTGGCGGATATTCCCATGGCGGGCATTCATTTTACCGGTATCATAGGCGTGGTATTATGGCAGGGAAAAGAGTACAGGATAGCCACTTATCTGGGAGCCAGGGTGGTTTATATTCATAACAAGGCAGTTCGGGTGATACAGGGTAGTCTGGAATTGGATATCCGGCTGCTGGAATCATCTGAACGCCCCCTAAGGGCTCCGGAGATGGGGAATATGGTAAGGACGATTCATGAAAGTGCATCCTGCCGGGCTTTTTACCGATTCCGCAGAAAGAACCGTACCCTGTTTGCCTTTGAGACAGACAGGGCGTCCTTTGAATTTGAATATGATTGATTTATTTCTTGAATATCTATCTGCCCGAAACCTGATAACGCTGATAGACTGGTTTCCCGACAGCGGCAATCGCTGCTGCTGATACCAAATAAATCACAGGAACTGCCTGCCATGGGGTGAAATAATGTCCCAACAGGGAAACCGTGTAGGATCCGAATACATTCCAGGGCTCAAAGAAAGACCAGGGAAGCCAGGTCCATATCTGTGCCAGTACTCTGTACTGCTCCGGCACAACCACCGCCATGGACAGCATCAGCAGTCCAGATGAAATGGCCAGGGTGGCAATATTGTTTTGCAGCAGCTCAGATAAAACCATGACAAACACGCTTGTGATAATTGCGGTGATCATTATGATTCCATAAGTGATCAATACCGCCTGCCCACAGGTGACAGGTGCGGAGCTCTGCGCGTACAGGAATTGGAGAGCCGCCTGGAAGCCCTCCATGCCATATAGGCAGATGGTTCCTATCCATATCAGCGCAGAGAACAGGACCGTAACGAATGCGGCAAAGCTGATTCCGGCCGCTATCTTTGCCTGGTACAGGGTCGTCTTTCCCAAAGGGCTGCATAAAACCAGCTGATCCGTCTTTCTGGTATGTTCCTCCGTAAAGATCCCGGAAAGGCATATTGCAGTCAGCATTAACACAACAAAGCCAACGGTGGGGGCGAAGGAAAACATGGTGCTGTATCCGCCATGCTCCTCATAGACATAAGGCGTTTCTACCTGTTCTTCCCGTGCCCTCCAGAAATCCATTTCCCCTTGTGACAGTCCCAGATCCTTCCATAAGGACATCAGCCATATCTGTCGTTTGGCATACAGGTCCTTTTCGTCCGGCTGCCAGGACAGGATGAGCTCTGACGTCTGTATGCCGGATGTCTGGCGCACAAAATTAAAAATTTCACTGTATGGACGTGCGATTTTCTGGTATTCCTCTGTTGCCGTGTAATGGATTTCCGGGGTGTACGGGATGGATTTGTATGCGGCCATTGTCTCTTCCAGGAGCGTTTGGTCAATTTTCCTGCCGCTCAGTTCCTTGGCGTAATCCCTGTCTGCCAGATACATTTCATAGGTGGTGCCCATGTATTTCCCGTCGATATAATAACCACCGAAAAGCGGGGAAAGCAGTCCTATGGTCATGATGGCAATGCCTGCCAGAAGGGAAAACCAGACCAGTTTTTTCCCTAATATTTTCCTGCATTCATACCAATATAAAATTCGGAAATTGTTGCTGCGCTTCTTGGTTTTTTCCCTCATGTCGTGAATCTCCTCCATTTTCAGTGTAGCCTGCTGCACCCGCGTTTTCTGCCCTTGACTGAAACCTTTTCAATCCCCCGGCAGAGCTGGTGGTACTGGCATTTCCATCTTGTGCCCATGCTGACTTCTGGCACATATTATCATGAAAATGTATGTTTCTGCTTATTGTCCTCGCCAATATGCTGCAAATAAAAGTCCTCCAGGCTGCCTCTGCCATCGGTCCACTGATCCTGGTAGACCAGCTGCCCATCCTTCATGATCAATACGGTATCAGCGATGTGCTCGATATCTGACACAATGTGCGTGGACAGCAGTACAATGCATTCCTTTCCCAAATCCCGGATCAGATTGCGGAACCGAACCCTCTCCTTTGGATCCAGTCCGGCGGTCGGTTCATCCAACACAAGCAGATCCGGCTGACCGAGCAGAGCCTGCGCGATTCCCAACCGCTGCTTCATGCCGCCGGAATAGGTCTTTATTTTCTTGGCGGCGGCATCCTGTAAAGAGACCAGCTGTAGGAGCTTCTCTGCCTTCTGTTTTGCCTGCGGTTTTGAAAGTCCTTTCAGTGCCGCCATATATAGCAGGAAATCCTGGCCTGTGAATTCGGGGTAATAGCCAAAATCCTGGGGCAGATATCCTAAAACGGCGCGGTAATCCTCTTCGCCTACATCCATGCCGTCGAAGGAAATTGTGCCGCTGTCAGGCTTTAATATGCCGCAGATCATCCGCATGAGTGTCGTCTTTCCTGCGCCGTTTTCGCCCAGCAGTCCATAAACGCCTTTCCGGAGTTTTATGGAAATACGATCAACCGCGATCCGGTTCTTATATTGCTTTGATACTCTGTCTATTACAAGTTCCATGCCAACCTCCAATTCTGTAGTCACATGCGCTGCCTTTATGATGCAGCGGAGCATATGCTGCCTTTGCAATGCAGCAGAGTATGCGTTGTCTTCATGTCGCATCAGGGTGCACGCTGTCCGCTATGCCGCATCTTTTATAGAATGTTATTTATCTTATAGGAAATTTTGTCCTGCTCAAACGTATTCTTCCGTCTGTCTGACCGTGCGGTATATTTCCTGCATCATCCTGCCCGTCAGGAAAACAGACAATAGGATCCACCAGTGAAGATAAGAAAGCTGATAGATAAAATCAGCCGTCAGGTGTAATAACCAACTTCCAGTACTGACCAGAACCGCAGTAAACATACAGCTGTATATTGCTTCCCCGCTGTGAAGACGGCGGGTGAGGCACAGGCTGATGTTTACCGTCAGCAGATAGGGAGCCAGAAGGTAGAGCCCCGTCTGAAGCAGGGAAATATTGCTGCTGACATGGCATAAGGGTATCAGACAGCACAAGATGAGTATATCAAGAATACCCAGGACGCTCATCTTTGCAAGTATTACACTCTTTAACGAAAATCTAGTGGACATTTCAAACTCCTGCATTCCAACTACCGCGGAACGGGTGCTTTCCGCCACGGCCAACAGGCCCAGAAAAGGGATCAGCGAGGATATGATCCATAGGGTATCCGGATCTATGTGGCGTGCACCCAATAGGGCAGGCAGCAGGAACAGCATGGAAAGAACCAATGTCCATTTCCTGAAATATGCGATCTGGGTCAGGATAAATTGCCACGTACTGATCCGGGATCTAGGGAGTGTCCTCATAAACCGTGCTTTCTCCTGCTGGTCAGGTATGGGGATTTTATATGCTTTTTGAAGCGCCTGTTGCAAATGTCTGTTCATTCAGAAAACCCCTCCTTTCTCAATTCGTCCTTCAAATGTTTTACAGCTTTTGACAGCCTGCGGTAAACGGCAAAACGTGATATTCCCGTGATCCTGCAAATGGGAGCGACGGAGATTTCATTTACATACCGCAGAAACAATAATTCCCGTTCCTCCGGTGGAAGCCTTGACATGGCGGATCTCAATGCCAGCCTGTCTATCCATTCCCCCGAGGTGTCACAGGCAGCTTCTTCCCCGATATCGTCCAGGCAGGCAGCAGGCTTTTTCCGAAACTCATCCACGCACAGATTTCTGGCAATCGTATATAGATAAGGCAGGTTTCCGCCGCTGTCAAGCTTTAAACCCCGACTGTAAAACCGAAGAAAGGTTTCCTGCGTGATATCCTGCGCCATCTGTTTATCGTATATTTTAAAGTAGCAATAGCGGAATATTTTGTCATATTGTTCTTCCAGATCCATGCGCTGTAACCTCCCTTCATAATGTTTAACGGATTGCAGGGTGAAAATGTGCGGGTTTTTTATTAAATAATTTACATAGTAGGCAGATATGGAAATTTTAATATATGTACTATACATTTGATACAACTTTAATGGAGTACAATGTTCTTCCGTCAGTTTTTACACTTGCATAGGTTGAGTTTACTCTTCTGATTCAGTATAATTATCGTGTTAGAATCATTATTTATCCGGATTGACTGAACCCAATATATCACAATACTTAACAGTTGAAGCCATGGAACAACCTGGCTACATAAAGTCAGCCATATACATTTTACCAGTGTAGAACGGTAATGGCCAACTGGCAGTTGGGGAAAACTGTATTATAAGATGTTTGTTTTATGTTTAAAGTTAGGGTATTATTTTATCAGGAGAAGCGCTCCTCTGAAAAAACGCCTGTGGGTTGCCGCATCAAACAATTCAATTACATTGTAATAAATAAAGGCAGATTATTCATGGCAATAGATTATTTGCTGAGGGTAAATGAAACTGTTGGATGATTGTAACTGTACAGGTGGAAAAAACAAATGGAGGATACTATGGTAATAGGGAATAATATCAAGCAACTTCGTGTCAACAAAGGGATTACGCAGGAACAATTGGCGGAGTACCTGCATATCTCAGGGCAGGCTGTATCAAAGTGGGAAAACCAGACCGCATTACCGGATATTTCCTGTCTGCCTTTGCTGGCGGATTACTTTGGGGTAACAATTGATGAACTTATGGGTTACAAACTGAATGCCCTGACCAACAAAGAGCGTTTTGTGAGATTTATGATTGGTAACGGAATCTTGGAGCAGAAAGACTGTACTTTAAAATCCGGTTTGTCTGCCTCCTACTTTATCAATTCCGAAAAATTTGTGACCAATGCGCAAATAGCCAAGGTCGGGGAATATTTTGCGGATTGTATCCGTGAAAATAACCTGGAATTTGATGTTATCATGGGGATGGCATACCATGGGATCGCATTTTCTGTGGCTGCGGCATATGCGTTGTTTCAGAAATATGGAGTTACAGTCCACTATTGTCATGACCGGAAAGTAAAAGACAGCCGGGGTCGTTCCCTGTGTGGTTATACGCTGAAAGACAGAGACAGGGTTATTTTGGTGGATGATGTAATGTCATCCGGGGAGACCATATCAAAACGCATGGAAGAAATAATGAAAATAGCCCGGATTGAGGTTGCTGCAATTATTGTTATTGTGGATAGGATGGTTGAGGGAACTGTAACAGGAAAAACAGGCTCTAAGCTATTGGAAGAGAAGTATCATACGAAGGTGTACTCTGTTATTACGGAAGAAGATATACAAAGGTATCTGAAGTAATACCAAGCCATTATAAGAGAATCTTACGTACTGCTGAAAAATACTTGCGGCACTTTGGGAATTGTGGTATATTCCCGTTTTCAACACTTGAAATGATTAATAAAGCCGGAACCCCTTATAGAATAAGGAAACTCCGGCTTTTTCCATGGCTAAAAATGTGGTATATTTCTGCCATGCTTCTCCTTCAGAAACTGCTGTCTCATGGGCTGGAGATGCTTGCAACCATGGGTTTATGGGCAGACTGTAAATTCCAGTTCCACCCGGAGATACAAAATATCATCAGCGAGGAGGCAGGAAGCAAAAAATCCTCTGTCCATATGGACAGAGGATTCGTTTAGCATTCATGACAATAGAAAATTAACAAAGCGAGAACTCTATTGCCTTCGTAGATTTTTATAATCTGCGAAAAAAATATCCTGGCAAAAATCTGATCATAATCATTCACAGTCCCAATCTTCAAACAACTACATACTAGCAAACCATAGCATAAATGTCAATTAAAAGTTTTCACCTTTGCTGTTTGATTGTAACCGTTCAGCCCCGATCGTACCGGGCGGCTTGTTGGTGGGGACTTCTGGCTAAAGGGACGGCGGCGCCATGCTGTCCTGTCCTATGCGGACGGGGCAACGCGG
>CAOKWI010000075.1 GCA_948473115.1 uncultured Lachnospiraceae bacterium | reverse complement strand
CGAAGTCTCCTCTCCACATCTCACTCACGCCGCAGAAAGTACCCCTGTCTCCCCTTCGCCTGTTTCCTACAAGTTTTAATATATATAGGTCGATCCCTCTTTACATTGCATAATCGTAGTAGCTATGTTAGAGCCAATTTTAAGAATATTCCAACTATACAGGTGAAAGTATTTTGAGTTTCATTGCATCTTGATTCATGCGATATTGGCCAGAAAGGATTGGCTTTTGTCCATGCAGGCACGATTACTCGGTTCTACATCATTAGAAATTGCGGAAAATCAGGACAGCATGGCGCCGCCGTCCCCTTAGCAAAAAGGTAAGCCGCCCGGCACAATTGGGGCTGAACTGTTACATCTGTGCTTATCTGATCGTTTTCTGATTGAGTAAAATAGTACGACATGGTAAAATATAAGAAACGGAGCGGACAGCAATGCCATGAAACACGGTTTGATGAATATGGGAAGCACAAGGCGAAACCGAAGGCATTGCAGGAAGAATACGTACAGATCAAAGACAAGCTGGAAGACCTCTGAAACCAGGAGTTACTATTCACAGCCGGTTTCGCGAAGGCGTTTTTATGCGTTTTGGGCATAAAAACCCGAGACTGCGGGCGCCAAAATGAGCGTCTTTTGCTCATTTTGTGTGCATTATGTTGCTGTGAGCAGCGAAGCTGTGAACAGTAACAACCAGGAGGCAATCAGCGAATACACAAGATGTACCATCATTGACATGTCAAATAAGGTATTGGAGCATATCGCCATTAAACACCATTCTGTTGCGGAGTAATGGACCCGGATGACAAAAAACCGATTTATCTCAAGGAACTTTCAGGCAGAAAGATTAAGTTGCCTAAAAATATAATAATAGCCAAATAACCCCGGTCGCCTGCAGGATACAGGATACAGGCGCCGGGGTTTCGCATATTTTTTACAGAAATTTTTCCCTTTTTCCCGTCATGCCGCCTCCGGCGGCACAAACAGTTAATGAATTGGTGCAAGTCACGCTTTCTTCTTCGGAGCAAATTTCACCCGCAGCAGATACCACAGGCTGCCCGCCAGGCAGATGGAGGAATAAGTGCCGCACACGATACCCACCATCAACGGAAGGGCGAAATCACGGATACTTGTAACGCCCAGCACATACAGAACCGCCACCATGATAAAGGTGGTCAGGGAAGTAAAGATACTTCTGGACATGGTCTGGGTGATACTCCTGTCCACCACATCCTTCAGGTCATCCTTGTGGGTCATGGTAGCCATGTTCTCACGGATCCTGTCGAAGATCACGATGGTCGCATTGATGGAATAACCCACAATAGTCAGCATACAGGCCACAAAGGTATTGCTTACGGTCACTCTCGCCACCGCATAGAAGGCCAGCACCACAAGCACGTCATGAAGCAGCGCCACAATACTGCTGACGCCGAAACGGATATCCTTGAAGCGGATCCTGATATACACCAGCATACAGAGGATGGCCACCGCTACCGCAATAATCGTATCCGATTTCATCTCGTTGCTGATGGTGGAACTGATGGTCTCTGTGGTGATCAGCTTCTCATCCACGCCGAAATTGCTCACCAGCATCTCGTTTACGGCATCCCTCTGCTCCACTGTCAGGGAGCTTGTCTTAAAGATCACCTCGTTGGAATCCTGTACCGTCTGGATCTGGACAGCGCCGGTGATTTCCTCCATAAGGGGCACTACCTCGGCGTTGGTCTTCTCCAGGGTCATGGCCTCATTGAAGGTCACGCTGGTCTGCGTACCGCCCTTGAACTCAAGACTGTAATTCAGAGCGTCTCCCGTGGAGGACTTGAAAACACCCATAGCCACAAATCCGGCCACCACCAATGCGGCGGAGACACCGAAGAGCAGCCCCTTCTTGGACAGGATGTGCAATGGCTTGCGCTCTTTCCCCACACCGTAAAGCTTCTCGCTCTTTAGCCCCAGCGCGTAGAAAGCATACATGACATATCTGGTCACCACCAGGGCTGTGAACATGGACAGCGCAATACCCAGCGCCAGGGTCTGGGCAAACCCTTTCACAGAACCGGGACCCAGCAGCCAGAGCACCAGTGCGGCGATCAGGGTGGTGATATTTCCGTCGATGATGGCCGACAGCGCTTTGTCAAAGCCGATCTTAATAGCGTTCTGCACCGTCTTGCCGGAGGCAAGCTCCTCACGGATACGGGCAAAGATAATCACATTGGCATCCACCGCCATACCGATGGACAGGATAATACCAGCGATGCCTGACAGCGTCAGCGTCATATCGAAGCCGTTGATCAGAAGCACCACCAGGGACACGTAGGACAGCAGCCCCACGGCGGATGCCAGACCAGCAATATAGTACACCGCGATCATGAAAATAATGACGAGAATAACGCCGATGACAGCCGCTTTCAGGCTTGTCGCAATGGCGTCCACGCCCAGCTGCGCCCCTACCACCTTGGAGTGCAGCTCCTCCAGCTCCAGCTTCAGTCCGCCGATCCGGATGGTGGAAGCCAGGTTTTCTGCCCTCTCAAAGGATTCCATGGGGGAGATCTGGGCGTTTCCGTCCGTGATCACAGCATTTACGCTGGGAGCGCTGATGATCGTCCCGTCG
Organism: uncultured Lachnospiraceae bacterium; assembly: GCA_948473115.1. Classification (GTDB taxonomy): domain Bacteria; phylum Bacillota; class Clostridia; order Lachnospirales; family Lachnospiraceae; genus Acetatifactor. The sequence goes on along the minus strand of CAOKWI010000075.1, from coordinate 19,320 downwards.
TAATAGATGGCAAGTGTTTCATGATTGTCAAACGCCCTCTTGGTGGCCTGGGCAAATTTCTCCTGCCCCTCCTCCGTCATCACAAGGCTGACAACGTATTCATATCCCAGATCCGTCTGCATGGAGCCTGCGGTGGCGTCCTTCACATCCGTACCCTGTACCATGATGGAGCCGTCCGCCAGCAGTTCGTCAATGGTCTTGTTCAACACATAGGCGTATCCCACGGAGCCGTCCGGATTCTGCACATACTGACTGGCATAGTTCACATTGCCCGCCGAATCCGTCTCCGAGATAAAATACAGCGCGCCGGGTCTTCCCAGCTCCTGCAGAATCCTTGTGGCATCGTTCTCACCGGGGATCTCAATATTGATCCTGTCGGTTCCCTCCTGATAAACGATAGCCTCCGTGCTGTAGTTCTCCACACGCTTCTGGAGTTTTGCTATGGTATCGCTCATATCTGTGGCGCTGGGGTCTTCCTCCCCCACCACCTGATATGTGATGCTGACACCGCCCGCCAGGTCCAGACCCAGCTTGATGTCCGATGCACTTCCGTCTCCCTCCGGATTCACGCCGAAAATGTCTATATAGGTGACACCCGCCAGAATCAGAAGGACACAAAGCAGAATGACAATCGCTTTGTTCTTTTTCATTGTTCTTTCGTCCTTTCTCAATATTTGTTAATCGTCCTGCTCCGCCACCTTCAGCATGATGGCACATTCCACACGCTTTCTCTGCAGCTCGCAGCCCACGTCATAAGCGTCGTTGATATTGCCGTGGAAATGATAGGAGTTTGCCGCGCAGCCGCCGCTGCAATAAAATTTTGCAAAACACTTCCTGCACTTTTCCTTGGCATAGACATTGCAGCATTTAAATTCATCCCTGATATCCTCACGGACAATGCCATCGTACACATTTCCCATGAGAAACTTTTCGTCTCCCACAAATTGATGGCAGGGGTACAGATCCCCCCACGGGGTCACGGCCAGATACTCCGTGCCCGAGCCGCAGCCCGACAGTCTCTTGGCCACACAGGGACCGCCCTCCAGGTCGATCATAAAATGGAAAAAATTGAAGCCTCTTCCCTCTTTCCGGCGTTTCAGCATCTCTCCGGCCAGCCTGTCATACTCCCCTTTCAGTTTCGGAATATCTTCCTCCCTGAGCGCGTAGGAATCCGAGGGCGGCGCCACCACGGGCTCCACGGAAATCTGCCGGAACCCCAGGTCTGCAAGATGCAGCACGTCCTCAGAAAAGTCCAGGTTCTCACGGGTATAGGTCCCGCGCACATAATACTGCGTCTGTTCCCTGCTCTCCGCCACCCTCTGGAACTTTGGCACGATCAGATCATAGCTGCCCTGTCCGCCCCGGAAGGGACGCATCCTGTCGTGAACCTCCTTCCGCCCGTCGATGCTGAGAACGATATTCGCCATCTCTCTGTTTGCAAACTCCAGTATCTCATCGTCCAGCAGCACGCCGTTTGTCGTCAGGGTAAAGCGGAATTTCTTGTTATGAGGCGCTTCCAGGCTCCTTCCGTATTTCACCAGATCCTTTACCACCTGCCAGTTCATCAGCGGCTCGCCGCCGAAGAAATCCACCTCCAGGTTCACCCGGCTGCCGGAATTGGCCACCAGGAAATCCAGTGCTTTCTTTCCCACCTCCAGGCTCATCAGGGCACGCCTGCCATGGTACTCGCCTTCCTCCGCAAAGCAATATTTGCAGGCCAGATTGCAGTCGTGGGCTATATGAAGGCAAAGCGCCTTGACCACCGTCTGCCTGTTTTTAAAGTCAAATACGTAATTTTCATAGATATCCGGCGCGAACAGCTGACCCTGTGCCTCCAGCTCAAGCACTTCGTCCACAGCCTCCATGATTTCCTCCTCCGGATAAGGGATATTGGCGAGGTTCAACACGGCGGCCTTGATTGTGGCGGCATCCTTGATGCCTTCATTTACAAGGGGTTCCAGCAGGGGGATCATATCGTACACGATCTCATCCACCACATGCACGGAGCCGCTGTTCACATCCATGACAATGTTGTACCCGTGGCTTTTGTATTGGTGTATCACAAATTTGGTTTCCTTTCTATCTTCAGCACCGTTTTCAGTACCAGTACCTCTGTCCGTCCTCCACAGACTTTTTCCCGGAATTCCAGGACACAGAAAAGAAGCAGCGACCGGAATCGCTGCCACTCTGGTGTCTCTCGTACCGATCACATTTCACCGGCATACTGATTATTTGATTTTCTCACAGCTCTGGTTTCCTACAGTGCAGGAAGTCTTGCAGGCTGACTGGCAGGAAGTCTGGCACTCGCCGCATCCGCCCTTTTTCATGGATTCTTTCAGGTCCCTGGTCGTCAAAGTCTTAATATGCTTCATCTTATCAATAACCTCCACATTCAAAAGTAAAGATATTATACCACAAACCTGTACATTTGTAAAAGGCTTTTTTATTATGTCTTATATTTGCCTAAATTGTTTTAAATTTCAAGATTTCTTTCTTCAGCCTATTGGAGACTTCATCGTTGGCAGAGGTATAATCCTGGATTTCCGTCATATTGGACGCCACACCGTCAATGGTATCAGTAAAAGCCTCCACACGGCCTCTCTCTTCCCCGATACGTCCGGCCACATCTCCTACCATGTTATTCATGGTGTGTATGGAGGATGCAAGCCCTGCGGCAATCCTGTCGAAAGCCACCATGGTATCCTCCACATTGTCCGCGTCCTTCAGGTATTCCCCCGAAGCGTCCACAAACTGCGCATAATTGTCCAGCACCCTGGTGGTGACAAACTGCATCAGCTTGTCGGATGTGGCTGCCAGGCTCTCCACTGCCGATGTCACTTCCCCGCTGATCTCCTGGATATTGTTTGCCGTCTGACGACTGTTATCTGCAAGCTGCCTGATCTCATCCGCCACTACAGCAAACCCCCTTCCCGCTTCACCTGCCCTTGCCGCCTCAATGGACGCGTTCAGTGCGAGAAGGTTTGTCTGGCTCGCAATGGACAGGATCTCGTCCGTAAGCCCCTGAATGGCATTGACGCTCTTGCTGTTTTCCACAGAGGTCTTCAGATCCGTCCTCAGGGATGCGGTAATATTCTCCGATTCCGCCTTGCTGCTGCTGGCCATGTTCTGGATCTTCAGGGCGCGCTCCCGCATCTCCGTTGAATAATTCTTTCCCATGACCGCGACCTCTGACATATGGTTCCCCTGATCCACTACGCCGCGCATCTCATCCGCAATACCGGATACGTTGTCCGCCAGCGTCTGGATCTCCTGGCACATATCCCGCGCCTCGGCGGAAACAGCTTCCGTATTTCTGGTGGAATCAGAAACCCTGGAGGTAATATCCCGGGAAGACTGGTCCAGAGAGCCCGAATGCTCCTTGATCTGTGTCATGATGCCCTGCAGTTCCTCTATGAACAGATTGATGCCCTGCACAAGGCTTCCCACTTCATCCTTCTTTTTCGTACGGATACGCCGGCTCAGATCGCCCTCATTATTCTCAATCTGCCCGATCAATACATCCAGCTGTCTCTTGACATCCCGAAGCGGCTTTACCACACACAGAAACGCTATTACAATTGTTATGACCACCGTCAACAGCTGAATACTGGATACCAGGCCGTTCACAGCCAGCGTCGAAGAGATCCGCGCCGATGTGGTCTGCGCCATGGAAGCCACTTCCGGCGCCGCGCTTCCCATTCCCGCGATCTGGTCGCATACCTCCCGCATGGACTGCAGGTCGCTGGTAGTGGTGGTATTTACCAAAACAGTTAACGCAAACAGGGCCAATAGCGGCAGCATCATCTTTAGTGCTATACTTTTCCTCATAAAGTGTTCTCCTTCTTCTTCAAGCAAACTATGTTCCTTATCTTAACATAGATTTTCTCCCGACGCAATTTCAATTTAGGGAAACGAAAAGTCCGAGTCCTTCCCTAACTGAGCATCCCACCCAGCATCCCGCCCGCCGCACAGAGCACCAGTGTGGTGACAACCGAGTCACCCAGCTGTCCCGCTGGCTCGCCCAATACCAGGGATATCCCCGCCAGCACGAGGAAATACGCGCTCCCCATCAGAAGCCCCCACAGGAACTTTCTGTTTTTCAGTTTCTTACCTGCCGTAAATCCAGCAAAGAAGGTAGCCACCACATAGATGGCAATGATGACAAGGGAGACAATCCTTTCTGTCAGTCCCACCTTGTAAAGCAGGAACGCCAGCAGCGCCAGCAACGCTCCCGTCAATATGTATGAAAAAAGCAGGGTCTTAAGTAAAAACAGGATCGGCAGATCCCCCGGGGTCTTGGTTTTTTCCATCAGCGATCTCCTTATGTATCTATAAATTTTCTATAAAATCATATGCGGCGGCTTCTGAAAACTTGACAAGAAGTATATGTTACGGTATATTTAGGGAAAACACATTAAAAAAGGAGTGAATTTTTTTGGATGCCCCAGGTGTCATACAACTTAGTTTTATAGTTATTCTTGTTATTCTTTCCGGCTTTTTCTCTTCAGCCGAAACGGCCTTTTCGACCGTCAACCGCGTGCGGATGCGCGCTCTCGAAGAAGAAGGCAGCAAACGCGCCGCCAGGGTCAATAAGATACTGGAGAACTACAGCAAGATGCTCAGCAGCATTTTGATCGGTAACAACATCGTAAACCTGACCGCCTCTTCCCTTGCCACCACGCTGGCCATGAGGGTAAACCTGGCCACAGGTATCGCGACCGGTGTCCTGACTATCGTTGTCCTGCTCTGCGGCGAGATCGTTCCCAAGACATGGGCCATGCTTTCCTCGGAGAAAATCTCCCTTGCTTACAGTGGAATCATTTACGGATTAATGCAGGTAATGACGCCTGTTATTTATATTGTGGACAAAATGTCAAACGGCATTCTGCGCCTGCTGCACATTGACCCCACCAAGAAAATCACCACCATGACCGAGGCGGAGCTCCGTACTTATGTGGAGGTAAGCCACGAGGACGGCGTCATTGAATCAGAGGAGCGGGAGATGATCTACAACGTGTTTGATTTCTCCGATGCCCAGGCTAAGGATATCATGATTCCCCGGATCAACATGGTGACGGTTGACATCAATGACAGCTACAGCCAGGTCATGTCCGTCTTCCGTGAGTCCATGTATACCCGTCTTCCCGTCTATCAGGACGACAATGACAATATCATCGGGCTTATCAACATCAAAGATTTCATTCTCTGCGAGGATGAGGACAATTTCCACGTAAAGGACATTTTAAGGGACGCCCACTATACATATGAATACAAAAAAGTAGCTGATCTGCTGTATGAGCTGCGGGAAACCACCACCAACGTCACTTTCGTCTTGAATGAATACGGCGCCACAGTGGGTATGATCACCCTGGAGGATCTGCTGGAGGAGATCGTGGGCGAGATCCGTGACGAGTACGACGAAGATGAGGAAGAACTGATCCAGGAGCTGGAGGATCGTGTCTATCTGGTAGAAGGCAGTATGAAGCTTGACGATATCAATGACGAGCTTGATCTGGAACTTGACAGCGAAGACTATGATTCCATCGGCGGCCTGATCATCGAAAGCCTGGACCGCCTTCCCGAAGATAACGAGGAGGTCACACTGGAGAACGGCATACACCTGAAAGTACAGGGAATCGAGCAGAACCGTATCGTAAAAGTGCTGATGACCCTGCCCGAGCCGCCTGCGGAAGAGGAAGAGAAAGAGGTTTCCGAGGAGGCTTCTTCGGAAAACGCTTCCTGATACAGCTTGATGCAGTCTCCAATAATAATCATTCCCTGCCGGCTTCCTGACCGGCAGGGAATGATTATCTCATAGTAAATTTCCGGTATGAGAAGAATGCTTTGCTCATTCACCCGAACCGTCCCAGGATATAATCTTTGGTCAGCCGCTCCCTGGGGCTCGTAAATATCCTGTTTGTGTCCCCAAACTCCACCACTTCCCCCGTCAGGAAGAAAGCTGTCTCGTCAGACACCCTTGCGGCCTGCTGCATGTTATGGGTCACCACTACCACGGCATACTGCCTTTTCAGATGCTTCATCAGTTCCTCGATCTTCAATGTGGAGACGGGATCCAGCGCCGAGGTGGGTTCATCCATCAGGAGCACCTCCGGTTCCACCGCCAGGGCACGCGCAATGCAAAGACGCTGCTGCTGGCCTCCGGACAGTCCCAGGGCAGGTCTGTCCATCCTGTCTTTCACCTCTTCCAGGATTGCGGCTCCCTGCAGCGCCTCCTCCACTCTTCTGTCCAAATCCCGTTTAGACCTGATCCCATGGAGCCTGGGGCCATAGGCAATATTCTCATATATGCTCATGGGAAAAGGAGTGGGCTGCTGAAACACCATTCCCACCCTCTTCCGGAGGATTGTGACATCCACTCTCCTGTCATAAATATCCTCCCCGTCCAAAAGAACCTGTCCCTCGACCCGCGCCTCCCTTACCAGATCATTCATACGGTTGAGACATTTTAAAAAAGTGGATTTCCCGCAGCCACTGGGTCCGATCAGCGCTGTGACCGCGTGATTCCTGATCTCCATATCCACATGCTTCAGTACATGTTTTTCACCATAATAGAGATTCAGCTTCCTCACCGAGATCTTGATATTTCCCGTTTTCATAACGGCCTCCCTTTTGTCCCTGTCCTGCCCTTTTCAGATCCGGAGACGAATTGCACGGCCATTTTCATCAGCAGATTGAGGCATAATACAATGGCGATCAGCACACAGCCGATACCGAATGCGATGTCATATCTTCCGTTGCGCATTTGCAGATACAGTTCTATCGCCAGCGTCCCGCCCGACTCCAGCGCCTTGCCGCCAAGCTTTTGCAGACTGTCCGCCAGCCCCCTTCCCGCCTCCGGCAGAAGCCTGCCGCTTCCGGCCGTAAACAGGAGCGCCGCAGATTCTCCCACGATCCTGCCCACGGACAGGATCGTACCGGTCAAGATGCCCGGCATGGCGGAGGGAAGGAGCACCGTGCGGATCATATGCCATCTGGGGGCTCCCATTCCAAGGGCGCCGCTGCGATAACTCTCCGGCACGGTCCGAAGGGCTTCCTGGGTATTGCGGATGATCAGCGGAAGCACCATCAGCGTCAGAGTCAACGCCCCCCTCAACAGGGAGTAATCCAAGTGCAGGGTCTCCCCAAAAAGCACCATTCCGAACAGTCCGTAGAGGATGGATGGGAGGCCGGACAGGATTTCCGTGGTAAATTCAATCAGATCCATCAGTTTTCCCGGCTTCGCATATTCGTTTATGTAAATTGCCGCGCCCACTCCAACGGGAACGGCGACCAGCAGCGTCATCACCACCATATACAGCGTATTGACCAGATTGCCGGCAATTCCCGTGTTCTGTCCCAATGTGCTGGTGACAGAGGTCAGGAAATTCCAATCCACCGTATGTGCTCCCCTGGCGAAGACATAACCGAGGATCACCAGAAACAGCATTACGGAGACGGAAGCTGCGCCATAGACAGCCGCCAGCAGGAACAGTTCCGCCGGACGCCTGTGTTTCCGATACAATGTCTCCTTCACTCCTCCGTCATCCTCCTTTTTACCATATGGTTCAATAAGATATTTACCAACAGGATAAATACAAACAGCACCAGCCCAATGGTAAAAAGCACCTCCCTGTGCGTTCCCTGCGCATATCCCATCTCACTGACCATGGCAGTGGTCAGGAACCTTACGGAGCGAAAGGGTAAAGGCAGGTTAACACTGTTGCCCGATACCAGGGTGATGGCCATCGTCTCTCCCAGGGCTCTTCCCACCCCCAGAACCACTGCCGCCGCCACGCCGGACCTTGCCGCAGGCAGCACTGACCGGAAGATCGTCTGCACAGGGGAAGCGCCCAGTGCCAGCGACGCCTCCCTGACAGCAGGATGCACCGCACATATGGCTGTCTCACTGATGCTGATCACGGTAGGCAGGATCATGATGGCAAGCACCAGGGAGGCTGCAAGCAGATTTGCGCCACCTGTGAACTGATGTGTCCGGGAACCTGCAAACAGCTTCCTTTCCAGTCTGTACATCAATGGATTCAGCAGATACATCCCCAGCAGCCCGTAGATCACGGAGGGGATACCCGCCAGCAGTTCCACCGCCGTCCTGACCGCCGCTGCCGCCTTTCCGTCAGCCAATTCTGCCAAAAAAACTGCCGTCAGGATTCCCATGGGAACACCCATCAGCACCGCCAGCCCCGTGCCGAAGACGGACGTCAGAATGATGTACAGAATCCCGTATGCCGGGTCCTCCGCCACAGGCTTCCACTCACCGCTGAACAATATCTCCTTCCATCCTACCTTGCAGAGAGCGGGAACGCCTTTTACAATCAAATATAGTGTCATGGAAGCTGCCGCAAACACCGCCACAAAACCGCAGAAGGTGAAAACCGCCTTGGCCGCGCCCTCCGCCGACGGACGCCTTTTATCCTTTCTGATCCGCATTTTCCTCATCCTTTCTCAAGACTCTCTTCAAGCGATATCCTTTCTGCCGGAATGTCCCGCGCCGACAGTTCGGGGCATCCCGCGCTTCCTGCCTGAATCACCGGGCTTTGATGTATCCCAGCTGTTCCGCCACAGCCTGCCCTTCTCCACTGTATACATACGCAAACCACGCCTGCACTATCTCATTCTGTCCTTCGACCTCACCCCTGGTCACCATCATCAGCGGACTGCCCAAAAGATAGCTGCCATTCCTGATGCTCTCTTCCGATGGTTTCACTCCCTCCAGGGACAGTACCTTCACAGAAGCATCCACAATATCCAAAGATACATAGCCGATGGCGCCGGGAGTGGAAGCCACCCTTGCCATGACTGCCCCTGCACTATCCAGTTCATTTGCATAGTCACACTGATCCACAATACCCAGAGATCCTTCAAAGACCTCCCGCGTTCCGCTTCCCGCCTCACGTCCCATCACCACCACGGGAAGATCCGGCCCGCCCAGTTCCCTCCAGTTCACGATATTTCCCATGTAAATGTCAATAAGCTGTCCACAGGTCAGACCATTAATACCATTAGAAGAATCCACACAGACAACGATCCCGTCAATAGCTACCGGATTCTCCACCGCACCCTCCGCTCTCTCACTCTCCTTCAGGCTTCTGGAAGAATTTCCGATATCCGCGCCGCCGGACAGCACCGCTTCGATTCCAGCACTGGAACCCACAAATTCAGCGGACACCCTGACATGCGGGTATCTTTCCATAAAGCACTCCGCCCACGCATTGGAAAGCTTTTCCATGGAAGTGGAACCTGCCAGCCGCAGGACACCTGACAATTCCGCAGGATCTGCATTCTGCCCTTCGGAATTCCCGCTCTCCCCGATCCCGCAGTCCCCAGCCCATCCGCTGATACATACCGCCACACAGATGCCGACGAACAGCCTCCACAGATATGTAAACTCTTTCCGCAAGACAAAAACGCCTTTCGCATAGTTTTTTATATCCTATGCAAAAGGCATTCTCCTTGTTACAATGATTTATAATCTTTTGGGCTGCATGCTGAACACCTTCCAAATAAGTCTTACAGGGTCAGCGGTTTTCATCCACCACCGCGCCCTTGATGTCCTCAGCTATCAATTTCATTTTATCAAGTATGTTCTGTACTTCCTGCTTTACGTCCGACTGGATCTTGTCAAGGGCAACCATCTCCTCCGTAGGCATGCTCTCCAGAAGTTCCTCTTCTTCCGCGCGGTGCTCCTTCTGCTCCTCGATAAATTCTTCCCTTTCTTCTTTCTCTTCCTTGATCTCCTCCGCCTGCTCTTCTCTCTCCTCGGTCTCCTCGCTGACATGATCCTTGCCCTCGTCAACAATCATGCCCACGATCTCGTCCCTGGCAGCGTCCAGGACATCCTCAGCCTGCTCCTGGGCGTCCGTCATGGCGTGATGCTTTAACCTTTCCAGGCGGGTACCGCGGATCGTGGCAGTCTCCTGCATGGCCAGCTTCTCATTGTCGTTCAGTTCACTGTCGCGCACCCTTTTCTCCTCCTGGAGACTGGCTTTCTCGGTTTCATAATCCTCCGGACTGATCTCACCGGCCCCAAACGCCTTCTCTAAGTCCTCCATGCGGGTATCCACAGCCGCCATTTCCTCCCTCAACTGCTTGCGGTCCTCCACCAGTTCCCTGGCATTCTGAGCCCTGTTTTCCATGTCCTCGTCAAGAGTCCTGTCGGTGGCGAAAGCGTCTCCGACCACTTTCATCGCCTGTTTCCTGGCCTCCTTTTTCTTCTGCTCGATCCGATCCTGGATGGAACCACCCTGCTGGTTCAGATCACCCGCAAACACTGTCTTTCTGTCTTCCTGCTTTTTTCCTGCGCCCTCCGTGGCCAGGCTGCTTCCGGGCTGTCCGCCCACAAACAGGGTGATATTATGATCTACTTTCATCGCTTACCTCCTTGTAACTGAATCTGATGTCCTACTACTAATAGATATATCGGTTTAAAGGAAGGAATGTATTATTCCGCTTTACTACATTTTTGCGGGGGTTGGTGACATTTGGTAACAGTTCAGCCTTCGGCCAAACTGTTACGACATTTATACTGCCGTGCTGCGAAGCTTTCTCTATCCTGCAAACTGTGAATAGTACAGCTCCGCATAGAACCCTTTGCGCTGCAGCAGCGTCTCGTGGTTCCCCTGTTCTATGATATTGCCGTCTCTCATGACCAGAATGATATCCGCCTCCTGGATCGTGGATAACCTGTGGGCTACAATGAAGCTGGTACGTCCCTCCATCATCCTGGCGAAAGCTTTCTGAATGCGGATCTCCGTCCTGGTATCGATGGAGGAGGTGGCCTCATCCAGGATCAGCATGGGAGGCAGGCAGAGCATCACCCTGGCAATACAAAGCAGCTGCTTCTGACCCTGGGACAGGCTTCCGCCGTCCTCGGAGATCATCGTGTCATATCCCTTGGGAAGCCTCTTGATAAAGCTGTGTGCATGGGATGCCTTTGCGGCCTCGATGACCTCCTCATCCGTCGCCTCAGGCTTCCCCATCTTAATATTGTCCCTGATCGTTCCCGCTCTCAGCCAGGTCTCCTGGAGTACCATGCCGTAGCTGGTGCGGAGACTGCCCCTGGTGATCTCCCTGATATCCGTGTCCTCCACTTTGATACTGCCGCTGTCCACATCGTAAAAGCGCATCAGCAGATTGATCACCGTAGTCTTCCCGCAGCCGGTAGGCCCTACAATGGCCACCCTCTGGCCGGGCTTTACCTCCAGGTTAAAATCCTCGATCAGCTTTCTATCCGGGACATAGCTGAAAGAAACCTTCTCCAGCCTTACGTTTCCCCGGACGTCCGACAATACCCTGGCCTCCGGGCTGTCAGGAGCCTGTGGTTCTTCGTCGATCAGTTCAAAGATACGGGCCGCGCAGGCCAGGGCATTCTGCAGCTCTGTAATAACGCCCGATATTTCATTGAAGGGCTTCGTATACTGGTTCGCATAACTCAAAAAGCAGGACAGCCGCCCTACGCTGATGCCTCCCCTGATCGCCACAAACGCGCCGAAAATACCCACCCCGGCATACACCAAGCTGTTGACAAACCGGGTGGACGGATTGGTGATGGAGGAAAAAAAGATGGCCTTCAGGGAACACTTTTCCAGCCGGCCGTTGATCTCGCCAAACTGTTCTTTCACCGCTTCCTCGCGGGAAAAGGTCTTGACAATCTTCTGATTGCCGATCATCTCTTCTATCAGGGAGGTCTGCTCCCCCCTGGTCTCAGACTGCTCCTTGAACATGGTATAAGTCCTTGTGGCAATAAATTTGGCCACCAGGAAAGAAACAGGCGTTATGCATACCACCACCAGCGTGATGGGGACATTGGTATAGAGCATGAAGCCCAGTGTTCCCAGAATGGTCAGAACCCCCGTGAACAGCTGGGTAAAGCCCATCAGCAGACCGTCCGCGAAGGTGTCCACATCCGCGATCACCCTGCTGACAATGTCCCCGTAAGCATGGGCATCCAGATATTTCAGGGGCAGCTGCTCCAGCTTGTGAAAGGCATCCTCACGGATATCCTTCACCACATGGTAAGTGATGTGATTGTTGCAGGTATTCATCACCCACTGGGAAACGGCGGTGACGGCAACGGCAATACCGATCTTTTTCATAATGAAGAACACGTCGTCAAAGTCCACCGCGCCCTTCCCCAACAGCAGATCCACCGCGTCTCCGATAAGGATGGGGATATAGAGTGTCAGGATCACCGTCACCGCCGCCAGGATCAGGGAAAGACCTACCAGCAGCCAATATCTGCGGATGTAGTCCAACACCTGCCTTAAGGTCTCCATCTGTCCTGATTTCGCTTTTTTTACCGTCTTAGCCATATTTCTCTCATTCCGCCTTTCTCTCGTCAGGATACTGGGAATAATAAATCTCCTGATATACTTCACAGCCGGACAGCAGCTCCTCATGGGTGCCGATACCGGCCATCTCACCGTCATCCAGCACAATGATCTTGTCCGCATGACGGATGGTGGAAGCCCGCTGAGAAACGATAAATGTGGTGGTCGTACCCTCCAGTGCCCGAAGCGCTTCCCTCAGCTTCGCATCCGTGGCATAGTCCAGCGCCGAAGCACTGTCGTCCAGTATCAGGATCTCCGGCTTCCTCACCAGGGCCCTGGCTATGGTCAGCCTCTGTCTCTGCCCGCCGGAAAGATTCTTGCCGTTCTGTGCGATCCTGGCATCCAGCTTTCCTTCCTTGCCCTCCACCACTTCCCTGGCCTGGGCGGTATCGATTGCCTGCCACATTTCCTCCTCAGTGGCGTCAGGCTTGCCCCATTGCAGGTTGCTGCGGATGGTGCCCTTGAACAAAACCGCCTTCTGGGGCACAACGCCGATACAGCTGCGCAGCACATCCTCCGGTATGGAACGGATATCCTGCCCTTTCAGGCGGATCGCACCCTCTGTCACCGGATAAAAGCCCGGAATCAGGTTTACCAGAGAAGATTTGCCGGAACCGGTGCCGCCGATGATGCCTATGGTCTCTCCCCTGTTCACCGTAAAATTCATGTCCTGCAGTGTTTCCGCTCCCGCCCCCGCGTAAGTCAGGGACACATGGTCAAACTCCAGAAGGGGAACGGACGGATCGCTGCCGCGGTTCTGCGCCGCTTTCCCTGCCACCTGCGCGGAGGACGCCCCCTGCCTTCCTTCACGCTCTTCCTTTTGAATCTCAAACACCCCCGCCACACGGTCGGCGCTGGCAAGGGCCTTTGTGATGGTGATGATCAGGTTTGCCAGCTTCACCAGCTCCACCAGGATCTGGGACATATAGTTGATGATGGCGATCACTTCGCCCTGTGACAGATTCCCGACATTTACCTGCACTGCCCCCGTATAGATCAGGGCAATGATCGCTCCGTTTACAATCACATATGTGACAGGATTCATGACAGCGCTGATCTTGCCGGCGAAGGTCTGGCTGTCGGCAAGGGCTGTGGTATATCCCCGAAACTTTTTCTCCTCCTCTTCCTCCTTATGAAACGCGCGGATCACACGGACGCCGGTGAGGTTCTCCCGGGTCACTCCAAGCACCTTGTCCAGACCGCTCTGAACTTTCTTATAAAGGGGCATGGTCCACATCATAATGCCGAATACCACAATGGCAAGCAGCGGAATCGCCACCACAAAGATCAGCGCGCTCTTTACGTCAATGGTAAACGCCATGATCATGGCGCCGAACACAATGATGGGCGACCGCAGGAACAATCTCAGCACCATATTAACGCCGGACTGCACCTGATTGATGTCGCTGGTCATACGGGTGATCATGGTGGAGGTTCCCGCCCTGTCAATATTGGTGAAATCCAGTCCCTGGATATGGTCGAACAATGCCTGCCGGAGACGGGTAGAGAAGCCCACCGCTGCCTTTGCCGCGAAAAACTGAGCCGTTATGGAGGACACCAGTCCCACAATGGCAAGTGCCAGCAGGCACAGTCCCATTTTAGTCACATAGCCCATATCTCTGTCGGCGATGCCAATGTCTATGATATTGGCCATAACCAGCGGAACCAGCAGTTCAAAAAAAGCTTCCAGCAGCTTAAACAACGGCGCAAGCACAGATTCCTTTTTAAAATCCTTCAAATATTTCATCAGCCTTTTCATGCCAACCTGATTTCCTCCTATATACCATATCTACAGACTGCGATCTGATAACCGGGCAGTTCCTCATATTCCTCCCAGAGCAGCACCTTCCCCCCGGGACCGGGCGTCCGAAATTCCGATGCCCGGGAGCTCTCGTTTTCCCCGCTGTCCGCCGGAATCGCTTTCCATATGGCTCCGTCCGTCCAGAGATCCCTCCTCACGGCTTCTTCCGTCCTGAGATCCTTTCCCACAGCTTCTTCCGTCCTGAAATCCTTCCCAACGGCTTCTTCCGTCCTGAAATCCTTCCCAACGGCTTCTTCCGTCCTGAAATCCTTTCCAACGGCTTCTTCCGTCCTGAAATCCTTCCCAACGGCTTCTTCCGTCCTGAGATCTCTCCCCACGGCTTCTTCCGTCCTGAGATCCTTCCCCACAGCTTCTTCCGTCCTGAAATCCTTCCCAACGGCTCCGCCAAGGCCTTCCCCCGTCAGCTTGCCATATGCCTCTTTCCGGGTCCACATGCGGAAGAACATGCTGCGCCGACTTTCTTCATCCCCGCAGGCTTCCAATGCCTGACGCTCGGCGGACGAAAAAAAGCGTCTTGCCAGCCCCAGTTCATTCTGCCCCTGGAATTTCTGGATATCCACGCCGATCTCCTGCCCTGACACGCCGCAGAAAACATAGTCTCCTGAATGGGACAGATTAAAATAAAAAGATCGCCCCTCCAGATATGGTTTACCGTTCTCACCATATCGATATCGGGGTTCTATGACAGAAGGGGATAATGCCAGCAGCAGCTCCTCCACAGAAAAGCGCTGCAGCGCCTTCCCGATATCTCTGTCCTCCGACAGAGCCTTCTGTATCAGAAGTCCGGCGCCGACGCTGGCGGCCTGCGCCCTGACGCTTTTCAGAGGGAGCGCCTTCCTTCTGCGCTCCCCGTCTATTCTCGCAAAGGCCTTCTGTAAGACTGCCGCCCCGCCATCGCCCTCCAGCATTTGCCGGATATCCAGCAGATATCGTCTCTCCTGCATTCCGTTCTGCATCTGCCCTCCGTTACGCATCCGCTCTCCGTTCTGCATCCGCCCTCGTTACGCATCTGCTCTCCGTTCTGCATCCGCCCTCATTCCGCATCTGCCCTCCGTTCTGCATCCGCCCTCCGTTACGCATCCGCTCTCCGTTCTGCATCCGCCCTCATTCCGCATCTGCCCTCCGTTACGCATCCGCCCTCCGTTACGCATCTGCTCTCCGTTCTGCATCCGCCCTCATTCCGCATCTGCTCTCTGTTACGCATCTGCCCTCCGTTCTGCATCCGCCCTCAGCTATTCTGCGTTTCCGCATTTCCTGTCTCAACGACCCTCAGGCACAATTCCTCCAGCTGCTTTTCATCCACCACATTGGGAGCTTCCGACATCAGGCAGGAGGCGTCCTTCACCTTGGGGAACGCAATCACCTCGCGGATATTATCCGCTTTCACCAGCAGCATCACAAACCGGTCAAAGCCGATGGCCAGGCCTGCGTGAGGGGGCACGCCGTACTTGAACGCATCCAGCAGGAATCCGAACTGTTCATGCGCCTTCTCGTCCGTAAAGCCAAGCGCCCTGAACATCCGCTCCTGCACGTCCGCCTGGAAGATCCTTACGCTGCCGCCGCCCAGTTCCACACCGTTCAGCACGATATCGTAAGCTTTCGCGCGGACTTTTCCGGGATCGCTCTCCAGAAGGGGCAGATCCTCCTCCATAGGCATGGTGAAAGGATGGTGCATTGCCACATACCGCTCCTCCTCGTCGCTCCACTCGAACTGGGGAAACTCCGTCACCCACAGGAAATCAAATCTGTCATTGTCGATCAGCTCCAGCTGTCTCGCCACCTCAATACGGAGAGCGCCCAGCACGGACCAGACGATCTTCAACCGGTCGGCGGCAAACAGCAGCAGATCTCCCGCCTCTCCGCCCATGGCCGCCACCAGGGCTTTCAGTTCCTCCTCCGTCATAAACTTGGCAAAGGAAGATTTGTACGTGCCATCCGGCAGCACGGACAGATAAGCCAGTCCCTTCGCGCCATACCCCTTTGCAAATTCCACCAGGGCGTCAATCTTCTTCCTGGGCATTTCCGCCTGCCCCTTTACATTGATACCCCTCACGCTGCCGCCCGCCTCCAGGGCGCCGGTGAACACACCGAAGCCACAGCCCTTCACCACCCCGGAGACATCCACAAGCTCCATGCCAAAACGGGTATCCGGCTTGTCGGACCCAAAGCGGTTCATGGCCTCATCCCAGGTCATACGTTTCAGGGGAAGCTGCACCTCAAGGCCGATGGCCTCCCTGCAGACCCTTGCCACCATTCTCTCGGTAGCGTCGATCACATCATCCACGTCCACAAAAGACATTTCCAGGTCGATCTGGGTAAATTCAGGCTGTCTGTCCGCACGCAGATCCTCGTCCCTAAAACACTTTGCGATCTGGAAATACCTGTCATAGCCGGAGCACATCAAGAGCTGCTTGAAAATCTGGGGCGACTGAGGCAGCGCATAAAAGCTGCCGGGATGTACACGGCTGGGCACCAGGTAATCCCTTGCCCCCTCCGGCGTGGATTTATTCAAGATAGGGGTTTCGATCTCCAGAAAGCCCTCCTCGCTGAGAAAACTGCGCACCGTGGCGGCAATCTTGCTCCTGAGCATCAGATTGCGCTGGATATCGGGCCGTCTCAGATCCAGATAACGATATTTCAGACGCAGTTCTTCCTTTGTCCTGGAATCCGCCTCAATGGGGAAGGGTGGGGTCTCTGCCTCCGCAAGGACGCGCACGGACTCCGCCCGCACCTCGATCTCCCCTGTGGCAAGATTCTCATTCACCGCACCCTCGCGCCTGGTCACTTTTCCCACCACTGCCGCCACAAATTCGCTCCTCAGCTTCTCTGCTTTCCCGAAGTTTGCGGCGCCGCAGTCGCTTTCCTCAAAAATCACCTGTAAGATACCGGAGCGGTCCCTGAGATCCACGAAAATGATCCCGCCCTTATTTCTCTGTTTCTGCACCCATCCCATGACGGTGACAGTCTGCCCCACATTTGCCGTGGATAGTTCCCCACAGCGGTGGGTTCTCTTCAAACCACTCATTGACTCTGCCATGTTCCTATCTCCTTTTGGTTTCCTCTGTCTGATTTTTCTCCCGGAAGCTGATCCGGGCGTTATGACATTGCTGCATTAATTCTTCAACGCTTCCTTATAAAATTCCTCAAACGTATCATAGCCCTGGGCTGCCAGCTGTTCTTTCTGGAACTTCTTATTCTTATTCATGCGCGCTACCAGCACCTGTGTGCCATCCTTACGCTGCTCCTGGGCTTTGGCTATGATCTCGCAAAGCCGCTCGCCGCCCACGCCCTTTTCAATCAGGTAGGCCACCTTTTCCGGCTGTGCGGGCACCTGAAACCCGCTCTCCAGAAGGAGCATGATGATCCGCTCAAATCCGATGGAAAAGCCGCAGGCCGGCACATCCTTACCGGTAAATTTTCCCACCATCCTGTCATACCGTCCGCCGCCGCCACAGCTTCCGCCGTACTCCGGGATCGCTATCTCAAAGATCGTGCCGGTGTAATAGGACATCCCCCTGACAAGGGTAGCGTCAAACACCATCTTGAAATCGGATGCCTTGGTGGCGCTGACACTGTCTATGATCTCCTGCAGTCCTTCCGTCACAGAGGGATCCAGCACATCCTTTAACCGGTCTGCCAGATATGCCACGCCATTGTCCGCCTTCTCCAGGCCGCCGTACAGTTCCAGGTATCTATCCACCGCGTCCCTCCCATATCCGTTTTCCAGAAGCTCCGCTTCCACGCCTTCCACGCCGATCTTGTCCATCTTATCCCATGTGACAAACACACTGTCGTAGGACTCCTCGGCAAAGCCGCTGTAAGCCGCCATCGCCTTTAAAATCTGCCTGTCGTTGATTCGGATCTCAAATCCCCTGAATCCCAGTTTTCCCAATGTGGTGGTGGTGGCCAGGATCAGTTCGATCTCCGCCAGGTTGGAGGGTTCCCCCAGTATATCGATATCGCACTGCATAAACTGGCGGAAACGCCCTCTCTGGGGGCGGTCCGCACGCCATACATTGCCGATCTGCAGCGCCTTGAAGGGCACAGGCAGGCTTGCCGCATTATTACAGTAATAACGCACCAGGGGAACCGTCAGATCATAGCGCATCCCTGCGTCCACAATCTCTTCTTCCCTGACGGCCTCCGCCACATTCAGTTTCTCGCCCCTCTTCAATATCTTAAAAACCAGCTTTTCATTGTCTCCTCCCTGCTTATTGCTCAGATTCGCAATGTTCTCCATGCAGGGAGTTTCAATGGAAGTAAAACCAAATCTGCCGTAGGTATCCTTGATCACACCGATCACATAGTCCCGGATCTCCATCTCCTCCGGCAGAATATCTTTCATGCCCGTCACAGGCTTCTTAACCAGTGCCATATTCCCTCCTTGCGCCCCGCAGGGCTTACCTTTCCGTTTTTTCTCAATATATGATACTTTCTTTTCTGTCCGCTGTCAACGTTTCCCAGAGAATAGTTTAGGGAATTTCCCAGGGAACAGTTTGGGAAATAGTTTGGGAAATCATTTTGGAAACAGGTTGGAAAATGGATTGGGAAAAATGACGATTAGGGCCGAACGCATATGGAAATAGCAGCAATTCAAACATTACCAGACGATACGTCGCAAAAATTCAGCCGTCAGGAAATCAAAGCAATATGATGCATATAACTTTTGGGAAAATAGTGCAAAAATAGCATGTACAAAATAGAAAAAACCGAGGGTGAAATAATTCTGTGTCTTTGTGATTTCCTCTGTTAAGGATTTGTTCTCACTAAAGTACCAAGGAATCCAGTATTTACAACGCTTCGTGGGCTCTGCCCACCCCCGGCCTCCGGAATAAGATGAAAAGACAAAGACACAAAATTAAAAACACTACAAAAAAAACATGGGTATGAATACTTTCCTATGAGATCTTCGCTTTCAAATCTTTCACATCCGATTCCAGCATTCTGACTTTGATCGCCAGCATTTCCACTTCATTGCTGGGATGCATTGCATCATGCAGATTTCTGGAAAGATCAAGATGCCCTTCCGCCACGCGCTGAATATTGACGCGTATCTCATTTTCCAGAATCAGTTCTGTCCTGGAAACTTTCTGTTTCACTTCCGTCATGTCCTGCTTCACGGCGGTCATTTCCTGCTTCATTTCCGTCATGTCC
>CAOKWI010000074.1 GCA_948473115.1 uncultured Lachnospiraceae bacterium | reverse complement strand
TCGACGTGCATAAGGCTCATCGGAACGCCTATCGAGCCGTCGCAGAAAGTACCCTGCCTCCCCCCGCGCCGTCACTTCCGTCAAAATCCCAAGTAAAGAGGACAGCCATGGGGTGACTGTCCTCTTTAGAGAAGGTATTTCTTACTTATGGGGTATAGCAAAAAACTATATAATGTATTGGGGGGTTACGAGTATTATAATACCATCTGCACCCTGCTTTGACTATTCCCAAATTACACAAACATTACAAAAACCATACCTGTTTTTTGTGCACTTCTCACAAGAGTCTGTTGTGAAAATTAACAAGAGAACAATGCCTCAAACTCGCTTCTGCCGATCTTTTCCTTTTCCAGCAGCAGATTCGCACAGCTGTGCAGCACCTGTTCATTCTCCAGAATGATCTTCTTTGCCCTGGCGTAACAATCGTCAATTATGGCCTTGACTTCCCTGTCGATCTCCCCCGACACGGATTCGCTGTGTCCCTTCGCATGCGCCAGATCCCGTCCGATGAACACCTCGTCGTCATCATCGTCATAACAGATCACGCCGATATTTTCCGACATACCGAATTTCGTGACCATCTTCCGCGCCACCTTGGTCGCTTTCTTGATATCGCTGGAAGCGCCGGTGGTAATATCCCTAAATATGATCTCCTCGGCGATGCGCCCGCCCAAAGACACCATGATATCCTGCTGCATCATTCCCTTTGTCCGAAACATGTCGTCCCGCTCGGGCAGGGGCATGGTATAGCCTGCGGCGCCCACGCCTGTGGGAATGATGGATACCGTATAAACCGGCCCCACATCGGGAAGCACATGGAACAAAATCGCGTGTCCCGCCTCATGGTACGCGGTAATACGCTTCTCCTTGTCGGAGATAATGCGGCTTTTCTTCTCCGCACCGATCCCCACCTTGATGAAAGCCTTCTTGATATCCTCCTGGGCCAGGTAGCCCTTTCTGTTCTTGGCCGCGTTGATGGCCGCCTCGTTCAGCAGGTTCTCCAGATCCGCGCCGGTAAATCCCGCCGTCGTCTGGGCCACCTGTTTCAGATCCACATCCTCCGCAAGAGGCTTATTCTTCGAATGGACTTTCAGGATCTCTTCCCTGCCGCCCACATCGGGGGTTCCCACCGCCACTTTTCTGTCAAAACGCCCGGGACGCAGAATCGCGGGATCCAAAATATCCACACGGTTCGTTGCCGCCATCACGATGATACCCTCGTTGACACCAAAGCCGTCCATCTCCACCAGCAGCTGGTTCAGCGTCTGCTCCCTCTCGTCGTGTCCGCCGCCCATTCCTGTGCCGCGCCTTCTTGCCACCGCGTCGATCTCGTCGATAAATATGATACAGGGAGAGTTCTTCTTGGCATCCTCAAACAGATCACGGACACGGGAAGCGCCCACGCCGACAAACATTTCCACAAAATCGGAGCCGGAGATGCTGAAGAAAGGAACTCCCGCCTCCCCTGCCACCGCTTTCGCCAGCAGGGTCTTACCTGTGCCGGGAGGACCCTCCAGCAGTACGCCCTTGGGTATCCTTGCGCCTACTTTAATGTATTTCCCCGGTTCTTTCAGGAAATCGACGATCTCCTCCAGCTCTTCTTTTTCCTCTTTTAATCCTGCCACCTGGGCGAAGGTAATACTTTTATCCCCCAGGGAAACCCTGGCACGGCTCTTGCCGAAATTCATCATCTTGCTGTTACCGCTGCTGGCATTCTGGGCATTCATCATCATGAACATCACCACGCCCACTCCCAGCACCACGATCAGTGGCACCAGGGTAGTCAGTATCCAGCTTTCCCTGGGCACATCCTTCACCAGCGGATCAAAGCCGTACTCCCTGACCAGCTGCTCCGCCTCCATGATATCCGTCACATAGAGGCGCTTTAAGGTACCGTCGTTCAGTACCACCCTCAGATAGCCTGTAGGCGTCTCACTGTTAGGGTTTACCTCCACATCAGCGACCTTCTTATTGTCCATATCGGCAATAAATTCCGCCCTCGAATAATCCTGTTCGCTGCTTTTCAAGGTGCTGAGCACTGCCACCGCCATAAGCAGGATCAAAATAAAAATAAAATAAGAATGAAATCCTCTTCCGTTCTGCTTCACTGACTAGCCTCCTAATTTTAATCGAACTCCACTACCCCTATATAAGGAAGGTTCCTGTATCTCTGGTTATAATCAAGGCCATAGCCTACCACAAACTGGTCGGGAATCTCAAATCCCGTGTAATCCACAAACACTTCCTTCACACGTCTGTCTGGTTTGTCCAGAAGTGTGCACAGCCGCAGGGAGGCCGGTCCCCTGTCCTGAAGCATCTCCAGCAGATAGCTTAACGTCCTTCCGCTGTCCACAATATCCTCCACCACGATCACATGCTTATCCTTTAAGGACTCATCCAGATCCTTCACGATCTTCACAACGCCGCTGGACTTGGTATCACTGCCGTAACTGGACACGGACATAAAATCCAGGGACACAGGCACGGTGATCCTCTTGGCCAGCTCACACATAAAGAAGCTGCCACCCTTCAGGACACAGATCAGATGCACCTGCTTTCCGGCGTAATCCCTGCTGATCTGTTCCCCGATGGCCTGAATGCGGGCATCCACCATTTCCTCCGATAAAAGTACTCTCACATGTTCACTCATTTTTGTCCTCCGTTTCGCTGCCGGTGCAGCCCTTCTTTAATTGTACCTGTAAAATACGCTTTGTATTCCCGTCCACCTTATAATATTCACTGATCCTGCCTCCAGTCACCCACAACACATGGCTGCCCTCCGCCACCAGGGGGATATTCTCCCTGCGCTCCCTGGGAATCTTTTCCGCAATCATGTGCTCCTTAAGGGACTTGTGGGCAATTCTCCCCTGCCCGTCAGCAATGCTGATGTAGTCGCCTGTTTCCCGGTATCGGACAAATACCGATTCTTTAATTTTATCATAATCAAACCATTTCGTATACCGGTTTCTGGGAACTTCTTCACATTGTCCGCCCGGGATCAGTGTAAATTCCAGCGCTCCCCCTCCCTCCAGGGCAACGCGGCATCCCCCGTCTCCCGCCAGCTGCTCCCTGGAGACGGAGTATCCCAGCGGTGACCGCTCATATTTCCTGCATTTCCCTAATATCACCTTTGTAAAGCTGCGAACTGCCTCCATTCCCATCGGCAGATCTACACGGCGGCTGCCTGCTCCCTCGAAAAGCGACAATACCGCCTCGATATGGACAGCCAGGATATCCTTCCCTGTGGGAGAAAGCTTCTCTGCCAGCAGATGCAGCAGCCTTTTCTGTATGACAGGAGGAAACTCACGAAACGTCTCCACGGAAATCTCATACCGTCCCTCCGTCTCCGTCACACACTCCTCCCCGGCTCTCCCGGTCTGCTGCTCCATATATTCCTCTGTTTCCGCCAGGAGCTCCGCGGTCCGCGCCATATGTGACACACAGCCCTGCACAATCTCCTGCTCCACATAGGGCAGAATATGATGCCGGATGCGGTTTCTCGCATACGCGTCCGTCTGGTTGGTGCTGTCTGTCCGCCAGACGATCCGCCTTTCTGTCAGATATGCTTCGATCTCCTCCCGCTCCAGACACAGGAGGGGGCGTATGATCTCCCGCCGTACCGGACGGATCCCGCACAGTCCCTTTAAGCCGCTGCCACGAAACAGGTGAAAAAGCATTGTCTCCGCCCTGTCATTACAGTTATGAGCCACAGCAATCCTGTCCGCCCCGGTCTCTTCCGCCGTCCGGCAGAATGCTTCATAGCGGAGCCGCCTTCCTGCGTCCTCCTCGGAACACTTCTCCCTTTCCGCATAGCCTTTCACATCCGCCCTTACAAGATAAAAAGGAAGGTTCCTCTCCCCGCACAGCTTCTCCACATATGCGGCGTCCTGCGCCGCGTCGGGACGAATCCCGTGATCTACATGAACCACCGACAGCTCCAGGGGAACCTTCCCGGCATATTCCAGCAATAGAAATAAGAGGCAAACCGAGTCTGCCCCTCCGGACACCCCCAGTACCACATGGTCATGAGGGCGGATCATCTGATGCCGTTCCAGGTAGGAAAACACCTTTTCCTCTGTTTTCTGCTGTATGTTCATATGACAAATTTAACCCATGACCGCCAAAAAATCAAGAGTGGATCCTATTATTTTCCCAGATACCTATTACGCCTACGGTCATATCATCCAGAATATGCCCGCCTCCGATACAGATCGCCATGCGCAGGATCTTATCCGCGATTTCTCCCGGATTCTGCTCCCGGATCCCGGAGATCGCCTCTTCCAGCGTGTTTTCATAATCGTGCCCTTTGAGCGCATCGATCACGCCGTCGGAGACCATAATGAGATAATCCCCGTCCTGAAGCTGTCTTTCTATGGAGGGAATGTCCACCTGCTGGAAAATACCGAGGGGCAGCGTTCCGGCTTTCAGCTGCTCCACCTTATCTTCCCTCTTCAAAAAGGTAACTGCGCCTCCGGCCTTATACAGCCGGCAGATACCCTCATAAAGGTCAATATCGCAGAGATCCAGGGTGGGATGATTGCGGTCCTCCCCTGTGACGAACAGCGCCGTATTGACCAGGTTCACGGCCCCATCGACACTGTAACCCGTCTCCAGCATCTTCTCCATCAGGTCCAGCACCCTCTCACTGTCCTTTCCGGCCTTCTCCCCGGATCCTGTACCGTCGGACAGCATGACCGTGATTCTTCCCTTCTCCGTCTCCATTACGGCAAAGTTGTCCCCTGACACGCTCTCATTCTCCTTTGTGGCCCGGGAGAAGCCTGTGAGCACCTGAAATTCCGCCTCCTCCTCCAGGATAAAGCAATGCGGCTCCCTTTCCACCCTGCACGGACTGGTGACAGAAAGCTGAAGCCGCCTGTCCAGAAGCACAGAGACCATGTCCGCTGTCTCTTCGGCGGAGACCCCTCCTTTTATTTCCGTGCTCAGGGTCAGCGCCACATCCCGCCTGCCCGAGATACGCGGAAGATAGCTGATATCCTCCACGCGGATTCCCTCTTCCTTTAAGGCCGTCGTGACCATGCGCTTCTTCCTCTCCTCCATGGGGCAGAAACACACCACCTCACTCGCCACCTCCGTCATGATCTTCGCCATCTCCGTCAGATGCTCCCTGATGATCTGGCGGTTCTCCCACAGCCGCTTTTCCGACAGCAGCCTCTGTCTGTCATTCCATGCGGGCTGAAATTCCCCGTCATAGCTTTTGGAAAGCTCATTAAAGGTATCCGCGTAATTTAACAGCTTCCTTCTGCACAGATCGGATACCTGCGCTGTCCGAAGCTCCTCCTCCCGAAGCCGCCTGCCTGTCGTCCTTTTTCCCCTGTAGTGTCCTATCAGCTCCTGTCCTGCAATCATATCGCAATACTCCTCCATTTCCAAAAACTCCTCCCGCTGCCCCGGCACAGTCTGCAGAATATAACCGTTCAGCGAAGCAGTATCCATTATAGAAAGGGGACAAATTATTTTTTGTCAAAACAAGGGCGGCTTTTCCCTAAAGTTTTGCGACAAAAAAAGCAGGATGATCAATCATCCTGCTTAAATAAAATCTCACCTTCATAAACCAGCCCCAGCTTCTCCCTGGCTATATTTTCGATATATCCCTTGGTCTGGACCTCCTTGGCAAACTCCTCGATCTCCAGTGTCCTTTCCTTTTCTTCCTCGATCTCCGCCTCTACCTGCGCCAGCTCCGCCTGCTTTGCATCTATCTTTTGCTGTAACCCCACGCTTCGGACGGCCACCACAGTCATGACCATCATCACTACCAGCGTCACAAGAAACATGCTGAAACGATTTTGATGCCTCTTCCGATATGCTATTCTTCTCCTCGCCATGGCTGTCCTCCTGTTTCGTCTCCGCACTTCTCTCCCTATTTACGCATCAGTCCAGCCAGGGGCGTTCCCCCAGCCGATATCTACTTACATTTTAACACCTTCAGGCAGAACGTCAACTTCTTTTTCAATCTACGCATTCCTCCATGCAGCAGTCTGCCGCAGCGGTTTCCCGCGGCTCCGGCCATGGCGCGGGTCTTTGCTCCCGCCGCCCGGAACGGCCTGCAGAGAAACCCTCCTGCCTTTCCCAGCATACCCAGCGCCTTTTCCAGGCCCAGGGAAACATATTTTACAAGCCAGGGACTTACCAGCTTTTTATACAGGAACATACCCGTCAGCGCCCCGATCACGGCAAACCATCTCAGATTCCCGTCACTCTCATGATACATCATGAGAAAGACCTTCTCGGCACAATAGATCCAGAAGCCAAGATCCTCCAGCGACACCATCAGGCCATTGTGGGGGACCGCCCTGCGCAGGATCCGGAGGATATCATACACAAAGGTAATAAAAATGCCCATCAACAGGGCATGCAGCAAAAATTCATTCTCAGACGCCATAGCCTACCTCTAACGAAACAGCTTGGCAAGCAGGGACTCTCCCTTGTGCCCGGCTCCGGCCGCGTCGGAATATGTAAAGCTGTCGATCCTCCCGTCAATATCCACCTCACCCTTTTCCAGCGTCAGGCGGCTGACATGCAGGTCATCACCCTTGATCATCAGCATCCCCTGCTCCGTCTCCAGAAGAATCTCATGGATATCAAAGGAGAGCACATCGTTGACACCGCCTATGATACAGCTCCTTCGATTGGTCATTGTCACTTTATGCATGCGTGCGCTGCTGTTTAAATCCTCCATAAGCCCCTCCTGCCCTTTACCGTTTTCATATTACCAGTAAAGTATATGAGCGCAGGCGGAAAAAAAGCACCTGAATTGACATGATATCTCTGACACCGCACAATCTGATGCTATAAATATCTGAAAAGCTCCTTGGCCTCCTCCTTCTTCACTGTCTCCTGTACATCCAGGACCTCCACCTTCACTTCCTTGTTTCCAAAGGAGATGGTAATGATATCTCCTGCTTTCACATTGGCGGAAGCCTTGGCCGGCTTGTCATTGATCAACACCCGACCGCTGTCGCATGCCTCATTTGCCACCGTGCGGCGCTTGATCAGCCTTGACACCTTTAAATATTTATCCAATCTCATACGGACCACCATCCCTTTCCCAAAATTATAAAACAGACATCCCATTTCCTCTGCATGGGGCTGTGCATAAAAAAAGAAACGGAGAACCTCTCATAGGTTCTCCGCAGTGAATCCCTCTTCTTATGCGTTAAGCATGTCCTTCAAAGCCTTGCCTGCCTTGAACTTGGGTGCCTTGGAAGCTGCAATCTTCATGGTCTTACCGGTCTGGGGATTTCTGCCCTCTCTCGCTGCTCTCTCGGATACCTCGAAAGTGCCAAAGCCAACCAGCTGAATCTTGCCGCCCTTCTTCAACTCGTCTGCAACCACGTCTGTGAATGCCTTTAAGGTCTTCTCTGCGTCCTTCTTGGATACTCCAGCCTGCTCGGCCATAGCAGCTACTAATTCTGTTTTGTTCATATCGAACTCCTCCTGTAATGAGCTTTCTTTTCGTAATTTACGACATGCTCCCTTTGAAGCACTAAATATATATATATCTGGTTTTCCAGTGTTTGTCAAGGTATTTCCTTATATTTTAGGGCTTTTTTCATATTTCTCTATGATTTCTTCTACTTTGTCCGTGAGGATCTGTTCCTGGGAAAGCTTGCAGATCCGCGATATGTTGGATACTTCCAGAAGAAGGTCTCCTACCATGCTGGATAATTCCGCATCATAATCTTTCGGTACTATTTTTCTGATGTTGCCGGATATCTCCTGCAGGCTCTCTGCGGAAGCCGCAAAGTCCTTCTGCGGTTCATAGAGCCTGTCCACCTTTTTCAGCACTTTGGATGCCCTGGTCAGGGCGGGAAGCTCCACGGGAATTTCCCTTAAGGGCGACTCCGTCTGTTCTTTCCCCTGCTTTTCCTGCTTTTTGATCTCCTCCCAGTTCTGTAGGACCTCCCCCGATGTCTCCGCCGTCCCCTCACCAAACACATGGGGGTGACGGCGTATCATCTTCTCAGCCACCCCGGACACCACATCCTCCAGGGTGAAAAGGCCTTCCTCCTCCGCAATACAGGAGTGCATCACTACCTGTAGCAGCACATCGCCCAGTTCCTCCCTGAGATTCTCATAACTGCCTGTCCTGTCATAGATGCGGATCGCCGCGGCCGTCTCCGCCGCCTCCTCCATCATGCAAGGGCGTAGGCTCATATGGGTCTGCTCCCTGTCCCAGGGGCAGCCGTTTTCACTTCTCAATTTTCTGATAATCTCTACAAAGTCTTCATAGGTATATTTCTTTTGTTCCATGTTCCCGTTCCTCTCCTCTGTGCTGCTTTCTGCTTTTACCCAGCTTTTCCCTTTACCTGCGTCCTGTCTTCAACCGGCTTTTCCCTTTACCTGCATCCTGTCTTCAACCGGCTTTTCCTTTTACCTGTTCCTGCCCTCAACCGACTTTTCCCTTTACCTGCGTCCTGCCGGTTCCCGACATACCGCCCCTTATTCCTCTTTCTCCTCTTCCTCTGCGGAATTGGCCGAAGCAGAATTGGCCGAGGAAGAATTATTGGAAGAAGAATCGTTAGAAGAAGAGTCGTTGGAAGAAGAATCATTGGAGGAAGAGTCATTGGAGGAAGAGTCATTGGAGGAGGTGTTGCCGGATGATGAGTTACTGGATGAGGATCCAACAGATGAGGATATCGGATCCGTAAGCACCAGATTCGCAAAGGAAAGGGTCATATCCCTTGCCTCGCCGTCAACCTCCACCGTATAACTCCTGGTCACAAAGCCTGTCCTGCGCAGGGTGATGGTATGCAGTCCCTCGACCTTCTTGAAATTGCAGGGGGAAATACCGATATAATTGCCGTCCAGATAGACTTCCACACCCTCCGGCGCGTCAACATACACCTTATAATAACCGGTGCTGGTCTGTATCCCTGTGCTGGAGGAAGCGCTGCTGCTTTCCTTGGAATCCTCGTCCACCGGTTCCAGGGTAATGTCAAGCCCTCCCGACTCCTGGGCCACGCTGAGGTAACGGGTGATGGAGTGGTAGCCCTCCGCCCTGGCAATCAGCTGGTGAAGTCCGTATTCCAACGTCACAGGCCCGGACGTATCAGCCTTTTCGCCGTCGATATACAGTTCCGTATTGGAAGGGCTTAAAGCAAACAGAACCATGCCGGTCTGGGGTTCCGGAACCACCAGATCCCCGATATCCAGACAGGTCTCTTCATTCCGGTTGATGACCACGGTTTTGATTCCGCCGCCTCCCTTATTGCTGATATTTACCTGGTAACTTCCCTCCGGCACCGTCAGAAGCATATCCTCCGTGATCCTCTGAATCTGGGTCTGCCCGATCTCGATCCAGCCGCCCACGAAATTCTCGTCGTTCACCAGGCGCAGATAGCCGTGCCCCTTGTCCACACGGACGGACAGCACCTGGCTGTCGATCCCCTGAAAGCTCAATACATCCGAAGGGTTCAGATCCATCATTTCTATGCTTCGGTTCTCCGACAAAAACTGTGTGTTTTCCGTCAGCTGATAAACGTTTTCCCCGACAAAAAGTTCCTTCCGAATCATGTTCAGTTCGTAATTTGATACGCCAGGATAACTCCATGCGGCAGCGGACATGCTCATACCTGTGAGGTGTTTCTTGGACTTCAGAAAAGTAATGTCCACGATATCTCCCACTGCAAACTGCTCCACGGACATACTCTGGCCGTATTTGTCATACATCCTGGTAGTGCCGTCCATGGAAAGCGTATACCTTCTCCCCAATTCCAGGTTCAGGAAGGTAAGCGTGTTCTCCTTTGCATCCCGGTCCACCAGAATCGCTGTATCCGCGGAATCAAAGCTTTCCGGTCCCGTCAATATGAAACCGGTATCGCCCCTCTCAGGGGAGGGCTCCGGATCTCCCGAAGGCCGGCTCTCCCGGGGCAGCACACTGTAGCCCACTGCCAGGGCCATTGTCAGGATGGCCGCTGCAAAGGCGACCAGGTTTCCCGTTCTGTTTTTCCCTCTCTTTTTCTTTTGCGTCACTTGCTCTCCTTCAGCCCTTCAGGGCATTTACATCACGGAACACTTCCTCCAGGAAGTGCTGTTTTTCTTTCTCCTGCGTGATCAGCTTCTCCAGCTTCTCCTGATTTCTTCCGGGAATCCATGCCTTACCGGAATTGAAATAAAAGTTGGCAATCTTCCAGAATTTTTCCGGGTATGCCAGACGGTAGTACAGATCAATCCTGTTGATGGCAGTAATAGGCTTTTCTCTTTCATATGCTTCCAGAAGTTCCTTTCCCAGCGGAATGGACCAGTTGCTCTTCTCAAGCAGTTTTCGCATCAACAGATACAAGTCCCTGACAGGACTGTCAGAAATGCACTTTTCAAAATTCACCAGGAACCAGCCGCTGTTTCCCCTGATGATATTGTGATACTGATAATCGCCATGGCAGAAGGTGACAGACTCCCCCGCTGCCACAGCTACGGCGTCGCTTTTATTTTTAATGATACTATACGCGTTCCATTCCTCTGTCACAGCCAACGCCTGTTCCAGGAAATAATCAATGGCATTCTGCAGGCTGATCTCAAAGGGTTGCTTCTGTCCCTTTTGCTGTAAATACTTTTTGACCTTCTTAAGCTCCTTGTTATGTTTTTCATACTCCTTCTCAGGGGAGAACATGGGCGGAAGCCCCGGAGTATCCGCGGGAAGTATCATACTCTTATGGAGCCTCGCCAGAAGCCTTACTACCTCCAGGCATTCCTCCTTATCATAGATACTGCATTCCCTGCCGTCCTGCCAGGTCTTCAGAATATATTTGATCCCGTCGCTATCCTGCACAAAGAGCTCGCCTGCAGCTGTGGGCACGATCTGCTCCACAATAACGCTTCCCCTGCTTTTTACAGCCTTTAAGACTCTGTCCTGCAATTCTATCCTGTCACGGTTTCCCGCATATTCCTTCAAAATCAGGCACCCCTGATCCGTGTCGCAGAGGATCGCTCCCCTGCCCTTCCTGGTGCCGCGCACCTCTATCCCATACTGTTCCAGTAACCCTGCTGCCCTGTCATTCACCTTCGGACCCCTCCTGATAGCTTTTGCGTCTAAACTATCTTATGTGAAGGGATCTCAAAGTATGTTTAAGGTTTTTCCTTATATTTTTCCGCCTCCGCCAGCAGGATTTCCGCTGTGTTGCACCGGGGCTCCTCCAGGACCAGATCCAATAGTTTCTGCAGGACCATGCCCAGTTCCTTTCCCGGTTTCCAGCCTGCATGGATCAGATCCGAGCCATTGACGGCGAGGTCTTTCAGGGAGACGCACTGGTTCTGCTCCCGCACCCGTCTGTACAGTTCCTGCCACCTGTGGATCAGTTCCAGCTTCTCCTGGCGCATGTAATCACTCTGCGCCAGGACATCCGCCCGCTTGATCTCAAACAGCGCCGGAAAGGCATCCTCGCCGATCCGATTCACCGCCCGGCGGACGCTCCTCATGTCCGGCTCCACACCGTTGCCGTAGTCATGGTAAAGCACAAGCTTACATACTTCATGAATGGTATCATTGTCAAATTTCAGCCGCCGCAGAAAGTCCTCCGCTATCTTCTCGCCCACGGCAGGATGCCCGTGAAAATGGGTTACACCGTCCTCATCCCTCTCCAGGGTGCAGGGCTTTCCGATATCGTGAAGCAGCATTGCCAGCCGCAGCTTTTTTTCCGGTTTTACATATTTCAAAGATTGCAGCGTATGCTCCCCCACAGTGTACCTGTGATGGGGATGATTCTGCTCTGTCTCCATTGCCACGTCAAATTCCGGAAAAAACACCTTTGTCACACCCAGTTCCCAGGCCGTCCGGAGATTGTCCGGATGGTCGGAGGTGATCAGCTTCACCAGTTCCGCCTGAATCCGCTCCGCGCTGATTTTTTGAAGGGAAGACGCCAGCTTCCGGATCCCTTCCTTCGTATCCCCGTCAATGTCATATCCCAGCTGCGCGGAAAAACGAACCGCCCTGAGGATACGCAGCGCATCCTCGCCAAAGCGCTCCAGCGGATCGCCCACACAGCGCACGATCCCTCTGCGCATATCCTCCATACCGCCGAAAAGGTCTACCAAACCCGCCTTTTCGCTGTATGCCATGGCATTGATGGTAAAATCCCGACGCTTCAGGTCCTCCTCCAGATCCGGTGTGAAAATGACCTCACAGGGGTGCCTGCTGTCCTCATATTTCCCGTCAATACGGTAAGTGGTGACCTCAAATCCCTCCCTGTCCTGCATGACGGTGACGGTTCCGTGCTGTAGGCCGGTATCAATCGTCCTGGGGAACAACGCCTTGACCTGTTCCGGTTTTGCCGAGGTGGTGATATCCCAGTCCTGGGGCTCCCTGCCCAGAATGGAATCCCTGACACAGCCTCCCACCACATAAGCCTCATATCCCGCGGCAGTCAGCGTATCCATGATAGCTTGTGCTTTTACCGGTATGAATATTCTGATTTTTTCACCTGGTTTCTGTCCTCTGTCTGTCATCTGTCCCTGCTGCTCTTCGCCTTTCATTCTTTCCGGATAAATTCATCAATCACCTGCACCAGCCCGTCCTCATCGTTTGTGGCAGTAATGTAATCTGCCGCCGCCTTTACCTCAGGCTGGGCATTTCCCATGGCAATGCCCATTCCCGCGTATTTGATCATGCAGATATCATTGAAGCCGTCCCCGCAGCAAATGGTATTTTCCCGCCGCTGTCCGAGAGCCTCCAGCATCTTCTCCAGGGAAGTCGCCTTATTGACATTGCGGGGCATGATCTCAATGAAAAAGGGCTCTGAGCGGTAAATGCTTACCAGATCACCGTACTTCTCCTGTAATTCCCCTTCAAACACCGCCGCCCTGTCACTGTTTGCTGTCATCAGGCATTTATGGATCTCAAAGTCCACAAAATCCAGGAAATGTTCCACCGGTTTCACAGGCAGACCATTGATCCGCGCCTCCAGTGTGATATACTCGTCCGGCTCAAAGGCGGAAATCACTGTGCTTCCCAGATAAGTGATCAGCCCGCAGCCATTTCTCTTCGCAAAGCCATAAAGACCCGGAAGGATCATCAGGGGCAGCGTTCTCTGGTATAGAATCTCTCCGCTGCGGCAGTCCACCACTCGCCCTCCGTTATAGGACAGGAGATAGCCGCCGTATTTCTCTAATTCCAGTTCCTGCTCGTAACGGCGCATTCCCGGGGTCGGACGTCCGGAGGCGAGGATCACCTTATGCCCCGCCTTCATGACATCCTGGATCGCCTCCCTGGTGGAAGGGGTAATCTCCTTTCTGGAATTTGTCAGCGTGCCGTCTATGTCCAGCACCAGTACCTTTTCGTTCCGTTCCGCCATATCCTTCATACCCTGTCACTGTTTTTGAAAGAGCGGTGAGGAATCCCCACCGCCCTGTCTGTTGCTGCAAGTTCTTCTCACACTTCCAGACATGCCGCCAAGAGGGGGCTTTGCCCACCTCTTTT
Source organism: uncultured Lachnospiraceae bacterium (assembly GCA_948473115.1). Classification (GTDB taxonomy): domain Bacteria; phylum Bacillota; class Clostridia; order Lachnospirales; family Lachnospiraceae; genus Acetatifactor. The sequence continues at coordinate 8,774 of CAOKWI010000074.1, read as the reverse complement.
AGCCGGCACAAACAATCAATGAGAAGAACGCTGCCCTTGCGTTCTTCAGTGTGTAATTTAGAATTTCTTAGCTGGCGTACTTTGACAGCTTAGAAATTCTTTACACACTTTCCGCCATGCCGACGCAGCCGGCACAAACCAATCCCACGGAATTTTCTTTACACACTTCTATTGTACGCCGGAACTGCCTGCCGCATTATTTGCGGCATCTGTATTACTTGCGGCGCCTGCATCCGTACCTGCGGCTGCGTCCGAGCCTTCCGGCGCTTCGGAACCGTCCGCCGCGTCTGAGCCTGTCTCACCGTCCGTACTGCTGTTATTATCTGTTTCGTCCTCAGAGATATACAGATATTTCAGGTTTTCCTTGGGATCCTCTACGGAAATATCTGCCGTAATCTCTTCCATATATGCTTCCATTGCCGTACCCAGCAGGGTATTCTTTGCGCTTACCATCCAAAAAGGATCGCCTTCGCTGAGGTAATACAGGACATAGGAATATCCGTCTTCCTCAGGGGAAAGAGCTACGGTATCGCCTGCCTTGCGGGCGCTGTCCGACAGCCATGCCTCCATATCCTCCGACATCTGTCCCGGTCTTATACTCTCCATAAGTCCTCCTGTGGAGGGAACCAGGGAAGGGTCATTATAGCTGTCGCAGAGTTCCGCGAAGCTTTCCTCTGTGGCGGCGCCGTCCTGCCACTCCTCCAGGATCGCCTGGGCATCTTCCGTGGTAATAATGCCGCGGACATTCACGGTAGGCGTTTCATCCAGATAACGATTCTCAAAGGCCACTACATAATAGGAATTGGCCGATGTATTTTCAATCATGGTGGTGTCCCCTGCTTTCCTGGAACTGTCGAAAAGCCATTCCCTCAGCAGATAGGGCGCATAGGTGTTTGTGACATTCTCATTGAGTTCCCCTTCTTTGGCCACTTTCATAAGGGCTTTTTCGGCTTCCTTCTTCGCCTCCGCCATGGCTGCAGCGGTCTCTTCCTCCGTGGGCGCCTCGGAAAGCTCCGCCTCCACGGTCAGAAGCCTGTAGTCCACGGAATCATACTCATCCGCATTTTCATTGTAATAACTCTCCGCTTCCTCATTGGAGGGCATTTTCGCGTCCATCACGCTGTCATAATACGCGCTGAGATACAGGGACTCCTTCACAAAGCCGGAGATGCGGGACAGAGTGGCAAAGGTTCCGTAATTGCTGCGGATGAAATCCTTCTCCGTGACCCCTGCCTCCGATGCCGCGCTCTTCAGCCTCTCTGTAAAGTCGGCATAATCCGCCCCCGTGTCATAGGTAAAGCCTTCCGCCTCCGCCTTCTCCCGAAGAGCCTTATTATTGACAATATTTTCTATGGCCATCTGGGTAAAGAAGTCCTGGAAGGTAAGCTGGTCGGAATACATCTGCGTTGACAGATCCCCACTTAAGTCCATGCCGAGCATGGACATGTAGCTGCCGTACTGGTTCATATAATTATTGAGTGAAACATTATAATTGTAATCAAATTCCACCCTGGATACTTTTTCGCCGTTCACGATGGCGTAAGTCTCGTTGACCGCCAGATAGCTGCGGATGGGAAAGGAGATCACCAGACAGAATAATACCGCCACAATGACCACGCCTGTGATATTGCCCACAAGCCTGTCCCGCTTCGCTTTCGCCTTAGCCTCTTCCCTGCGCTGAACCTTCAGGTCATATTTGGTAACTACTTTTTCTTTTGTATCCTTTTTATTTGATGCGTTGTCTTTTTTTGTTTCCTTTTCAGACATAACGGAATGTCTCCTCCCTGCGCATTGATGCGCAATGCCTATTTTATCTCATTTGAAAGCAAATGTGAAGTTATTTCACATATTTTTCAAGTTTTTCCACAATATTTTTGATGCATCCCTGTTCAAAGGGACTGTCCAGGCCAACCTCTTTTATCATGGCGGTATAGAAATCGCTTGCAGACAGTTTGCACAGCTTCAGGTAACTCTGCCATGCCCCCTCAAAGTCGGCGTCCATCTTCACCTTATATTGCAGCGCGCAGGTCTGTGCCAGACAGTAATCAATGTAATACAGGGGATAATCATAAATGTGCAGCTGCTTCTGCCAGAAACCACCCTCCCCGAAGAAGCTGTCGTCGCCGTAATCCAGGTGAGGCTTATATTCCTGCTCCAGCTTCTTCCAGGCCGCCTTTCTCTCCGCCGGCGTCATATCGGGATTCTCATAGACAATATGCTGAAACTCATCCACCATACAGCCATAGGGAATGAAAGCCGCCGCGTCCTCCAGGTGCATATCCCTGTACTCCTGGGCCCTGTCGCCAAAGAAAAGGGGCATCCATTTTTCCGCGAAAAATTCCATGGACATGGAATGGATCTCCGCCGTCTCCATGCCGATATCCGCGTGCTCCTTAATGGGATCCTTCCCGGCGAGATATCCCTGGAAGGCGTGTCCGCACTCATGGGTAATCACATCCACGTCCCCGCTGGTGCCGTTGAAGTTGGCAAAGATAAAGGGAGACTGATACAACGGAAGATAAGTCATATATCCCCCCGCCCTCTTGGTCTTTCTGCCCAGCACGTCAAACAGTTCATTCTCCCGCATGAAGTCAAAGAATTCCTTTGTCTCGGGGGAAAGCTCACTGTACATCTCCTGGCCTGCCGCCAGGATCTCCTCAGGTGTTCCTGTGGGCGCGGGATTTCCCTCCTTAAAGTAAACCTGTTCATCAATAAACTTAAGCTGATCCAAACCCAGACGCTGTCTCCTGCGGTCGTGGAGTTTCTCCGCGAAGGGCACGAAATACTCCTTGATCTGGCTGCGGAAAGCCTCCACTTCCTCCTTGCCGTAACAGTTGCGGTTCATGCGGTAATAGCCCAGCTCCAGATAGTTTTCGTATCCCATCTCCTTCGCCTGGGCAGTGCGGTTCTTCACCAGTTTATCATAGATCTCGTCCAGCTTTTCCGCATTGGCCGAGAAGAAAGCGCTCATTTCCTTCCAGGCCGCCGCCCTCACATCCCTGTCCTGATGGATCAGGTAAGGACGCAGCAGCGACAGGTTCAGCTCTTTCCCGTCAAAGTTCAGCTTGGCTCCGGCGATCAGCTTGTCATATTCCATGGTCAGGTTATTCTCCTCCTGCATCAGGGGGATCAGCTTTTCATCCATTGCTTTCTGTGCCAGCTCCATATTTTTGAACGCCACCGGCCCTATTTTCTGCTCCAGGTAATCCCTGTAAGGGGAATGGAACAGCTTTTTCTGGTATGCCAGCACCAGATTGCTGTAGATCGGTCCCTGTTTGTCATAATACTCGTGCTCCCCGCTGTAGAACTCATCCGTTGTATCCACGTCAAAACGGATATTGGCAATGGTCATCAGGGTGGATACCCTGTCAGTCAGCGCGTAGTATTTCCGATGCACCTCAAACTGCTCCTCGCCGCTCCCTGCCCGGTCAAAAGCCTCCATCAGTTCCTTCATTTCCTTTTCCACCTGTGCGAAATCCACACGTTCATAGGGCATATCCTTAAATTTCATTACATTTTACCTCCATTCCTGTTTTGAAACTATTCATTATTGTACATGATATTTTATTTTTTTTCCATATAATCAATACTTTTTCTTGAATTTGGTCAAAAACAAGGCTAGAATATTGGTAATACACTTATTTTCTTTGTTTATGATCCTGGAGGGAAGAAAGATGTTTGAAGCGCTGAAGAAAAAGAGTTTGAAAAGTTCACTTGTACTGACCATCATCCTGGCCGCCATCGGTATCGGACTTGCCGTTTATTTTGCCACGGGCGCCTGGTATGTGACAACAGGCTACGTCTCTTTTGTGGATCTGGATCTGGATGAGATTTCAGACCAGTGGGTGGCGTTGAATCTGGAGCAAAACTGGGGCGCCTTTGCGGATTATTCAGAGACAGACAGCAGCACCCACCGCACTAAGACCATAAGCATATATTATATCATACTTGCCGAAGATAATATTTCCCCGGATTTCCGTTATATGGCAGTGAAGGTTCCCGCAGCCTATGAGAACAAAATGAATCAGATGGCGCAGCATGGTGCCTACGGTGATCCTCTCTTCCTCTCCGGCCGGATCAGGAAGATGGACGATGACATCTACAGATATTTTAAGGAATATATGATGGACGGCGATATCACGGAGGAAGAGTTTGAGCAATACACCCTGCCCTACTACATTGAGGTGTACGCCGATGAAATATATCAGAATGTACTTACCATGGCAGCCTTTCTGCTCGGTGTACTGCTGATTGCACTGGCTGCCCTGCGTCTGGTGAAGGCTCTGAGCGGAAGTTACCTTAAGAAGCTTAAGGCCGATATCGCCTCCATCGGCATCAGCGAATATTCCGTGGAATCGGACTGGAACAGGGCTGTTGAGATCTGCAAAGGAATAAAGGTGGGATATTACTTTACCTATTACATGGAGGGCAGCAAGCCCCGGGCAATCCCTAACACGAAAGTTTTATGGGCTTATCAGAATACTACCACCCACCGCACCAACGGCATCAAGACGGGAACGACATACAGTGTCTTGATCTGGATAGACGGCTGGAAACGCGCTGCCAGTCTCAGCATGCCCAATGAAACCACCGCGCAGGAAATATTGAGACGTTTCAGCGCACAATTCCCCTGGATTGTAGTAGGATATTCTGATGAACTGCGGCAGATGTACACCAAGAACCGCGCCCAGTTCATGCAGCTGCGCTATAACACCGTAGACCACAGCTCTGTGGCATCCGGATTTGTGAACTTTTGAGAAAATGAATTTGTCAGAACGACTAATCAAGGTTTCAGAAAAGAGGTAAATATGTTGAATGCGAAAGATTTTAAGGCAGAAGCCGTTGATGAGATTATAGCTACAGCCGAAATTTGGGGACAAGAAACCACAGTTATACTATCTGTAGAATTAGACGAGGATGAAGACAATGAAGCATGCTACATAAAAAGAGCAATGGAATTTGTCGAACATAATATTGACCTCATAAATGAAAGCCTGGAAATGGTCGAAACCGAACGAGAAGAGATTCTGGAACAGCTTATTGCCGAATCTCCCTTAGCAATGGTGCAGGCTTATCTTGATAATAGAGAAAACAGTGCTGTAGGCCAGCAGTATCAGCTGAGTGATTCGACAATCCTTCAACTGCCGCTGAGCGAAGAAGATTTTCTTGATAAATTGTTGATTTGTGAAGCTTTGGTTTTGGAAATTGACGGAACAGATGAAGGAAACAAACCGGAAGTCAATATGACAATTTCCTTTGGCGTAAAAGACAATCTCACCGGCGGACATGGTTGGGATTTGGAGATCGGAAGCAAAAAGAAATTGGAGGAAAAGAGATGAACATCCTTAAGAACATAAATAAAAAGCTGGTTTTTGCCGAAGACGAAATTTTTGCTGGCGGTGAAAATGACATTGAAGAAGTTATCCGTCTGTCACCGGTAGCTTTGCCTGAAGACTATATTGAATTTTTGAAACAAATTTCCGGGGAAGACAGTTATGGTCCGGAATTTGAAGTGGAAGACGAGGGTGTATCTATTTGGATCTGGAGTGCAAACACGGCATTGGAAAAATTAGAAGAACTTAATCAGCCTTTTAACCATGAGTTTCTCAATAATGCATGGCTGTTTGGCAATGACTTGGGGGATTTGGTCTATTTCTTTGGAACTGGCAAGGACGGTTTTGGCTTGTATCGTACTTCTGAAGGCTGCTTAGACATTGAAAATGCGGTAAAAATTTCAGATACCCTCACTGAATTTCTTGTTAATGGTGTTGGAATTGATATTGCCACAGGTTTATAGTCCAAAGCGTGTTTGAAAAATGCTTTCCGTCAGCTGTTCGTCACAATTTGTGGAAGTTTTGACCCGAATTACCAAGAATTCAAGCCTTTGGATTTTTAAAGAAAATCGAAGGGAGTGAGCGAAATGTGCCGCATCATGGAAGATATGAGAAATGAATCCTTAAAAAAAGGGATGAGAGAAGGGATGAAAGAAACAGCGCTCCGTATGTTAGCCGCTGGTAAATATGCCTTAGAAGAAATTGCGAATATTTCAGGGCTTTCCCTCGAAGAGGTAAATCAACTGAAAACAGGACGAAACGCATAATGCACAGTCACAGAGCCAGGAAACCAAAAAAGATCCTGGCTTTCATTTACTCTAACAATGTATTGTTTTGAAATTACCCTGACGATTTTTCCCCGGTGTTTTTCTGCGAAGTTCTGTACTTTTATCATGTCTGCTTTTAGTATTACTTTTTGCTTAAAATAATCCCATTGATCTTTCATCGGTATCTTCTGCACCAGGATTTATATTTACAGCTTGAATCCCTACAAACTTGATCTTTAGGATATTTTCCCGTTATACGGCATATCATTATACCGATCCCAATAACTATCCACCAGATAATACATCCCAATACTACCAAAAATAACAAAAACTCCAGCCATTCTTCCATTGCAACCATTTATTAATGTCCTTTCATTGTTTTTCTTATTTTTGTTTCCTATTTTTATTACTTTTATTCATAATATCACATTGCAAAAAGTATTGCAATTAGCATTGCAATTGTCGGCGCATACTTTATGCATACTATGCACTATTATTAACTATAACGAAACAACAAACCAAGCAATCATTATAGAGGAAGGAAACATGTCTTTTGAAATAAAGTCCAACAAAATAGAAAGCGAAAATAAAACTATTCGTTTTCCAATTTCTTTAATTAATAGAATAAATGGCGCAATACAAAATAAGAACACTTCATTCTCCAGTTTTGTAATTCAAGCATGTGAATATGCACTTGAAAATATCCACGATAAGGACGATAGCATTTAAATCTGCAATGCAATTTGCAATGCAGATTTATCTATATGTATGCAATACAATAAGTACATACATATAGAAAAAGAGGAACAAAAATGGCATTTCAAATTAAACCAAATAAAAAGGAAAGTGAAAACAAGACGATCCGTTTCCCTCTTCCTCTGATAGAAAAAATAGAAAATATAATTAAAAGCAAAGATGTCTCTTTTTCAAGTTTTGTGATTCAGGCATGCGAATACGCCCTCGAAAATATGGATTTATCGACCAATAATAATAACTAAAACCACTTTGGTTTTCTCTGTTATAACTCTTTTCAATTCTTTGCATAAATTGAATACAGGCATCAAAATCACTACATAATCTGAAAAAAGATAATCTATAGATATACCATGTGAAATGCACATCTTTCCTAAAATTCAAATTTACATATTTTCATGTACACTATAATATAATTCCGTCTTGTAAAACCAGAAAGTTTGTGGTAATATGAAACCACGAAAACAAAAGAAAAGGCAGGTGGGGATATTGACAGCAACCGATCAGCAGCACCAGGAGGATTTACAGCGCCTGCGTGAATTACGGCCTATCGACGATGATTTTATGCGCTGCATGTTCAAAGATAACATTCCACTGGCAGAACTTGTTTTACGCATTATCACGGATAAGCAGGATTTGACTATCACCGTCTGTGAAACACAGAAGGATATGAAAAGGCTTGCCGGGGCACGCTCTATCTGCCTGGACGCATATGGAACGGATTCCGTCGGAAAAAGGTACGATCTTGAAATCCAAAGGCAGGAAAAAGGGGCAGACCCGCACCGGGCAAGATACCATTCCAGCGTGTTGGATGTGGAGAACCTCCATTCCGGACAGGAATTTAAAGAACTGCCGGACACCTATACCATTTTCATTAACGAGAAAGATTTTTACGAAGAGGGCGAACCCGTCTATCCGATTGAGAGAATCAACCTTGCCACGGGCAAATCCTTTGAAGATGGGGAACACATCCTGTATGTCAATGGGGAATACCGGGGAGAATCCAATCTTGGGAAACTCATGCACGACTTTAACTGTACACAGGCATCCGATATGAATTTTGAATTAATGGCGGACCGAACACGGTATCTGAAAGAAAACCCGAAGGGAGTGAGCGAGATGTGCCGCATCATGGAAGATATGAGAAATGAATCCCTAAAAGAAGGGATGAAAAAAGGGATGAAAGAAGGCATGAAAAAAGGGATAAAAGAAGGCATGAAAGAAACAGCGCTCCGTATGTTAGCCGCTGGTAAATATGCCTTAGAAGAAATTGCGAATATTTCAGGGCTTTCCCTCGAAGAGGTAAATCAACTGAAAACAGGACGAAACGCATAATGCACAGTCATATAGCCAAAAATCCCAAATCAAATATCCCCCTCTTTTGTCATCTCAAGCCGCAGAAAAGGATATGCTGGCCTTATGATTCAATATTATGCCATAGCTTCCTGAGCGTCCCCTGGAACTGCTCCAGCTCACTTTTCGGAATATCCCCATACAGTTTTAGCATAAACTGATACAATTTTTTTACTAAATGTTCGCAGGCGGTGATCCCTTCTTCCGTCACTGTAAGGATATTTCTCCGCGCATCATCGTCTGATACTGTCCGCCGGATAAACCCTCTGGTTTCCATCGTGCGAAGCATCTGATTGGCCGTGGAACGCTTAATGGAAAAAAGCTGCTCAATATCTTTCTGATAGATTTCCTTTCCCACGTTTTGCGTCAAATGCTGTAAAATCCAGCACTGGTGAATGGTAAGATTCTCGGTTTCCATTGTTGTTTGATTTAATCTGTTATAAATCAGATTTGACAAAACACGAACTTCCAATCCTAGATTTTCAATCATCCCCTTTGCCCCTCTTCCTTATTTGGTAGTGTCAAATCCTACCCCATTTTTTGATACTAAAACCTTGATTTTATGGGA
>CAOKWI010000073.1 GCA_948473115.1 uncultured Lachnospiraceae bacterium | reverse complement strand
AATTTTTCAAAGTTCATCAATTTCTGCTTGACTTTTTATTTGCAGACTTTTTATATTCTTTTCCCGTATCTATTTATAATCCCTTTTATACCCTTTTTAAATCCCTTTGCTCTCTCTTTGTTAATATTTTACCATACTTATTCCTACTTGCAAGTACTTTTGTCTCATTTTATCATACGTAAAACAGCTGTTTTTTCCTTGCCGGCGGCAATCATAGCCAGTTACACTGACTTGGCTCATCGCTTGCGGCAGTCAAATACGGCAGGTATCAGTCATCCAGCTTCAGCACCTGATCATATTGTCCGAGTACCTCCGGCTGCAGACGGTGGGTGACCGTGATCACCATGCAGTCCTCCTCCGCCAGCAGACGCCCTTCTATCTCCCTGGCCGTCTGTTCGTCCAGATGCGCCGTAAATTCATCCAGAAGCAGGATTCTTTTCTCTTGCAGCAGTACTCTTGCAAGAGCAAACCGCTGTCTCTCCCCACCGGAAAAATTCTTTCCGTTTTCACTGACCACAGTCCTGATCCCTTCCGGGAGGGAAGCGGTCAATTTCCTTAATCCCGCCTGCTCCAATGCTTTCTCAATGTCCGCCGCAGTATATCCCTCCCGATATAGGGTAATGTTATTTTGAATGGTATCATTAAACAAAAAAGTATCCTGCGACACCATACCGATCAATTTTCTCAGACAGTCCTTTTTCAAGTTTCTCAACTCATGGCCATCCAGCCGTATCCTGCCTCCGTAAGCGGAATGATCACCCACCAGCAGGGACAACAGTGTGCTTTTCCCGCTGCCGCTGTCTCCCAACACCGCATAATGTCCTCCCGCCCGAAAACGAAAGGAAAAATGTCGGAAAACCTCTTTCCCGTTGGGATAACAAAAGGACAGATCGTCAACTTCAATGCCTGTTTCCAGACCGGAAAGTTCCTCTGTCCCATCTTCCGCCTTTATGGCAAGCAGTGTTTGAAATCGCTCCTGTAGAGGCCTGGATGCGCCAAAATTGGCAACAATGGCAGGAATCCGCGTGATAGGCGACACGATATTCCCGATCAGATGCCCGAAGGCGATCACTATCCCCGCGGAAAACATCCCTTCCAACGCAAACCATGCCGCCAATGCCATTACCAGGACAGTGGACAGCAGACCCAAAAATTGCCCCGCACAGGCGCAGATTACACGGCAGACCGCATTTCCTCTTTTTGCAGCTTCCATTCTCCAGTTTGCCTGTTCATGCTTTTTCAGGATACTGCCTAGAATCCCCGCAGAATGAATCAGACGGAATCCGTTGAAATCATCCTGGATTTCCGCCATATATTCCCCGGTGCTGTCCGCAAACCTGTCCGTACTTCTCTTCAAAGGTTCCGTTGTCAGCCTCGTGACCCCCATAGTAAGAAGCGCCAGAAAAAGCATCAACACCAGCATCAGCGGCTCAACGGCTATACAGATGGCAGCCGCGGACGCAAAAGAAACCAGGCACTCCAATGCATCTGCGACATTGTTAAAATACACTGATTCGAACAAATTCATATTATTGCCCAATTCATTGATATACTCCGCGCTGTGCCGGGAATCAAATTCCGCAATTCCCTGATTCATGATACAGGCAAACAGATCCCTTTTCAGTGCAAATCTTGAATTTGCCAGAACAGTCGCCTTGACACACCGGTAAATGACTTGCAGCAAAATATTGATAATCACATATAACACGCTTCCGCAAAGGGTGCCCAGCAACTCTTCTTTTCCCTTTCCCACACAGTCGATCAGGGCACTCATTACCAGTGCAAACAGCGATCCTGTGATACAGGATACAGCCAGCATCACAACTCCCGTCAGACAAAGCAGTTTCTTTTTCATCATGTAGCGATACATAGTTTTCTCCCCTTTCGGTATGAATCAATTGTATGCTCACATGATATGGTTTGGTCCGGCTCCCGGCAAGCAACGCACCGTTGTACAGATTACAATGCTCCCTAAGGAACTGTCAAGGATTAACTGTGCAGATGACGCAGGATAAATCTTTTTTATGCAAGGCGAAGGAATGAGGCATACTGGTGTACGCCGATTGACAACAACGCAGCATAAAAAGATTTAGACAAGTCAGATGTAAAGATTAATTCTTTGACAGTTCCTAAGGATACGCTTTCATCAGCGTTTCCCTAAAGTCGTTCGATGGCAGCCCTGTTTCTCTCATACCAGTAAGAGTCAACCGGCAGTTCTCCCAACAGGGAACGCAGCTGCTCCTTTGCCGCCGAATATTTTTCATCCATCTGCTTTTCTTTATATAAAGCTGTCAGACCCCACAAGAACCGATATCTGGCTCCGGGGGAACCATACTTCATGATATATTCCCCATATTTTTCCGTCAGTCCAAGTTCTTTCATTTCCTTTGCCGCATTGACACATTGCTCCCACAACCTTATATTCTCCTCTGAAGGCGGCGTCATCAAGGCAGTGACAGCTTCATCCGAATAACACAGTTCCAGTATTTTCTCATAGTACTGCACCATTTCCAACATTTCAAAATAAATCCGCAAAGTGTCCCTGGCAGGACATTGCCTGAAAGCATTTTCGCATTCCTGTAATTCCTGTCTTCCATAACCCAACATACACCGCAGCTGTAACCGTTGTAACCTGAAAGGCATCTCCTGCGTTTTCCGCACAAGGTTATCCGAAAGTTCCAAAGCCCTTTGCGCGGATTCTCGGCTTTGCTGCAATAATAAGTGCATCTGTAACGATTCCAGTTCTATTTTCTGTTTTTCCAGTTCCTCCCTGTCACCCATTCTGTTTTCCAGGGATGCATCCACTGTCTGAATCTGCGATTTCAGGCAATCCATGGCTTCCCGAAAGGAATTATCATCCCTCAGGACAGAGTATTTCATTACCATATCCCGAACCCGCTCCAAAGACGATACACTGAATAATTCATCAATACTCACATCAAAAAAGGAGGCAATTTTAGGCAACAGGGATATCTCCGGCGTGCCATTTCCCACTTCCCATTTGGAGATCGTCTGAGGTACAAGGAAAAGATACTCCGCCAGTTCTGTCTGTGTGATATGCTTTTCTTTCCTGAGTTTTGCTATTTTTTCGCCGATCGTCATCTTGATTGCCCCCCGTCCCGTACACCATTGGCATACCCTGCCATATCTTTTTTACTTAAAAAGCGCTGATTAAACCATCGCTTCCATAGTATAACTAATTGCGATTGGCATTACAATAACAATCAGCATCATATGCAAAAACGAACCTTCACACCCCGATCAGCGCGTCAAACGTTCCCGCCATGTTCAGCCTGCCGTAACCCCACTCCCGGTTCGGGTAAGCCACGTCAAAACTCCGGGAGGCGCCCCTGATAAAGTAATTCTTGATCTCCCGGCTCTCCACCACACTGTTGTTCTGCTCCACCACGGCCCACTGCATAAACTGGGCCACGGCTCCCGCAGTAAGGGCCGCCGCCAGGGAGCTGTCGGATCCCCTGCCGTTCACGGTGGACACATCCACACCCGGAGCCGCGAAGTCCGGCCGGATGGCGCCGCAACGGGAAAACCCCCTTCCCGAGTCGATATAGAAGCTGCCGTTGGCGGCGTCATAGGTGGACACGCTGATGACACTGGATGCCATGGCAGGCTCCGTCAGCGTGATATAGGGCGATGACTCCAGGAAGTAGACCGGCGCTGACAGAAACTGTTTCACCGGCAGCCACATATTGAATTCCCCATTATGGATCTCTCCCACAGCCCCCACCTGGAAGGTCCATATGCCCGGCGTGGGATCCTGCACCCTCATGATCACAACCTCCTCCCCGGAAGCCGGTTCCACAAGGAAGCCGGTAACGGTAACCCTGGACTTCTCATAGATAAAGCTGTAAGTGACACTTTCCCGTATTCCCAGCCTCACAGGCGGAATCGTCTCGCCTCCGGGCGTGCGGACTGCCATGGTGAAGATATCCGGCAGGCTTCCCCACAGCTCCATCACGAATCCCTCCGCTCCCTGTTCCGCACGGATCTCCACCGCTCTGATATTGTCTCCGGCTGTCCCCTGGTTATTCAGCTGCCCCTGGAAATGATGGGCGGCATTCCCTTCATTTCCGCCGGCCACCACCACGGCCCGACTTCTCCTTACCGCTATGGCGTTAAGATACCTCCCCAGCGGAGAGTTCCCTGCGTGGTCGCCGGAATTGGTACCCAGACCCAGGCAGATCACCACAGGCCTGTAAAACGGCTCCGCAAATCCGTCCGCATATTGGACCCCCAGCATAATGTCATTTTCCTGATAGGCAGGAACTCCCTGGGGCACCAGATAAAAGCCGCGGAGATATGGCTTACACTCCTTCAGCTTGACCACCACGATATCCGCACCCGGCGCCGCTCCCTGGAAGGTATAGCCGCCGTTCAGCCTGCTGCCCGCCGCCACGGAGGCCATAGCGCTGCCATGGCCGATCTCATCCCTGCTGGGCACAACGGAATAGGGATCCTCCGACTGCAGCGCCCGGTTGATATCCTCCCTTGTGTATTCCGTGCCGTACTGGAAGCCCGCGGGGGGAGTTCCGGTCTGAATGGTCTGGTCCCAGATGGCAAGGATGCGGCTTGTTCCGTCCTCATTGCGGAATACGGGATCCAGGTAATCGATGCCAGTATCGATGCAGCATATAATCACCCCTGTACCCGTCAGTGCCAGGGGCTCCCTCTGCACCTGTGCGATACCGCTGGCAATCAGGCTGTTGGGATCGAAGGCGCCTGCCCCGCCGCCCTGCTGCATCAAGCCATAGAGCTTGGGCACACTCCGGTACGAAGAGAAATAAGCCTGCGCATTCCTCAGTTCTTCCCTGTCAAAGTAAATAATATTATATAAACCGTCCACGTCCGCGTAGCACTGGTCGATCACATCCTCCTCCAGCAGGGTGACCGGAAAATCAGTGATGGCATCATAATAACGATCAGAAAGTATTTTTTCCCTGCAGTCTGTAGGCATGGCAATCCCTCCCTCCGGCATATACACTACCATATGCGGGAAGGAGGGAATTGTTTCCTCCTGCACCCTGCCCTATGCGGAAGGCAATCTATTGTTTTGTGATGCGCGGTCATGTTCTCATGAAAGCTGTTTTACAATCCTGTAATAGGTTCCCGAGGTCTGTTTATAACACAGGCTGTAGAACAATGCAAAGGCGCAGGATGTCGCCAGGGCACACAGGAAAAGCAGATCTTTCTCGTAAAAACCAATGGCTCCCAGAAGCAGCAGGATCATCTTCATGGCCGCCATGGTGTGGAGCAGCGCTCCCGCCAGGGGCAGCAGGAATACCATGCGGATCTGTTTTTTGATGGTACGGCGGATTTCCTCGTCACTGAGACCCACCTTCTGCATGATCTCGAAATTTTTCTGATCCTCAAAGCCCTCCGTGATCTGTTTGTAATACATGATGATCAACAGGCAGATCAGGAAGATCAGCCCGAAAAAGATGCCGATGAACAGCAGGCTGCCATACATACTCTCGGAATCCAGCATTCGCTGGCGATAATCCTGATAACCCGCGAATCCGTCCAACCCGGACACATACTGGTCCAAATCCCCGGATAACCCGTCCGCCGCCTCACTCTCCAAGGGAAGATCAAAGCCGCAGACATAAACCCAGCCGCTGTCCGGATCCGTTCCCAGGCTTTCCGCGATCTCCCGCAGATCCTCTTCATCTGCCGCCACGATCGCATAAGCGCGGTCAAAGCGGTCACCGTCCACCTTATGACCGAGGACACTGCTCTCCAGTTCCTTCTTCACGGAAAATTCCTTCTCCCCAAACAACACCCTGTCACTGCCAAAATCCCTTCCCGTGGAATAGATCAGTACCTCCCCCGGCTCCAGGCTTTCCGATGCGTTTTCCAACTCACCTTCCGTCAACCCTTCAGCCTGCCTGTATTCTTCCAGGGTGAGCAGCTTGACCGTAAACCAGTTTTCATAATCCCCTTTCCATTCCTCCCCCACACGGAACTGTTCTCCCTCCAGGTGCGCGGATAGCTTCACCCTCGCGTAACTTAAATAATTCTCCGGCTCCACCCCGTATTGCTCCGCCAGGGCGCCAATATGCTCCCCCAGCGCCTGTCGGTCCACGGGATTCTGTCCTATAAAAGTAACCTGTACATTTCTGACATACCCTTCCCTGACCATGGATCCCGTCCCCAGATAGACTGCCACAGAGCACACCACCGTAATGATCACCATAGTGGAAAAAATGCAGATATTGGAAAGGCTCGCGGCATTTTTCTTCATGCGGTAGAGCATACCGGACACCGTGATAAAATTGTCCGGCCGGTAATACAGCTTTTTCTTTTTCTTCATTCCCTTCAAAAAAGTGACGCTGCCGGAAGTAAATAGGAAATAGGTGCCTATGACCACTAAAAAGATGGCCAGGAAGAAGTCCAGAAAGATCATACTGTCCAGCTTTGCCCCTATCGCCCTGTAATAACCCGTTCCCAGCGCCAACAGTCCCAGGATGCTCCAGAGCCAGGTAAAACGGGGCGTCTTCTCTCCGCTCCTGGCATCTCCCATGAGTTCCACGGGATTCGTCCTGCCCACCTGGACCAGGTTCACAAAGAGGTTCAGGCCGGTGATAAAGGCGTAAAATACCATGGTATCCAAAATAGCCCTGGGACTTACGGTAAATTCCACATCCACCGGCATTTTCGCCAGATTCAAAAGCAGCAGGAAGATCAGCCGGGAGAACAGCAGGCCCAGCGTCACAGCCGCTGCCAGGACGATCCCGTAGATCATCAGGCTTTCCCAGAACATCATGATGCCGATATGCTTCTTTTCCAATCCCAGGATGCTGTACAATCCCAGTTCCCGCTTTCTGCGTTTGATGAGGAAGCTGTTGGTGTAATACAGAAAGGGAACCATGATGATCCCCAGCAGCCCAAAGCCGATCTGCACCAATACCAGCGCATAGGCGCCTTTGGGCAGGGTGTACATGATATCATTTTTCAGGATCAGGTCGAAGACAAAGTAGGTAAACATGGCAAACACACTGATCCCGATATAGGGTAGATAAGAGGAGCCATTCTTCCGTATATTGTTGCCCGCCATCCTGGGGAGCAGATTCATCTGTCGTTTCATCTATGCCTCCCCCTTTCCTGACTGTTCCATCTGAAGCACGGTCAGGGTGTCCGATATCTTGCGGTACATTTCCTCGTCGGGCAGATCCCCCCTGTAAATCTGGTTGAACACGCAGCCGTCCTTGATAAACAGCACCCGCCCGGCCCTGCTTGCGGCCTGGATGCTGTGGGTCACCATGACAATGGTCTGACCGTCCTCGTTGACCTCCGCAAAAATGCGCAGCAGCTTGTCGGACGCCTTGGAGTCAAGGGCTCCCGTAGGTTCGTCAGCCAGGACGATCTGGGGTTCCGTGATCAAAGCCCTGGCCACCGCCGTCCTCTGCTTCTGTCCGCCGGACACCTCGTAGGGATACTTCTCCAGGAGTTCCGCGATCCCCAGCTTCTTTGCCAGAGGCTTAAGACGCTCCTCCATCTTCCCGTACTCACAGCCCGCCAGCACCAGCGGCAGAAATATATTGTCCTTAAGAGAAAGCGAATCCAACAGATTAAAATCCTGAAACACGAAGCCCAGATTGTCCCTGCGAAAGGCGCACAGCTCCTTCTGCCTGATCTCCGCCATATTCTTTCCCGCCAGGATCACCGCCCCCCTGGTCGGTTTGTCCAGGGACGCCATGATGTTTAACAGCGTTGTCTTTCCGGAGCCGGATTCTCCCATGATCGCCACGTACTCCCCCTGCTCCACCGAGAAATTCACGTCATCCAGCGCCTGTACCTTATTGCCGCCCAGGCGGGTGGTATAGATCTTCCTTACATTTTTTACTTCTAACAGTGCCATTTTTTTCCTCCTGTATCCATGCCTGAAATTGTCACCCAACTTGCAAACGCCGCTGGAAAAGTAACTGTCGGCTCCGCCGCTGCTTCCATTTCCTTTGCGGTCATTGTATTACTTCCACAGTACTGTATCGTTAACTTGATACAATAATACAAGAGAAAAACGTTCCATACAATAGAATTACCTTACATTTTAAGAATTAACCTTACGTTTCTGTAAGGAACCGCTATACAAAGTACTATTACGTCAGGTACCATGATGCAAAGTACTGTCAACCGCAGAAGCGAATCCCTGAAAATGCGCCTTCATTTCCTTCCCGATCACTTCTCCCGCACAGACCGTCCTGACGCTCATACGATCATCCTTCCACGCAAAGTCCATGCAGATATGTCCCATATCCTCATAGAGCACATAACACTCCAGAATAAAGTGTCCCATTTTCCAATGTCCCCGGCACTCGCAGAAATATTCCGTATCCGGCAAGGGCTGCTGCACCCATTCCTCCGTCCCAAAGACAATGGGAAACCGGCTCCCGGAGACGGTCAGGGACACCGCTCCCTGCTCCCAGTCAAAACATGCCTCTTCCCACCCCAGGGCATTGGGATAGAACACATAGGACAGAGCCTGGGTGCGCTCCCGCAATTTCTTTTCCATGTGACGGAAATCCTGCATCCCTTTTTCTTCAAAGGCAGATCGATACTTACCGCCATGATCCAGCACCCCGGCCATTCCGGAAGTCCCCGACGCCTTCAGATAGGGGAAAACCGTCCGGTAAAAGCAGTCATGCAGGGCCTGTACCCCTGCCGGATTCCCTATGGTGTCAGCCATGGTGATATAACAGAAATCATATTGGGGGAAGCACACTGCCAGCTGCCCGCCCATGCCAAAGAAGGTAAATCCCTCCTCCCTGGGTTTCCAAAAGAAATAGCCGTAGCCCTGCTGCTCGTCCGGCACAGGATGTAAGTCCGTGGGAACCTGGCAGCTTACGGCCTCCCGCATATAGTCACGGGGAAGGTATTCCCTGCCCTGCAATGTCCCCAGCCTGGTACACAAATGTGCCGCTACAGCCAGATCCCGCAGCGTACACATCAGACCGGATCCGCCCTGGGACACCCCCGCCGGATCCGGGATCATATATGCCTCTTTGGAAAAGCCAAGCTCATCCAGCATTTCCTCCCTCATATAATCCAGCATTTTCTTTCCTGTCAGCTTTTCCACCAGTGCCGCAAGCACATGCGGGGAAGAAGTGTCATAAGAAAATACCGTTCCCGGGACATGATCAGGTTCCACGCGGAAAAAAGACTCCGTCCAGTCCTTCCCTCCATATCTCTTATAAGTCGTGGATGCATGGCAGGTACGCATGGTCAGCATATCCCGGATGGTCATCTCACGACACCACGGATGCGCCCCGCCCTCCGGAAGCTTTTCCGGGAAATAATCGCAGATCCTGTCTTCCGGCTTCACCAGCCCGTTTTTCACAAGCAGGCCCACCGCCAGCGCCGTAAAGCTTTTCGCAACAGAATACATGCGGTGCAGGCTCTCCCTGTGAAAAGGCGCATAATACCTCTCCGCCAGGATACAATCCCCTTTCATCAACATATAACCATGGATCCGCACCCGCATCTCATCCAGCATATCCTCCAGCCCTGCCACCGCTTTGGCCGGTATCCCGCAATCCTCCGGCTTTCCCTCTTTCCAGACAAACATAACTCTCCTCCAAAAGACTCAGGGCATTCTTCCCTGACCAAGATGTAATTTCTTATCAAATCAAAGACCCCGCAGCATTCGCCAAATATACGTGCAAGCACGTTTACTTGGCTCATTGCTCGCGGGAATAAAAAGATACAGCCGCCGCAATATCCGGTATTGCGGCGACTGACCTGTTTCCTGTTATAAATCGCTGTTTTTACGCGTCATATCCATTGGGATTGTTCTTCTGCCATCTCCAGGAATCCGCGCACATCTCCCTGATACCGTACTGCGCCTCCCAGCCCAGTTCTTTCTTCGCCAGGCTTGCGTCCGCATAACAGGTGGCGATATCTCCCGCCCGGCGCTCCTTGATCACATAGGGAATCTTCACACCGGTGGCCTCCTCGAAGTTCTTTACAATATCCAGGACACTGTAGCCTACGCCCGTGCCCAGATTATAAATTTTCAGACCCGCCTTTTCCTCAATCTTCTTCAATGCCTTCACATGGCCTACTGCCAGATCCACCACATGGATATAGTCCCTTACGCCTGTGCCGTCATGGGTATCATAATCATTTCCGAATACGCCCAGCTCTTTCAGTTTCCCCACTGCCACCTGGGTAATATAAGGCATCAGGTTATTGGGAATGCCGTTGGGGTTCTCTCCCATGGTACCGCTCTGGTGCGCACCGATAGGATTAAAGTAACGCAGCAGGATCACATTCCATTCAGGATCTGCCTTCTGGATATCAGAAAGGATCTGCTCCAGCATGGATTTCGTCCATCCGTAAGGGTTGGTGCACTGCCCCTTGGGGCATTCTTCGGTAATGGGGATAAATGCAGGGTTGCCATACACCGTGGCGCTGGAGGAGAAAATGATATTCTTTACATTATGTTTTCTCATCACATCCACCAGGGTCAGCGTACCTGCTATATTGTTCTCATAGTACTCCCAGGGCTTCTGCACCGACTCGCCCACCGCCTTCAATCCTGCGAAATGGATAACCGCATCGATATCTTCCTTGGAAAATACGGTCTCCAGGCCTTCCCTGTCCAATATATCGGTCTTATAAAAAGGAACCGCCTTGCCAGTGATCGCTTCTACCCGCTGTAAGGACTTCTCGCTGGCATTGCTCAGGTTGTCAAGGACCACCACGTCATAACCCGCCTGCTGAAGTTCCACCACCGTATGGCTGCCGATGAAGCCGGCGCCGCCTGTCACCAATATTCTCATATCATACCCTCTTTTCTGCACCTTCCGTGCCACACCATGTTATCTGTTAAAAACAGCATATCGGAAAAGCGCCGCTGCCTCAATACATATATGTTACATAAATCTGTCGAAATGTTAAATACCGTGACAATTCCAGCAGTCCCTCCCGCGAAGCCAAAATTACATTTCTATTTGTCCGAACCGCCATGAAATGCCCGGATCCGAAGGCTTTGTGGAGCCAAAGGTCTTGTGGAGCCGATCCGTTACAGCGTCACCCCGTTTCTTTCCAGCAGTGCCCTTGCGCTTTCCACGGAATCCACGCCCGTCCTGTTCTTGATCGGGGCAAACTCTTTCTCCCTGACTACCTCGAAGGGCAGGCAGGTGTCCAGCTGGTGTATCATATCCAGCACCAGATTTTCATATTTATATCCGTTAGGCTCCTCCGGCTTCACCGGGTTCCCCTGCTCATCCAGGCAGGGTATTTTTTTCTCCACGATATGGAGCGGCAGACCTCCTGGCACATTTTCCAGGTCAGCCACGCGGAACAAATAATTCAGGATCACGCCGAAATAATAGGCGGGATCGCCGTTAGGGTCCTTTGCATCCCTCATCTCCTCCGTCAGTTCATAATATTCCACGATAGAGGGTTTTCCATCCTCCAGGCACATAACCCCCACCTTTTCATCCGGCGCGTTCTTTCTCACTACCTTTGCTCCCACTGCACAGTTCCTCGAAATCGTCGCACCGATGAAGCAGGGATCGGCGATACGCTGAAGCACATTGTCCACGGCAAAGATATTCAGCCACTCAATCCCTTTCTCATGAAGTACCTTGAGCAGGCCGGCATTCTTCATGGATACGAACCAGCCGCCGTTGCCGTTGGGCGAAGTGGACAGCTTCCCCTTCTCCTCCAGATAGATCTTTCCGTTATAGTCGGTAGCTGCAGCCATCTCCTGTTGAAAGAAATGAATATATTCTTCTCTGTACCCGAAGTAATCATGCTCTTTCAAAAAAGAGGTAGTTGACCGGTGATTCTTGTCACTGGTCATGATGAACAGATGAATCCATGTGTCTGTCCGGTGCACCACCTCCAGCAGATTGTTGACCAGACATTCAAAAATGTAAAGTTTCCTGGTCTTGCCAATATCGTACATTCCCTTGGGATCGTCGGAACCGAGTCTGGTTCCCATGCCGCCTGCCAGCAGCACCGCCCCTATTTTCCCCTCTTTGATGGTCTCTATGCCGGCCGCCTCGAAGGACGCCCTGCCAGCCTCAATCTCCTCCAGCTGCATGGCCGCCAGCGGGGTGATCGCGCCCTTCTTCACCAGATCCTCCCTGTGCATGCAGGCATCCAGAATACTCATATCCGTCGCCTCTATCTGATCCAGCAGTATCTGCTTTTCCCGGGGGGCAAGCTCATCAAAATATTTCAAAACATGCTCCTGCCCATACGCCGCCAGTTTCTCTTTCGCCTGTTCCAATGTCATTGCCATAGTTTTTTCCTGTGACCTTTCGTTTTCTTACTTGCCAGTATAGCAAAATTTTCCAGATGGTTCAACGGTGTAGGCCTTTCTTAAAAAATCTTTGTAACAGTTTGGCCGAAGGCTGAACTGTTACAAAGATTTCAGGCAGGTGAATCATCCTTGCCTTCTCCCTACAATTCCAGACCCGCAAAGAAATCCGCTGCCCCGTCCGTCTCCTCCCCGCTGCGGAGGAAATAAGCCTTCATTTCCGGATACTCCCCGCCGATTTCTGTAAGGATCCCATTCAGATTGTCCTCCGTCACACAACCGATGGCCGCAAAAAGCTGGTAATACTCCCTGTCAGCCCCGTGCTCCCGCAGGATCACCTGCCAGGCTTCCTCACCGGCCTGCCCTTTGGTATGACTTCGCAGATAATTCTCCAGTTCCTGCCTGAACGGATCGGACAAGCCCTGGTCGAATAGGAGCCGCAGCAGACAGAGGCGTACCTTTTCCTTCCGCCTGCCGCTCATGTATGCCGTCAGATCCGTACTGCCGTAATCCTCTTCCCCGCACAGGATCTGCCTGGAAAAGCCCTCCTGATCCGGCACCCGAAGCACGCTGCCCAGGCGGGCGTCCCATTTTCCCAGCCACTCCTCGCTGCCCGCAGCCTCCATATCCAGCAGATAAGCCGCATCCATCGCGGTCACTGTGGCCGCCATCAGTTCCGCCGGAAAGGATGTGTTGTCTGTCCTGTCATGCCGCCCGTCCGCGGAAATACGTTTCAATTCCCCGCATTCCATGAAAACCGCTTTTCCAAAACGGACTTTCCCGGAAGGAATCACGATCTCCGCCAGATGGTCGCAATAAGCGAAGGCCCAGTCCCCGATCTCCTCCAGCGTGTCCGGCAGCCATACGCGCCGCAGATTCTTCTTACTCAAAAAGGCTTTTCTGTCCACGGCTGTCACCGGCAGACCCTGGATCTGCCCCGGCACCTCCACCTGGGAAGCCAGTCCCTGAAACCGCGTAATCCGGACGGCTTCCCTGTCCTGTTTTCTTTCTGTTTTGTAGTATAGGCTTGCGTCCGCAAGCTTCCATTCCATTTCCTGCATATATCGTTTTATCCTGCGCGGAACTCCTGTTTCAATTTACTAATGTTACAGCGTTTCCTTAACAGTTCCTAATCTAATCTCAGTTCCTCGATCTGAGCCCTGATATCATCACTTCGCTCCGTCAGCATCAGTTCCTCATTATGCCTCCTGTAATCGGGACTGCCAAAGGTGGCGATAAACTGCGCGCTGTAGCTGTTTACGGTCAATTCTGTCACCAGGATCAGCATTTCATTGCCGGCCGCCCCGTCCTTTGCCGCGAAGGCCTCCTCCGCAAAGGCGAACATGGCGTGAAGTTCCTGCTGCACCCCGGCAGTTTTCCGCTTCATTTTCTCCACCCTTGCGCCATACCGGGTTTTCAGCTGTTCAAAAGCGGCGGCGCCGGTCTGTGCCTCCCCTGTGTAAAGTTCCTTTCTGCTCTCCTCCAGGAAACGGATCACACTGTAATGTCTCTTTTTGTCGCCGTCGGACAGCGTATTTGCCTTCTGTAGATTCTCCAGCAGCTTCTTACGTCCCTCCGCCTGCTGCTCCAGCAGGGAAAGAACCTGCCCCGGCTGTATTTCCTCCGCCCTGCCGCCGATATTCTGCAGCGGCTTTTTCAGGTCGGACAGGAACGCGGCCTGCTCCATGACCTCCTTCATATCCGCCTGCACCTTGTCCAGCAGCATTCCCAGCAGAGACAGCCTCTCGTCAAAAGGAGCCTCCTTCGCCCGGGCAATGGCATTCACGGAAGGATTCCCGCTGAGGATGTCCTCAATGTGGTAATCCTTTTTGTACTTGCAGTATAAATCATAGTACGCGGTAAATTCCTTTACCACCTTCTCATTCCGCAGATACTGCCCCACCAGCGTCTCGTCCACCGGCAGCATCTCCTCCTCATACAGAAACAGGATTTCCGACAGATCCTCCCAGCCCCTGGCGGTCACGTAACTGCGCCCCCCGGTTGTCATTTCCATGCAGTAGAAATGATCCTTTTTCAGATCCAGGTAATTCACCACCGCATTGTGAATCCCCCTCTCCGCCGCATATTCCTTCCAGATACGGTAATCCGGCTCCACTTCCATCACTTTCAGCCGGTCCAGCGTCACCACGTCGAACTCCCTGACCGATTTATTGTACTCCGGTGGATTGCCCGCGGTAACGATCACCCAGCCCTCCGGAACCCTGTGCCGTCCAAACACCTTGTATTGCAGAAATTGCAGCATGGAGGGAGCCAGCGTCTCCGACACACAGTTGATCTCATCCAGGAAAAGGATTCCCTCCCTGATGCCGCTGGCCTCCATGGTATCATAGACAGAGGCTATGATCTCGCTCATGGTGTATTCCGACACACTCATGCTCTGTCCGCCGTATGTCTTCTGTGTGATAAAAGGCAGCCCCAGCGCGGATTGTCTCGTATGGTGCGTCATGGAGTATGATACCAGAGCGATTCCCATCTCCTGGGCGATCTGCTCCATGATCGCCGTCTTGCCGATCCCCGGCGCCCCCAGCAGGAAGATAGGCCGCTGCCGCACCACGGAAACGCGATACTCCCCAAACTCGTCCTTTTTCAGATATAAATTAATGGAATTTTTAATATATTCCTTGGCCTGTTTTATGTTCATGGTTATCCATCCTCCAAATTGACACAAATCGGATTAGATTCACGTCTCTTGCACCGAAGCTTCCGCTTCCGCCTCTTCCTCCAGCGCCTCTTCCTCCAGCACCACCTTCATGCTCCACGGCGGCACCGGCGCCCGGTTCTCGTCCTCCTCCAGAAATGCAAAGATCACGTCATAGGGGGGCATCTTCCGGGGATAAATCCCATAGCCGTCCGTGAAATAGATCAACCCCTTCAGATCTTCAAATTCTCCCTGTAACCGCAGCCTTTCAACGTAGTCAAACACAGGCCGGAAATCTGTGGCCCCGAAGCCTGTCAGCTTCCCGTACCGCATAAACGCGTCAAAATCCTCGTCATTTGTAATCTTTGTGTCGCTCTGCACTTGGCTGTCGCACTGGACAATGTGCACATTGACGCGATGAAAAAAGTTCTCGCTGCCCTTTAAGATAGAATAAGTCTTTCTCAAAAAAGCCTTCACAATGGCTCCCCTGCAGGATGCGGAAGTATCTATGGCAATGACAAATTCCCTGACCTTGTTCGTCTCCTTATATTCCAGCGGCTCAACCAGGGGCAGATTGCCGTAATGCTCCAGCCCGTAGGTATAATAAATATAGTCAAATTCGTCGTCATTTACCCTGATATCCTCCCCCATCACCGTAAACCTGCGCAGGATATCGCTGTAATCGTAGCGGTCCCTCGTGGTTTCCTCCAGATTCTTCTCAAGGCTCTCCGCACCGCTTTTATTCCGGGTAAAAGACTTCAGGTCCGCCTTTACGCGCTCACTGATCTTCTTCCATTGCTCCTCCGTGATCTCCAGCTGTTCCTGCTTCCCGCCGTCCCCATTCCTCCAGGGGCTGTGCACATCCCTGGCAAAAAGCCTCACAAGCTCCTCCCTTTCCCGCGGCGTGACGGGATTGTGGCGAAAATACCGGTAGATCCTCTCCGCTGTCAGAGGACCGACATCTTCCCTCAGGATCCTGAGCTTCCTCACCGCGTCCGCATCCTCCTCCAGAGCCACGCTCTCCAGTTTCAGGTCAAGGATGACATTTTCCACCGCAATGTCTGCCGCCAGGTCCCAGTCATCCGTGTCCAATTTATTGTACTGGAAACCATGTGAGAAAATGCAGTGCAGCAGCACATGAAGATAACTTCTGGTAATGTATTTGGGATTTTCCTGATACGCTTTCAGCACATAAACAGGATCATAAAACAGATGCCGCCCATCCGTGGCAAAACATCCCGTTTTTGCCTTTTCCTTCCATTTCAGCTGTGCCAGTGCCATATCAAAGAATCGAAGGTGCATCAGCAGATCGTCATGGGCAAGTGTCAATACCTGATCCGCCAGCGCCTGTATCCTGCTTTCCTCCGCCGCCATGTCATTCTCCTGTCATGCTTTCATTGCTTTTCATTCTTTCACTGTATCATATTTCTGCCATTCCGCCAGGTGTTTTCATTCCTGCCAATGTGTTTTATTCCTGCCAGTGTGTTTTATTCCTGTCAGTACGTTTTGTTCCTGCCAATGCGTTTTGTTCCTGTCAATACTTTTCATTCCTGCCAGTGCGTTTCACTCCCGGTTTCGTGGTATAATGACCTTATTCAGGGCAATCAGCGGCCGGATGGCCATCCATACCGTGATTGCGAAGAAATCATGGTATATTGATTCCGCGATCTGCCATTATCAGTCATTCTTCCCGGCCTTCTCCCATTTCCCGCTCCTGAACCGCAATGTAAAGAAGATTCCCCGGAATACCCAGTCAATGACCATCGCCGCCCACACGCCCAGCAGCCCCATCCCGAAAACAATTCCCAGCAGATAAGCGCATCCCAGACGGCAGATCCACATGGATCCGATGGACACTGCCATGGGAAGGATCGCGTCGCCCGATGCCCGGAACACATTCGGAAGGGTGAAAGAAGGAACCCACACCACGACCACCATGGCCGCATGAAGCCACAGCACCCTTTCTGCCAGTTCCGTTGCCTCCGGACTGAGGCGATACAGGGAGGTCAATAAGCCCGCACCCACAGCGATCACCAGAGACATGGCACTCAGGCTGATCCATGCCACCTTCATCAGCTTTTTGGAATAAAACCTGGCCTGGTCCGGTTTCCCCGCGCCTATGCAGACAGACACAATGGCCACGATCCCGCTGTTAATTGCCGCCCCCGGCAGAATATTAAAGGAGGCAATGGTATTACAGACCGCATTGGCCGCAATGGCATATGTGCCCATCGTGGAGATCATGCTCACGGTCAATATTTTTCCCAGCTGGAACAGACTGTTCTCCAGACTGTTCGGAAGTCCGATGTAACAGATCTTCTTGATCATATCCAGTCGGAATCTCGGGGTAAGCTGCCCCTTGAAATTCAGCTGGCGTTTCTCATTGAACATCAGGCAGAATATAGTGACTGCCGCCACTGTCCGGGAAATGGTGGTTGAAACCGCCGCGCCAAATGCACCGATTCCAAAGCCATAAATAAAAACAGCATTTCCCGCCACGTTCAAAATATTCATCAGAATGGATATCTTTAATGTTGTCCTGGAATCCCGCATGGTGCGGAACAGTCCGGCACAGGCGTTATAGACCGCCAGCGGCACAAAGGACAGTGCCGTCACCACCAGGTAATTCCGGGAATTCTCCATGACGTCAGCCTCCACCCTGCCAATGATCAGCTGTAGGATCCCGTTGTGGAAAAGCAGGAAGAAGAAGGTCACCAGGACAGAGCTGACCAGGGCAAACAGCAAAACCTGCCAGGAGGCCTTACAGGCATCCTCCCTGTCCCCCTTTCCCAGATAATGCCCTGCCACGACTGCGCCGCCTGTCCCAAAGGCGGTAAACACATTGATGATCAATACATTGATGGTATCTACCAGTGACACTCCGGAAACCGCCGCCTCACTCACATTGGCGATCATCAGCGTATCCGCCAGCCCCACCAGCAGCGCCAGCAGCTGCTCGAATACCAGGGGGATGATTAGTTTCTTTAAGTCCTTATTCGTGTATAACATTTTTCTGCCCTTCTTGTGGCTCTCATACCATATTACATTTTAGCTCCTGAATGGGAAAAAGTAAACCGAAAGATGAAACAAGACGGCAAGACAGATTTTTTCAGACAGAATTACCGCGTAACCTGCGCTGCCGGATGATTTACCGGATGATTTGCCGGATGATTCGCCATATGACAAGCATATTGATGCCATATACTTGTCATATGGTATGGAACTTCCTCAATAGCTATGTATGTGCAGATATTTTTCTTTTGTAGCCATGCCTCCCCTGATATGGCGTTCAGATTTATTGACATCCAGCACCTGTCTTGCCTGCTTCGCCAGAGCGGGATTGATCTGCATGAGCCGGTCTGTTACGTCCTTATGTACCGTGGACTTGCTGACCCCGAAAGCCTTTGCCGTCTGGCGCACTGTGGCGTTGTTGTCAATAATATAGCTGGCGATGTTCATGGCGCGCTCTTCAATATAGTCTTTCAAAAGAAAACCCCTTAAGAATCTTTTTTACAGTGTATGTAGGATTCTCAGGGGGTATGACTTGTGTGTTAAATTACTTTGCATTTCCTATAAATAATATTGCGCCTGTGCACTCCACAGTTCATAATATTTCCCATCTTCATCAACCACCAGTTCGTCGTGACTGCCTGTCTGTACAATCGCCCCCTTATCGAATACCGCAATCTCATCACAGAATTTGCAGCTGGAGAGTCTGTGGCTGATGAACACTGCCGTCTTATCCCTCACCAGGGCATTGAAATTCGTATAGATCTCCGCTTCTGCCATAGGGTCCAAGGCCGCTGTGGGCTCATCCAGTATCACAAAGGGCGCATCCTTATAAAGCGCACGGGCCAACGCAATTTTCTGCAGCTCTCCGCCGGAAAAATCAATTCCCTCTGAATCGTACTCCCTTCCGATTGCCCGGTGCAAAGCATTTTCCCCCCTGGCGGCAGCATCCTGATCCAGGGCTTTCAGCTTCTCCCCCATCCCTGCACGAACCAGACACTCGCGCGCTTTGTTTTCATCATATTGATAGTTCGACGCAACATTCTCCCCGAGAGAGAATCCAAACAGCTTGTAATCCTGGAACACGACAGAAAACAGCCCTATATATTCCTGGTAACGATATCGTGTGATATCAATGCCATTTAACAGTATTCTCCCTTCTGTGGGGTCATAAAGACGGCACAAAAGCTTGATGAATGTCGTTTTTCCGGAACCGTTTTCTCCGACAATCGCCAATGTGTCACCTATCTTAAATTTTAGATCGACATGACGCAAGGCCCATGTGTCCGTGCGAGGGTATTGAAAACCGACATCCGCGAATTCTATCTCATAATCAATGTCATCCCGATGTTCCACTGCGAGAGTTCCCTGATACATATGATTAGGCGAATCAATAAACTGATAAAATTCCACAAGATATTGGTTATTATGGAAAAGCTTCCCTATATCCGTACTGATACCGCATAAAGCCTTTACAAACTTATCAACAGCCCCCTGATACAATATAAAATTCCCAATCCCCAATGCGCCGATATACACTTTTGCCGCTGTAAACAGGAAGATGGCAATGGTCAGGATCCCGTTCAGAATAATAGAAAGCGTATGATATCTGATGGTCGCCTTTTCTACCTTTTCAATCCACTTTGGATGAAGCAGATACTTGCGGTATTCTTCCAGCACAACACGATTCAAATCAAAGGTAATCATATCTGAGCCCCAGCGTCTGTTCTGACTTCTATGCCTGGAATTATTTTCGGCCAGCTCCGTAACAGCCTCGTTATTTACCTTAGTCCTTTCCATCGTGATCATCACCGAAAAAATGGTACTGAATACGATCAGCAGCACAATAATAACCGCAGAAGCAGGAGAATCCATAAAACCCAAAACACCTGTATGCCCACTGTGAACCGTTGCGGTAAACATGGAGAAGGTTAACGAAATCGAAAAAATCACATTGATTACATTGGCGGCAATCTTTGTAAAAGCCAGTTTTACCGCGCTGATACCGGCATGAAAGGTAGACATGTTCTCCAGGTTCTTAAAGCGCGCATAGACCATATCCGGATTTTCAAGATGTTCATACTGGAGCTTGCTTTGTGCCGCAAATAAGAATGCTTCATGCCGCTGGAACAGGAAAGAGTTATTTACGTTCTGTCTGCTTTGAAGCAGCTTTGCAGCAAGAGAAATGACAAAACCGCCAATCACAGTGACCACAGCCAAAGCGCAGAGTCTGCCCACGTCGATTTCCCCTGCCAGTTCATTGATCATCAGCGAAGACATCAAAAGCCCAAAGTATGGAAAGGAGCACTCGCACAACAGATAAACAATCTCCCAAAGCCAAAACTTGGGAAAAAGCCTGTTGAGGATGCCAAAAGCACGGCCAATTAATTTGCATTCCTCCGCCAAAGACCGTCTGCCCGTTTTGTCTTGTCCTCTCATCCTTCTGACACCCCCTCTCTATAATACTTGCTTTGGATCTCAAACAATTCTCTGTATTTTCCGCCGGCGCTCATTAACTCTTCATGGGTCCCCGCTTCCGCAAAGCTGGCTCCATCCAGCAGAAAAATGCGGTCACAGAACCGCGTGGACGCAAGGCGGTGCGAAATAAAGACAGAAGTTGCATTTGACGCAATTTCATTATAATTTCTGTAAATTTTATCCTCCGCAATAGGATCCAGCGCCGCTGTGGGCTCATCCAAAATGATACAAGGCGGATTCTTATAGAGAAGCCTTGCCAGCAACAGCTTCTGCGTTTCCCCGCCGGACAGCTCCACTGCCTCTTTATGCAGGGTACGGTTTAAAAGCGTGTCCACCCCGTCAGGCAGGGACTTTATCTTTTCCGACAGTCCTGCCACCTCAATACAATGCTGCAATCTGTCATAATCGATCTCTTTCTCCGATGCGGCAGCCGCAATATTTCTGGCAATCGATACGGCCAATAGATTATATTGCTGGGGCACCAGTCCAAACAGACGATACATCTCATCCCTGTTATATTCGTACAGGGAATGCCCGTCCAGAAGGACTTCTCCTTCATCCGGCAATATCAGTCCGCACATGATCATCGTCAGCGTTGTTTTTCCCGCACCGTTCAAGCCTACCAGCGCAATTTTTTCTCCGGCTTCGATCCGAAAGGAGATATTGTCCAGCACCTTTTTCTCCCCTCTGGGATATTGATAAGAGACATTCTTAAACTCGATCGAAAAAGGTCCTGCGGGTACAGGGATTCCCTCTCCTCTGTTCAGCCTGTCCTTTATATCCATTGTTTCACGAAACCCTGAAACCTGTATGGCGCCCTCATAAATGCGATTCACAATTTGAAGTATCTTATCCATAAGGGAAGACATGGATGTGATCGCCGTAAAAATGAGGACAAAGGAAGAGGCATCCATTTCCCCTGCCGCTGCCTTATATACCAAAAATGCATAGGCTGCCGCATCACGGATCAAAATTACCAGAAATCCTGCCAATGCAACCAGAATGCCCCGGCGCTCCACCTTTCTGACAGCGCTCAGATTTTTATCAAATACCGTCACCAGACGATCCAGTAAGGGCTTCTCCATATTGTACAGCCGCAGATCCTTTGCATACTCAAAATGAATTGACATGTCGCGGGTGGAATAATTGAGCTTTTTCACTAAATCATTGCGCACATCCTTGTCGCTGAGATTCTTTTCCCGTCTCCATCTATCCGCACAGTAATTCACCATGCATCCCAGCGCCAGGAGCAGAACGATCACAGGATTCAGCAGGGAAATCACCGAGCCAAACAGAAGGAAATTAAGGAGCGTGGCTATGATATTCGCAAAATCCATGGGAAAATACGTCCCCGCCGTGTTGGCACTTTGGAATGCTTCCCTGCTGCGCTCATCGCCTTTCTGAACCTCCGGGTTATATTCATGATTCCAATCACGGTCACGACGTTTCCATTGCCATAAATACATCATTTGATTGCTTACCCGATATTGTGCGTATTCCGTCCTGGCAGCGATCACATTCTGCGCCAGTTCAAACAGCAGTTTCCCCAATGACACACCTATAATCACCAGCGCAATATAAGAAAACTGCCCCGCTGTCCCCAATGCGGACAGAATCACTGCGGGCGTATATAGTGCAAATGCAGACAGCACCAAAGACAGGGGGATTGTAAGGATTCCGGCAAACACCAATCCCCGCTCCGTATCCCAAAGCAGTCGATATACATACCTGACGCAGGATAGCATCCCGTATTTGGGCTTATATGCTGCTTTATTCTTCCCGGTACTTCTTCCAGCCATTTCTTCTCTCCTAGTATAATAATGATATAGCCACAAGAGCTATAGAGTTAATAAGTTA
>CAOKWI010000072.1 GCA_948473115.1 uncultured Lachnospiraceae bacterium | reverse complement strand
CGTTCCATATTCTGATGATCATAGGCATCTAACAATTCCAGTGCCTGGCTATATCTCTCTACTACGGTTAATACTTGTTTTGTATCCAGACTGTTTTCTGCTCTTTTCATAACTCGTATTACCTCATTTAACTGATTCATACGATTATGATTCACAGCGTATCCTTTGATTATGTATTCTTTTAAAACACAATTTGCCCAACGTCTAAATTCAATACCCCGTTTTGATTTCACTCGATAGCCTATAGAAATAATAGCATCTAAATTGTAGTGCTCTACCATGTATTTTTTGCCATCGGAAGCAGTTGTCGCAAATTTTGCGACAACTGTATTTTGCCCGGATAATTCTTCTTTTAGAGCATTATTAATATGCTTACCGATTGTTTTTATGTCGCGTTCAAACAGTTCTGACAGTTGATTTCTATTAAGCCAAACAGTTTCGTTTTTTACTATAACTGGAAAAGATATCATTTTGTCCTCTGTTTCAAATAAAATAATTTCATTATTATTCATCTATTTCTCCAAACCATATATTTATATCATATCGGAATGTCTTTCTTAATCGCAGGTCTGACTCTTCAGAAATATTGGTAAATCATTGGTAAAATTGAGTAAGAAATACAAAGAATCTTTGATTTATAAGCATTTTATCATGACCGGAAAATCCTGCCGTGACAGACAAAGAGGATTTTTATCATTTTTCCATAACTCCTTACATGTTCTGTATTTCTTCTTAACCTCACGCAAAATACGATTGCGGTTATCCCTTCTTTCAAAAAAGGAGAGTCAGACTTGCAGAATTATCATATCACAAATTTGACTCTCCGTATAGCTTTATCATAGGATGCAGGCAATCTTAAATTTCTTAAACTCCCACATCCTATAAAGAAAAACCTCATTACAGCAGTCATAATAAGTGCAATTATAACAATTTCACCCAAACTTTTTCCGTCAGTAAAAGCAACTATTTCTTTATAAGTCTGGATATCATATTTCTTCTTATACTTTTCAATTTTGACAGCAAAATACATCCCAATTCCAAATAAGCATAAATACAGTGCCATTCCAAACCATTTCCATAACATTA
Source organism: uncultured Lachnospiraceae bacterium (assembly GCA_948473115.1). Taxonomy (GTDB): domain Bacteria; phylum Bacillota; class Clostridia; order Lachnospirales; family Lachnospiraceae; genus Acetatifactor. The sequence continues at coordinate 21,243 of CAOKWI010000072.1, read as the reverse complement.
CAAGTGGTACCGGTACTATCAGTAAAGCAATAAATAATACGGTAAAAATGGTGCTGTCCTTTTGAAATTTTGCATACTCCTGTGTGTCGATTTCTTTCTTCATTCTTTCTAAATCTCCTTTGATTAAATTATCAAGAGATACCCGAAAGACTTCACTCATCAGCACTAAGCTTTTAATATCAGGATAATTTTTGTCATTCTCCCAATTGGATATGGTTTGTCTTGATACAAAAATTTTATCAGCCAGTTCCTCTTGGGATAAATTTGCTTCTGTTCGATATTTCTTTATCTGCTTACCGAGTTCCATCTTCGTCACGTCCTCATAGCACATTCTAATCAAAAAAGAAAATCTCAGCTATCAAAACTCTTTGACATAATCCATTTTAGTTCATGTCAAAAGTGTTTGACAATACATAAAGCTCTGATGCTTCACTGGCTCAATGATACACTGGACCCTAAAAAAGTATAGCCGGATTTTGGAAAACCTGTCGGATTTGTAAGTGAGCTGATAGCTGATGAGAGGATGTTCAGAAGTTCTTCCAATTCTGCCCGGTTGCGTACATTATGTCTGCCTACAATATCCGAAATATAGGTTTCCCGCCAATATCAACACCTATCAGCTGTTAAGCAGAGAACTTGCGGTCAGTATCATGCTTGTCAAAGCCACCTACGGATTTGGAAATATAGGAAATGTGCAGGAACAGTGATGCGTCAGCGTCCCTTTTCAAAGAAACGGTCAATTTCCCTTTTTACGGTTTCCGGTGGAAGCGCTTTGGAAAGGTATCTTTCCGGCTTAAGGGCGATTACCTTTTGTATGCTTTCCCTGTCCACCCTGCTGGTCAGAAAGATGACCGGAATATCCGTAAAATCCTCTTCGGAGCGGAGCATTTCCAGTACCTGGTTTCCGCTGCAGACAGGCATTTCATAATCTAACAGTATCAGGTCCGGCCGCATAAGGGAAATGTGTCTGATGGCGGAAAGGCCTGACTTTGCTGTGATCACCTCGTAGTCTGTGCCCAGCAGATTCTGTAGTAATGTCAGCGTAAAGCTTGAGTCGTCCACGATCAGAAGTTTCTTTTTCTGTCGGGGGGAGGCTTTCTCGCCTTCGGATTGATTCATACGGTTTGCCACTTCAGCCATGGCATTTTCCGTGAGGAAGGAGACGCCATCTTCTCCGTGAAATGCGTCGGCGGCAACCATACAATAGGCAAAGTATCCTTTGCCGGTGTCGAACAGCAGGCTGAATTGCGGGCTCAGCCTTTCAAATGTGCTGTGAAACTGCTCGTAAGTCAGCAGATGTTCTTCCGTGATTTCAAATTGTTCTGAGGAAGGGAAGTATTCCCTGCCCCGTTCCACCAGCCGCCGGGCTATATATCCGGCTACATTCATCAGCATCACATCGATGACCTTGGATTCCAGTTCCATGACATTACCGACAGTGCTGCTGATCAGCTGCTTTTCGAAGATCAGGAAAAACTCCCGTCTGCTGCCTTCCGTGGTACTGCAGGACAGACGGTAACAGAAACCGTTGCCGAATCTTTCACCGTTGTAGCAATTGCTGATCAGCTTTGGCTCTGAATGAAACATATTGTGAAGGAGACAGGCAACAGCCTGTTCCATTACGGCCTGTTCTTCCTCCGGCAGAAGATTTTCCCAGTGCTTCACAGGTTCTCCGCTCATGATCAGGTGATCCTCCGTCAGCGTATGTCCCACCAGCCAGCCTGCGCAGACGCCAAAAAAGTGGTTGATGGAATTCCTGGAATAGTTTGTCTTTTCCAGTTCCGTCTCAAGCGCGGGAAGGGTTCTTTTCCGAAAGTCTCTGTGGATGCGCTTATGGGTCTCAAGTCCTGTGTACCCGATGGATGCCATATAGTCTTCCTCGTCAGCAAAATGCTGGAGGGTATGATCCTTAAAGTATTTTACTGCCTCCTGACAGGCAAAGTGGCTTTTTTCCTTCTGTCGTCCAATCGCATACAGTTTGTTGAGGATATGGAACAGCTTTTCATGCTCCCTGTCTATGAGTTCCACTCCAAGCTTATATTGTTCGTCCCATGTCAACTGATTCTCCATATGTGTTTCCTCCGCCATTGGAATCATTGTTTTCTATATATTATTCCGTTTCGGCAAAAATGTACCGTATCAGTGCTTTTTCTACATTTTTTGCCGATTGATCCGGAGGACTTTGAAATATGTCCCGGAGTGGCCTGTTCGGAAAAGGATCGGAATCGGTTGGACATATGCTTTGATGGTCCTGTCCGGGCGCCGGCGATCCCTTTATATTTTTTGAAATCCCGGAACCCTTTTTTCAAAAACAGTATAGTACCTAAAACCGCATTCTTTTAAAACTTCGGCGGCGCGGTCAAAGGAATCGCCGATATGCTGTGTGTCATGGGAATCGGAGCCTACGGTGATGATCTCGCCTCCCAGTTCACGGTAGCGCTTTAACACACCCCTGCAGGGGTGGAAATCTTTCATTCCGCTTTTGATCCCTCCCGTGTTCAGCTCGATGCCTTTTCCTTGATCCAGCAGTGTCCGAAGGATTTCATCCAGGATATCCCTATATTGCTCATAAGAATAATTCAGGTCCCTGCCGGGGCCATAACGCACAACGTAATCCAAGTGACCGTATACATCGAAATTGGAAAACTTTTTGATGTTTTCCAGGATGGATTCAAAGTATTCCCTGTATGCTTCTTCCTCGGGGCGGCCCTCATAGAAATCGGGATAGTAGGGATCCCGTCCGTGGCAAACGTGGGAGGAGGCTATGATAAAGTCAAAGTCATAGGCCTTGGCATAGACGGCATTTTTCCGCAGGACTTCCGGCTGTAGCCCGAGTTCCACACCGAACAGCAGCCGGATCCGGCTTCCGTATTTTTCCTTTAACCTGGCAAGATCATATAAGTAAGGATCGGTGTCCAGCAAAAACATTCCGGCGGGCGTGTCGGGAGATTCAGGATAGTCGAAATCATTGTGTTCCGTAAAACACATGGCGGTGAGCCCCTGGGCAATTCCCTGCCGGATCATATCCTCCATAGGGGTGTCGGAATCCCCCGAGTAGGAGGAATGTAAATGGCAATCTGATGTGACAGGCATAATCGGTCTCCTTTCCGGATAAACTTTTAATTGGATTATATCAAATTTCTAAAGAAATGGTAATATTTTTGATTTACATCTTGAATTATGGCAGGAAATTAGGTAAAATATGTTTGCTGATAAAATTTTGACAATCTGGCAGGCTTTGGAATTGGGTATGCAGACGGATCTGCCGGAGCGTCAAAAAATATAAAATAATATATTTTAGGAGGAGACTAAAATGGCAGTAAGAGTAGCAATTAATGGTTTCGGTCGTATCGGCCGTCTGGCATTCAGACAGATGTTTGATGCAGAAGGGTACGAGGTAGTGGCTATCAATGATCTGACCAGCCCTGATATGCTGGCGCATCTGTTGAAGTATGATACCGCCCAGGGCAGATACAAATATGCTGACAAGGTTGAGGCTGGTGAGGACTCCATTACTGTAAACGGCAAGAAGATCACCATTTACAAAGAGGCGGACGCTTCCAAGCTTCCCTGGGGTGAGCTGAAGGTTGATGTCGTTCTGGAGTGTACAGGCTTCTATACCTCCAAGGAGAAGGCTTCTGCACATATCACGGCAGGCGCCCGCAAGGTTGTTATCTCTGCTCCTGCAGGAAACGATCTTCCTACCATCGTATACAATGTAAACCATGAGACATTGAAGCCCGAGGATACCGTTATTTCCGCAGCTTCCTGTACGACCAACTGTCTGGCACCCATGGCTAAGGCTCTGAATGAGCTGGCTCCCATCCAGTCCGGTATCATGACAACCGTTCATGCATACACCGGCGACCAGATGATCCTTGACGGTCCCCAGAGAAAGGGCGACAAGAGAAGAAGCCGTGCAGGCGCTCAGAATATTGTTCCCAACTCCACCGGCGCTGCAAAGGCAATCGGCCTGGTTATCCCTGAGCTGAACGGCAAGCTGATCGGTTCCGCTCAGCGTGTTCCTACCCCTACCGGTTCCACCACGATCCTGGTAGCTGTTGTCAAGGGCACTGTGACCAAGGAGCAGATCAACGAGAAGATGAAAGCATCCCAGACAGAGTCCTATGGTTACAATACTGACGAGATCGTGTCTTCCGATGTGATCGGTATGACCTACGGCTCCCTGTTTGATGCGACACAGACCATGGTTGCTCCCATGGAGGACGGCAATACCCAGGTACAGGTTGTTTCCTGGTATGACAATGAGAACAGCTACACTTCCCAGATGGTTCGTACAATCAAGTACTTCAGCGAGCTTGCATAGTGTGAGAAGGACTTCTAAAGACGTCCCATCGATGGGACGCCAAGAAGTTCTAAGTCCCACAAACTGCTAAAGCAGTGAGAAGAATGCCAAGAACGGGCATTCTTCTCACAAAATACGAAGACCTTAGAGGGTCCGGTCTTTTGGACCGGATCCTTTTTCTGTCAGTGGTAAAATGAATAACGGTAAAATGAAAGAAAAGGAGACTGAAAAATGGGATTGAACAAGAAATCTGTTGATGATATCAACGCAAAGGGAAAGAGAGTGCTGGTGAGATGTGATTTCAACGTGCCCTTGAAGAACGGCGAGATCACTGACGAGACACGTATCGTGGCAGCTCTTCCCACGATCCAGAAGCTGATCAATGACGGCGGAAAGGTGATTCTCTGCTCCCACCTGGGCAAGGTAAAGGAGGGACCTAATGAGAAGGAGTCCCTTGCTCCTGTGGCAAAGAGATTATCCGAGAAGCTGGGCAAAGAGGTTGTGTTCGTGGCTGATTACAATGTAACCGGCGAAGCTGCCACCAAGGCGGTGGAGGCTATGAAGGAGGGGGATGTGGTTCTGCTCCAGAATACACGTTTCCGCGGTACGGAGGAGACGAAGAACGGCGAGCAGTTTTCCAAGGAACTGGCAGACCTGGCTGATCTGTATGTATGTGACGCTTTCGGTTCCTCCCACAGGGCACACGCTTCCGTTGCAGGCGTTACCAAGTGCATCACCGCAAAGGGCGGCGAGAATGCAGTGGGTTACCTGATGCAGAAAGAGATCAATTTCCTGGGCAATGCGGTGGAGAATCCTGTGAGACCTTTCGTGGCGATACTGGGCGGCGCCAAGGTTGCGGATAAATTGAATGTCATCTCCAATCTGCTGGAGAAATGTGATACCCTGATCATTGGCGGCGGTATGGCTTATACTTTCCTGAAAGCGCAGGGAATGGAGGTCGGCAACTCCCTGGTGGATGACGAGAAGATCGATTACTGCAAGGAGATGATGGCGAAGGCTGAGAAGCTTGGCAAGAAGCTGTTGCTTCCCGTGGACACCACCATTGCGTCATCCTTCCCCAATCCCATTGACGGACCCGTGGAGGTTTCCTTCGTTGATTCCGACAAGATTCCCTCCGATATGGAAGGTCTGGATATCGGCCCCAAGACCCAGGAGCTTTTTGCGGATGCTGTAAAGAATGCAAAGACCGTTGTATGGAACGGACCCATGGGCGTGTTTGAAAATCCCACCCTGGCGGCTGGCACCATCGCTGTGGCCAAGGCTCTGGCAGAGACAGACGCGACCACCATTATCGGCGGCGGCGATTCCGCAGCGGCGGTCAACCAGCTTGGCTTCGGTGACAAGATGAGCCATATCTCCACCGGCGGCGGCGCATCCCTGGAGTTCCTGGAAGGCAAAGTGCTTCCCGGCGTCGCAGCTGCAGATGACAAGTAAGGAAAACTTGACAACTGCGACGCCGTGCGTGGCAGCGGCAGACGATAAGTAAGTAGAGCTTTACGACTGCCACACCGTGGGTGGCAGCGTATAAGGAGTGACTCTATGGAGGATTTTTCCATTAATGAGATGCTGGAGATGCAAAAGAAATTGCAGGAACGTTATCGGAACGTGTGGACGCCTCTCTCCCCGGAGAACGGAAAGAACCAGCTTTTGTGGATGATTGGGGAGATCGGCGAGGTCATTGACATTGTGAAGAAAAACGGCGGAGAGGAGGCTTCCCGGAACGGGGAGCTGAGGGCGCATCTCGTGGAGGAAATGGCAGACGTTCTGATGTATTACAATGATGTGCTGCTCTGCTATGGAATCACGGCGGAGGAGTTAAAGAAGGCCTATGCGGAGAAGGCGGAGCGGAACATGAACCGCTGGTGATGCAATAAGATCATGACAGCTGACTGCAATCAACTACCCAAATTTGGGAAAGACAGGGAAAAAGCATGACGGATAAGATTTCGGGTATTCTGCGTACGGCCGGCCTTGCCGCATGCATTCTATGCATTGTCTATATGCTGTATTTTGCCGTTTCCCAGCGGGCGGTGGCGTCGCTCGAGGCATCGGGCAAAAGGACATTGGAGATCGGCATGATGGCGGTGACAGAGGGTGAAGTGGCGCGCGCGGGAGATGGCTGCACGGTGATTCGATACTACCATGAATGGGATGGGACAGAGTATAAACGTGTTTGGAGAAGTGTACGCGCAGACCTGCCTGAACATGCGCGAATGCCTGTTATTTACAGTCTTGGCATGGGGGCGGGAAGCTGTCTGGTCGTTGGGTTTTATAGAAAGCCCATGCAAATATTGGGCGTGGCGGGAGCAGTTCTTCTCCTGCTTGGAGTTGCAATGAATTTCAGGAAGAAAGGGATGGAAAAATGGCAAGAAGAAAGATAGTGGCCGGCAACTGGAAGATGAACATGACTCCCAGTGAAGCCGTGAAGCTGTGTGATGAATTGAAAGACCTTGTAAAAAATGATGATGTGGATGTAGTTTACTGCGTTCCCGCCATCGACATCGTTCCTGTTGTGGAGGCGGTGAAGGGGACGAATGTTGCGGTAGGCGCCGAGAATATGTACTTTGAGGAAAAGGGTGCGTACACCGGTGAGATTTCTGCGGCTATGCTGAAGGATGCGGGAGTGAAGTATGTAATCATCGGGCACTCCGAGAGAAGGGATTATTTTAAGGAGGATGACGCCCTGCTCAACAAGAAGGTCAGAAAGGCTTTTGAGGCGGGGCTGACCCCGATCCTTTGCTGCGGCGAGAGCCTGGAGCAGAGGGAAATGGGAGTTACCATGGACTGGATTCGGCTGCAGATCAAGTCAGATTTGACAGGTGTGACCGCGGACCAGGTTAAAGAGATGGTGATCGCATATGAACCCATCTGGGCAATCGGCACCGGCAAGACCGCAACCACGGAGCAGGCCCAGGAAGTCTGCAAGGGTATCCGGGACTGCATTGCGGAGATGTACGACGGTGAGACCGCAGCGGCAGTACGTATCCAGTACGGCGGTTCTGTAAATGCGGGGAACGCGGCGGAGCTGTTTGCCCAGCCGGATATCGACGGCGGCCTGGTAGGCGGGGCATCGCTGAAAGCGGACTTTGGGAAAATCGTGAATTATTGATTCTTTTCGGAAATGCAAAACCCACTCCAACCTTTGGCTTTTTGGGCTGGAGTGGGTTTTGTTATCTGAAAAAGCGCAGCCTCAAACAAATAAGTGGCGAAAATTCATAAAGTATGATATGCTGTAAGCGTCAGACAAATTGGTATTCTGGATAAAATCGGAGGGGAGAAAAGCAATGAATTACAGCATGATATACCATGCGGACGGTCCCACGGCATATTTCTTTGCAGGAAAGGTGGGGACGGCGTTGAAGTCTGGAGGGGGAGGCTTCCCGTTTACCTGGAACTGGATCAATCTATTTGGATTGCTTATCATAGCGCTTCTGCTGATTCCCAATATTATCTACGCTGTAAAGCATAAAGACGAGGGGAACCTCTGTGAAAACAGATGTATGAATGTCATAGAGCAGACAGGACGTTACGGATCCATGCTGTTTATGGCGGTCTGTCTGCGGGAAGGTGGATTTGGGTTTTCCTCGGTGGCTTGGTTCCTGGTTTATGTTTTTGGAAACGCGCTGCTTCTCATAGCCTACTGGGTGGTTTGGGGGATTTATTTCCATGTGACCAGGACGGAAGTGACCGGCTGTGTGGAGGGAGCCACGTCATTTTTACCTTATAGGAAACTGCGCCGTCAGGCGCATGCATTCACAAGTTCGCCGGGCGAACTTGCAAGCGTCACGCAGGGACGCTTTTTACCTTATAGGAAATTTCGTCCTGGCCGGGGAAGAATGCGAAGCATTCTTCGAATTGCCTCGCAGAGGCAATTTTTTATAGCCGGAAAACACAGGAGTGAAAGTGTCGGGATATTGAAGATGTCCCTTGCGGTGATTCCTTCCTGTCTGTTTTTGCTGAGCGGGATCACGCTGGGATATTTTCCGTTGATCGTTTCTGCAATATTGTTTGCTGTAGGACATATTTATGTTACATATAAAAATGTGAACCCCACGGAAATGTGATACATGTAAATATGATATTCATAAAAACGTGATATCTATCAGTATGGTATCTATAAGCATGATACCGATATAATTGTGTCACGTATACCAACGAGATGGATGAGGCCGGTATGACAGAGAAAGGAACAGGATCAAAATGATATTTGTATGTAAAAACTGCGGCGGGAATGTGGTGTACAGCCCGGAGAGGCATAGTATGTTCTGCCCCTATTGTGACAGTGTGGAAAGTGATGAGCGCAGGGACCATCCCGGCGGCGAACTGTCGGTCTGTCCGAATTGCGGCGGCGAGATCCCGGTGGAAGAGCATACTTCGGCAACGCAGTGCCCGTATTGTGACAATTACATGATTTTCAATGAGCGGGTCGAGGGACAATATACCCCGAAGAAGATCATTCCTTTCCAGATGGGCAAGGAGACATGTAAAAATTCCCTGCGTGAGAGGTTTAAAAAATGTACTTTTGCGCCTGTGGACTTTCTGTCCGAGGCACGGCTGGACCGCATACAGGGGTACTATGTGCCATACTGGTTCTACAGTTATGATACCAGCTGCCGTTATGACGGGGAAGGCACTAAGGTAAGGAGTTGGACGTCAGGGAATATACAGTACACGGAGACTTCTTATTACAGGATACATCGTGATTTGGATATTGACTTCCGGAATATTCCGGTGGATGCCTCCGTGCAGATGCCGGATGAGGTGATGGATCTGATCGCACCCTTTCAGTACGGGCAGATGGTGGATTTTAAACCGGAATACATGTCAGGATTTTACGGCGAAAAGTATAATATGACTTCGGATCTTGTGGAGTCCCGTGCGAGGGATCATATGGATGCGGATGCGGAAAAGCTGTTGAAAGGGAGCATTTCCGGTTATGCCACGGTGTCGCCGGGACAAAGGAATATCCAGGTGAAGAACAGCGCAGCGGAGTATGGCCTGATCCCGCTTTGGAAGTATGATTATCAATATGACGGGCAGAAATATCCCTTTTATGTCAACGGTCAGACGGGTAAGATCGTGGGAATGCCGCCCATTTCCAAAAAGAAGGTTTGGGGATATACGGGCACGCTGTGGGGCTGCCTGACAGTTATCATGGTATTGTGCCGGCTGATTATGGGCTGGCTCTGAGCAGCGGCGGGAATTTGGAACTGTTCAGGAACGCAAGGTGTCTTCGGTGTGGCCCTGAATGGTAGCGGCAATTGTTATGCAACAGTTCCGGAATGGAGGAAAAGACATTAATATGAGTAATGAGATCAGGAAAGAGGCAAGAAAGCAGTATTTCCATTATTTCCGTATCTGGTTTATTATGATAGCTGTATTGCTCGTGGCTGCGGCTGTTGCCGGCGTGATGCATGGCATGAGGCAGAATGTGCCGCGAACCAATTTTTCTGCGCCTGCGGAAAGGGTTTATGATTATGCCGATGTGCTGACGGATGAGGAAGAAAATATGCTGCGTCAGAGGATAGCGGAGCTGGAGGGTGAACTGGCGATTGACATTGTACTGGTGACATTCAACCAGTCGGTGGAGGGCGAGGAGGCCATGCGGCAGTATGGCTACCGGTCTACGGACTGGGAACAGAATATGATGGATTATGCCGATGATTTCTGGGATGAAAACAAGTATGGATATAACAAAGGCTTTAATGGCGACGGATGTATCCTGGTCCATAACTGGTATGAAGGGCAGAACGGGGAGCATTTGTCCCCCAGCGGCAGGGTGGAGGAAAGGTTCAGCGTTGATGACATTGATGCTGTGATTTATGCAGTGGATGAATATTATGATACGGATCCTTATCGGGCTTATCTGGCATATGTCAATAAGACGGCTTCCCTGATGTCGGAAACAGGGAATGTGCAGCTGCCTTTTATGGTGATCCTTGTGTTGCCGTTGGTAGTTGCATTGGTTTACGCTTTGGTGAACCTGCATCAGAAACCGGCGCAGGATACCACTACGGCCAACACCTATGTGGAGGGTGGCAAACCTGTGATGAAGGCACAGGCAGATGATTTTATCCGCAAGAGTGTCATTACCAGAAGAATCGAGTCCGGCAGCAGCGGAAGCGGCGGAAGTTCCCGGGGAGGCAGTCACAGCGGAGGCGGGGGCCACCATATCAGCCGCAGCGGTGCAAGCCATGGAGGCGGAAGCCACAGGCATTAAGGAACAAAAAAAGCACTCACATGACGGTATGAGTGCTTTTTTCATGCAATGATATATTGTTCAAAAATCAAGCCATCTGGTTTACTGCTTTGCTGATGCGGGAAACCTTGCGTGCCGCATTATTCTTATGGTAAACACCCTTGGTGGCCGCCATCTCGATGGTCTTGGTAGCAGCGCGCAGGGCAGTCTCGGCAGCAGACTTGTCACCGGACTCCACGGCAGCGAAAACCTTCTTGGTAGCGGTCTTCACACCGGATTTGATAGCCTTATTTCTATCAGCCTTAGTGCGGTTTACTAAAATTCTTTTTTTTGCGGATTTAATGTTAGCCAAAGTCGTACACCTCCAATTTGTATACAATATCGTTTTATGATTTGTTTCACCTTAGCCAGACACGGGAGACTAATGTAAACATACTCTAACAGTCTAGTAAATTGTTGGTAATTTGTCAATACATATTCCTGGATTTTTTGCAAAAAATAGAGGAAAAAGATAAATTATTTATGTGTGAGAGGGCTTATGGGAAATTTTCAAGTGAGAACAGACCTTGCCTTGGAGGCGCGGGAGAGCATCAGCGAAGCCGAGAGTGAACTGAGGGGGGTCAGGGTGGAAGAATACTATAAGGAAGAAGAGGACATCCGCGTCACAAAGGTTACGATTGAAACGAAGAATGCCGCGAAAGCCATGGGGAAGCCCATGGGTGTCTATGTGACCATGGAGGCTCCCGCCATGGTGGAGCCGGATGACGACTACCACAGGGAGATCTCGGAGGGGCTTGCGGAGGAATTGCAGCAGATGCTTCCCGGCCTGGGGCAGGAGCAGTCCATACTGGTCGTGGGGCTGGGCAACCGCGAGGTGACGGCGGATGCACTGGGTCCCCAGGTGGTGGACAATCTCTTCATCACCCGCCATATCGTCAGGGAGTACGGCAAGGCGGCGTATGACTGTGACAGGATGAACCTGATCAGTGCGCTGGAGCCGGGGGTCATGGCGAAGACCGGTATGGAGACGGCGGAGATCGTGTCGGGGGTGGTGAATGAGACGAAGCCGGATCTGCTGATCGTCATCGACGCCCTGGCAGCCCGCAGCACCCGCAGGCTGAACCGCACCATACAGATCACCAACACAGGTATCCAGCCCGGCTCCGGCGTGGGGAACCACCGCAATGCGCTGACAGAGGAGAGCCTGGGGATCCCGGTGGTGGCCATCGGGATTCCTACGGTGGTGGATGCTGCCACTATCGTGGGGGATGCCCTGGAGAAGCTGCTCAGCGACGAAAAAGAGTTTGACAGTATGAAGTATCTGGGACAACACAGAAATGTGTTCTCTGAATTAAATAATATGTATATGACGGGAAAGGATATCGATGCAGTGATCAAGCGGGTCAGCTACACGGTATCGGAGGGAATCAATCTTGCCCTGGAAATGCGAATGGAGTGAGACAGGCGGGCATATAATGCATAAGAGATGGTGGCAGAAGGGAAGTGCAGACCTGTAAAACGCAATATTATTTTACAAGGCAGGATAAAGTATCTCGTGATACTGGGATTCCTGCTTCTGGTACTACAGGCAGTATCCGGAAGCTGCGGGGCTGAGGAAGCCCGGGAACTGGAAAAGGCAGGGTGGAAAGACACACTTTATCAGGGGATTGCGGAGGATTGGGGCAATTCCCTGTATGGCTGGTTTGTGCCGGTTTTCTCTTTTGCGCAGGGCAGCGAGCATCAGACTCACTGGCTTTTGCAGGGGCAGATCGACAGTCTGCTCCCTTTTTATGAATATTATACGGCTGGCATGGATCCGGAGCCTGAAGGGTCAGGTTCCTTTCGGGAGATTGTCCTGGCGGAGGCGGAGGAGGGCACCTTTGAGGGGGAGGAGGTGCCCCTGTACATAAACAGGGAAGAAGCGGAGGGACAGTCGCTGGAGGATCTGTTTCGGGCAGAAAACGAGGCGGCCCTGCAAATGGGACAGCCAGGGGCAGGACAGCCCTTTCTTCCGCATATGCAGCAGGCTCAGGTCGACCTGGAACTGCTGGGCAGTTATGAAAACCTGGTACAGGAATTTTATACCATCGATGCCAATACCATGGCGGGAAGCGACCAGTTGAATGTAGAACGGCTTCTGGCCAGGGATATGGCCATTTCAAAGGAAGGGGACGGTCCCCAGATCCTGATCTATCACACCCATTCCCAGGAAGCGTTTGCGGATTCCGTACCGGGAGACCAGGGCACTTCCATTGTGGGGGTGGGGGATCGGCTGACGGAGATCCTGCAGGATGAATACGGATATAAGGTCCTGCACCACACAGTGCAGTATGACACGGTCAGGGATGACGCCTATGCAGAGGCGCTGCCGGGGATAGAGCAGGTGCTTGCGGAGAATCCCTCCATACAGGTGGTTATCGATCTCCACAGGGATTCCGTGGCGGAGGGAACCCGGCTGGTGATGGATCTGGACGGCAGGCCGACGGCCAGATTCATGTTTTTCAACGGGCTGAGCCGTACCAGGAAAACAGGAAATATCGCATATCTTTACAATGAGAATCAGGATGCCAATCTGGCTTTTTCCTTCCAGATGCAGCTGAAGGCGGCGGAGTATTATCCGGGGCTGACGAGGAAGATTTATTTAAAGGGCTACCGGTACAATATGCATCTGCGTCCCCAAAGCCTGCTGATAGAGCTGGGAGCGCAGAATAATACGGTGGAGGAAGCCATGAACGCCTGCGATCCCCTGGCGCATATCCTGGATATGGTACTATCTGGACAATAAGGAAAAATTCTGCTACAATAGCGTGAGGACAAAAAAGGAATGAAGAGTCAGAACAGCAGAAATGAGGAGCGACAGATGGCAGTATCAGACCAGAGCAGGATCCGCAACTTTTGTATTGTGGCGCATATCGATCACGGCAAGTCCACCCTTGCGGACCGTATTATAGAGAAGACAGGGCTTCTGACCAGCAGGGAGATGCAGGCCCAGGTACTGGACAATATGGAACTGGAAAGGGAGAGGGGCATTACCATCAAGGCCCAGACAGTGCGGACCGTGTATAAGGCGCAGGACGGTGAGGAGTATATCTTTAATCTGATCGACACTCCGGGCCATGTGGATTTCAATTATGAGGTGAGCCGTTCCCTTGCGGCCTGTGACGGCGCGATCCTGGTGGTGGACGCGGCACAGGGTATCGAGGCCCAGACACTGGCAAACGTGTACCTTGCGCTGGATCATGACCTGGACGTTTTTCCGGTGATCAATAAGATCGATCTGCCCAGCGCGGAACCCCAGCGTGTGATCGATGAGATCGAGGATGTGATCGGCCTGGAAGCCCAGGACGCCCCCCTGATCTCCGCCAAGAACGGCATCGGGATCGAGGAGGTGCTGGAACAGGTGGTGGCGAAGATCCCGGCGCCTTCCGGGAATCCTGAAAATCCCCTGCAGGCGCTGATCTTTGATTCCCTGTATGATTCCTACAAGGGCGTTATCATTTTCTGCCGCATTATGGAGGGAACGGTGAAAAAAGGTACCAGGATCCGCATGATGGCCACAGGGGCAAGGCAGGAGGTAGTGGAAGTGGGCTACTTTGGCGCGGGGCAGTTCATCCCCTGCGAGGAGCTTTCCGCCGGAATGGTGGGCTATATCACCGCTTCCATTAAGAATGTGAAGGATACGGCGGTGGGCGATACGGTGACGGATGATGACCGTCCCTGTGCAGAGCCCCTGCCCGGCTATAAAAGAGTGCAGTCCATGGTGTACTGCGGCCTGTATCCGGCAGACGGCGCCAAATACCCGGATCTGCGGGACGCGCTGGAGAAGCTGCAGCTGAATGATGCCTCCCTGAATTATGAGCCGGAGACATCCGTTGCGCTGGGCTTCGGATTCCGATGCGGCTTCCTTGGGCTGCTGCATCTGGAGGTGATCCAGGAGCGCCTGGAGCGGGAGTACAATCTGGATCTGGTGACCACGGCACCCGGTGTCGTTTATAAGGTGCACAAGACCAACGGCGAGGTCATTGAACTGACCAATCCCTCCAACCTGCCAGACCCCTCCGTGATCGAGTACATGGAGGAACCGGTGGTCAGCGCGGAAATCATGGTGACCAGCGAATTTATCGGATCCATTATGGAACTCTGTCAGGAGAGGCGGGGACGGTATCTGGGGATGGAATATATTGAGGGCACCAGGGCGTTGTTAAAATACGAGCTGCCTTTGAATGAGATTATTTACGATTTCTTTGATGCCCTGAAATCCAGGTCCAGGGGCTATGCCTCCTTTGATTATGACATCAAGGGTTATGAGGAGTCTAAGCTGGTGAAGCTGGACATCCTGATCAACCGGGAGGAGGTGGATGCACTTTCCTTTATCGTCCATGCGGATTCCGCCTATGAGAGAGGCCGGAAAATGTGTGAGAAGCTGAAGGACGAGATCCCCAGGCATTTGTTTGAGATTCCCATCCAGGCGGCGGTGGGCGGCAAGATCATTGCCAGGGAAACGGTCAAGGCGATGCGTAAGGATGTCCTGGCGAAGTGCTACGGGGGAGACATCACCCGCAAAAAGAAATTGTTGGAAAAACAGAAAGAGGGAAAGAAGCGTATGCGCCAGATCGGCAATGTGGAGATTCCCCAGAAAGCATTCATGAGTGTGTTAAAGCTGGATGACAAGTAAAAGAGAACTGGAATTATATTTTCATATCCCCTTCTGTATCAGGAAATGCCTGTACTGCGACTTCCTTTCCGCCCCCGGGGAAGGGAAAACGAAGGCGCGGTATATGGAGGCCCTGATCAGGGAGACGGGGGAGAGGGCAGGAGACTACCGGGACTATTGTGTAGTCTCTGTTTTTGTGGGAGGAGGCACCCCATCCGTCGTGTCTCCGGAGCAGATCCGTGTGCTGCTGGAAACGGTGCGGGAGGAGTATGACCTGGCGGAGGACGCGGAGATTACCATGGAAGTGAACCCGGGTACGGTGGACGAGAGGACGCTGTCCGCTTACCGTCAGTGGGGGATAAACCGCCTGAGTATCGGGCTGCAGTCCGCAGATAACAGGGAATTGGCGGCGCTGGGGCGGATCCATACCTACGGACAGTTTTTAGGGGCTTACCATACAGCCAGAAAGTGCGGTTTTTCCAATATCAATGTGGATCTCATGAGCGCCCTGCCGGGTCAGACCCTGCAAAGCTATCTGGCTACTTTGAAGAAGGTTCTTGCCCTGGAACCGGCTCCGGAACATATTTCCGCATACAGCCTGATCCTGGAGGAGGGAACCCCTTTTTATGAGATGGCGCAGCGGGGGGAGTTACAGCTTCCCGATGAGGAATGCGACAGGCTGATGTATGAGAAGACGGGGGAACTTCTGGGGCAGGCAGGCTATCACCGATACGAGATATCCAATTACGCGAAACCGGGCTGTGAGTGCCGCCACAACTGCGGCTACTGGCGCAGGCGGGAATATCTGGGACTGGGAACAGGGGCTGCCTCCCTGATCGGGAACTGCCGTTTCCGAAACGGGGATTCCCTGGAGGCTTATCTGGCCGATCCCCTGAACGTAAGGGAGGAGATGCAGGAACTGACAGTGGAAGAACAGATGGAGGAATTTATGTTTCTGGGGCTGCGTATGACGGAGGGCGTATCACCCCAGGAATTTCGGGACGCATTTGGCAAAAGTATGGAGGAGGTTTACGGTCCGGTCATAGAAAAAAACAGGAAAGATGGCCTGCTGGAGTATCGGGGCAGGATATCGTCGGAAGAACCCGCCCGTCTCGCCCTGACCGGAAGGGGGCTGGACGTGAGCAATATGGTCATGGCTCAGTTCTTGTTCCCCTGACCGGAAGAGGGTTGGACGTGAGCAATATGGTCATGGCTCAGTTCTTGTTCCCCTGACCGGAAGAGGGTTGGACGTGAGCAATATGGTCATGGCTCAGTTCTTGTTCCCCTGAACGGAAGAGGGCTGGACGTGAGCAATATGGTCATGGCGCAGTTCTTGTTCCCCTGACCGGGAAATGGGCGGAAGGGCAGCGGCTATCCGGCGAATATGCGTTAATATTTTTGGTCAGGCACTATGGACGAAACTGGCTCATAAACTATTGTTAAGAGAGATCTACGGAGGCTATGTTTGAAAACATTTCAAAAACCGTTGACCTCAGAGGAAGAAGCCGAGTATATCCGACTGCTGAGAGAGGGGATCGGAGAGGAGTCCCGTAAGGCAAAGGAAATCCTGATAGAACGCAACCTGCGCCTGGTTGCGCATATTGCAAAAAAGTACCAGAATGTGGACGAGGATATGGAAGACCTGATCTCCATCGGCTGTATTGGGCTGATCAAGGCGGTGGACACCTTTGATGCCGGAAAAGGGAGGCTTGCCACATATGCCTGCCGATGTATTGATAATGAACTGTTGATGCTGCTTCGGGGGAAAAAGAAGATATCCAGGGAGGTGTCGCTGTTTGAACCCATCGGGCAGGATAAAGAAGGAAATGAGATTCATCTGATGGATGTCATAGAACAGCAGCAGCCGGATATTGTGGACAGAATGGAAACAGTCAATCATATCAGGATGCTGCTGAAACTGATTGACGAATGCCTCACCGACAGAGAGAGGGAAATCCTGATCCTTCGTTACGGACTGGGAGGAATGCCGGAAGCCACCCAGAGCGAGATAGGAGTAAGGCTTGGGATATCGCGGAGTTATGTGTCAAGGATAGAGAAGAAGGCGCTGGGGAAGCTAAGGGAGAAGTTCGAGCAGGGGTGAACTGTGAAAAGGGAAGAATAATGAAAGATGGGGATAGAGTGGGGGAAATTATTTACCATGCTTTATCCCTATTTTTATAACAACATAAGTAGATATATAGATACCTGAGGAAAAATCTCAAATTTGGTATTGATATAAGTATATACATCTGCTAATATGGTTATATTAGTTACACAAATGAGAAAAAACGGAATTCTGAAAGGAGAGGATGCATGTTAAGTCAATTTTCATTTTCCAATTATAAATCATTTAAAAGGGATGCTTTTCTGGACTTTACCGCGGAATCTATAAAGGATCATGAAAAGAGTGTCATTAAGGATAAAATAGATGGTGAAAGGTTCCTGCCAGTGCTCGCAATCTATGGCCCCAATGGAGGAGGCAAATCCACAGTTTTAGAGGCGTTGCAGTATTTGAGCATGTTGCTGCTGCGCCCGTTTATTATGACTCAAATGCAAAATGACACTGATTTTGAATCCATAGTCAAAAGAAGTTCAGAAATGAGAATCAAGGAAAAGTATCATAAGTTCGATTCTGAATGTAAGGATATGCCTATCAGTTTTGACATCATGTTTCGAACAAAAGGGAAACAGTACAGATATCAGATTTCTCATCTTCACAATGAAATCTTGGAAGAGAATCTTTATCGTCTGATATTGGGTGAGAAAGATACAGATGTTATATTTGAAAGGACAGCAGATGCGTGTGCGCTGGGGGAAGGATTAGAGGAGATACCGGTCGAAAAAATGAGAAGTTCCATGCCGCTTCTCGCCCATGTGGCTATAAATTATGATATAGAACCAGTGGATGAGGTCATGGCATGGTTCATGGACATCGCTTTTCTTGACTATGACGATTCCAGGAGAGAAAAAAGAATCTTTCTTCCTAAGAATAAAAAAGAAAGAACGAAATTTTTTGAAATGCTGCAAAAAATGGACATCAATATCTGCGAGATGCGTGAAGAAAAAGATGCTGAGGGGAAAATTATAGGGCTATATGCAAAGCATGTATTAGAGAATGGCATGATGTATGAAATACCCTATGAAGAAGAGTCAAGCGGAACCAGAAAATTATTCAGCTGTCTGACACAAATCATGGAGTGTCTAAAAAAGGGGACCTTATTGATTGCCGATGAATTAGATGCAAAGCTACATCCGAAGTTATTGCAATACATTATCGAACTGTTTACGGATGTTAAAAGCAACAGAAAGGGAGCCCAGCTTTTGCTTACGTCTCATGATATTACAAC
This sequence comes from uncultured Lachnospiraceae bacterium, assembly GCA_948473115.1. Lineage (GTDB taxonomy): Bacteria > Bacillota > Clostridia > Lachnospirales > Lachnospiraceae > Acetatifactor. Next base: position 2,716 of record CAOKWI010000072.1, on the reverse strand, counting down.
GATGTCGCCCGAGGTATATCGGAGAGACGAGATTTGGTTTTGTGCATTAAACCCCCAGAATGCGTCAAAACTCTATTCTTTGGTGTCGTTTAAAAAGGAGAATGGGTTAATCCCCAGAAATGATGAAGCATATGGAAAACAATACTTGGAGGGACGCTATGGAGCTGACCCATATATCAGGAAAATTTTGAATTGGGAGGCCGAAAATGAGCCTTAAGCCATTGAAAGTGAGCGAACAGAGGAAAAACCAGGAAAAAATCAATGCGAAGATGCATAAACGGAAAAAGGAATTGCTTGATGATTTGCCGCCCTATATGTACATTATCAGTGAGGGGACAAAGACAGAGCCGAACTATATCAGAGGCTTTGCGGATGCAATCAACGCAAAGTATAATGAGTTTTCGTCCGGTCCGAGAATTTTTGTACGAGGTACGGGCAGAAATACAAAGGGGTTGCTGAGATTTGCAAGAACGCAGGTTGAAAAAGAGTTCCCGCAGGCGGAAGTGGTCTGGTTGATGTATGATAAAGATGATTTTCCTTTAGATAATTTTGACAATACACAATATAGTGCGGAAAAGCGGAGAGAAAACAGGCAATACAGAGTAGCGTGGTCAAATGAATGTATTGAACTATGGTTTGTCCTGCACTTTCAGGAACTGACTGTAAATAATGGTCGTGAACAGTATCAGCAGATTCTGAAGCAAAAATGCGGCTATGAGAAAGCACTTGAAAATTTGTATGATTTGTTTAAAGACAGGACGGATATCGCAATTCAGAGAGCGAAGCGGCAATATGAATCATATGATAACGAGGCACCGTCGAAAAGGTGTCCGGCTACAAGAGTGTATGAGTTGGTTGGGGAATTGAGGAAATATCTTTAATCGGGTATGTGGTTTTGTGAAATATTTCTGCCAATATGGATAACTATTCAGCTATTTCATCACTGGGGACACTATCAGAGTTCCTGTACCGTCACTATGGGAAAAAGGTAATTATCCTGCTGGATGAATATGACACGCCTCTCCAGGAAGCCTGGGTGTACGGTTACTGGAAAGAGATGGTGGAATTGATCCGAGGGCTGTTCAATTCCACGTTCAAGACGAATCCATATCTGGAACGGGCGGTTATGACAGGAATCACAAGGGTCAGCAAGGAATCCATTTTCTCGGACTTGAACCTTTTGACAGTTGTGACGTCAACATCTGAGATGTATGCGGATTGCTTTGGGTTTACAGAGGAAGAGGTATTTGCTGCACTGGACGAGTACGGGATGCAGGATAAGCGTATTGATGTTAAAAAATGGTACGATGGTTTTACATTTGGAAAGTGCAGGGACATATACAATCCCTGGTTCATTATCAATTATTTGAAAGCAGGACGGCTTTCTACCTACTGGGTCAACACCAGCAGCAACGGCCTGGTGGATCAGCTGATTCGGGAGGGAAGCGCAGACATAAAAGTATCCATGGAAAATCTGCTGAAGGGGGAGCATCTGTACAAGGAAGTCGATGAACAGATTATTTTTGACCAGCTGGACGTAGATGAGAATGCCATCTGGAGTCTGTTCCTGGCCAGCGGATATCTGAAGGCGGAGAACTATGAATTCAATGGGGACACGGGGGCAGAACGGTATGAACTGGCGCTGACGAACAAGGAAGTACAGATTATGTTCCGGAAGATGATCCGGAAGTGGTTCACCCGTTCAGGGACGGTCTACAACGACTTTATCAGGGCGCTGCTACAGGGTGATGTAAAGTCCATGAACGCTTACATGAACCGTGTGGCTTTGGCCACAATCAGCTATTTCGACAGCGGAAGAAATCCCTCCATGGAGACGCAGCCGGAGCGGTTTTATCACGGATTTGTACTGGGTTTGGCGGTGGAATTGGCAGACCGCTCTATCATCACCTCTAATCGGGAGAGTGGCTTCGGAAGGTATGATGTGATAATGGAACCGAAGAACGGAACAGACAATGCCATAATAAATAATTGTGATAGGAATGCAATTATTATAGAATTTAAAGTCAGGGATTCCGGCGAAGAGAAATCGCTGGCGGACACTGCCGATGCCGCGCTGAAACAGATTGAGGAATTGCAATACCAAGCAGATTTGGAGAACCGAGGAATCCCTGGCGACCGAATCCGGAAATATGGCTTTGCCTTTGAGGGGAAAGAAGTCTTAATAAAAAGTATGTGATGATTTTTACACACATGCGTTTGGAGAACTGTCAAGGTAAAAGAAATGCTCATGCTTGCCAAGCAGGAACTCCATAGCGTACAGTACGCCAAGATTAAGGGTACAGCGGTTCAGCGTGAAGAAAGAAGTCATGGAGATGTATATCTGATCTGATAGAATTATGTGTGTGATTATAGTATGATTTACTCGTAAACATCAAAATTGGGAGGTATATGATGATAGGAAAACCGCCACAAGAGGGATTGGGGATAGGCTATCATTTGGCAGGATTATTCGGACAGAGATTACATTTTGGATGGAAAACAAAAAGATATACGGATAAACTAAAAACCGACTGTAACCAATTATTTCAGTAACAAAAAATAGGGAAACCTCAATAAAATCAAGGTTTTCCACACTTTAACCCAGTGCGGAAGATGGGACTTGAAGTATTGTTACTTAAAAAATACTGATAGAAAGGGGTTTTCCGACACATCATCTTCGTAATGTAACCAAAGTGTAACTAAAAGTTCCGCTGAC
>CAOKWI010000071.1 GCA_948473115.1 uncultured Lachnospiraceae bacterium | reverse complement strand
ATAAATTTTTCAAAGTTCATCAATTTCTGCTTGACTTTTTATTTGCAGACTTTTTTATCCCAGCCCCCACCGTACATATCATGCTGCACTTCCGACTGATAATAATGGTTAATGGTTGAGGGTGCATTGAAAAGCGCCGTGACCATATAAGCCTTAATATTGCTTATTTTCTTTGTTGCATTCCGCATACATCCAATGACGTACTGTAGATGCCCGCTGTCCAGTTTCAGGAATTTCGCTTTCACAAGTTCATACGGGTATTCCTCCCCTGCTATCCGCACGGTTGGGCGCCTGACGCATACAACCTCACAGATCACTTCAAAAAGTTCATTATACAATCCCTTATCCTGCCTTCCATCGTATTTCATGTGATGATCATACTCAATATTCGCTTTGATCTGCTCTATGTATGCGTTCCCATCCTCCATCCCATCCTCCGCCTGTCCTCCTGATGGATTGATAGGATTGATATATATCTGATCGTTCTGGTTATTGTAAGTATAATTAGAGGGAATTTCCTTTACTTCTGGCAGTTCAGATCTTTTACTTGCAGAAGTAAAATCTCTTTCCTTGCAGGAGTCGGTTTCCTTTACCTCCGGAAGTCCAGCTTTTTTACTTCCAGAGGTAAAATTGTCTTCCTTCCTAAAGTCAAGATTCTTTACTTCTGAAAGTCCAGTTTTTTTACTTCCAGAAGTAAAGGGTTCGCCTGCCCCTGCACACGGGGTTTTTCCTCCCTGGGAACCGTTGCCGCTGTTCCCTCCGTCCAATGATGAAAAATTCTTCACAAAGATTATATCTGGCTTTCCAAGTCCCCTGCGCTTTTTTTCTATCAGCCCGATGTCGTTTCCACAATCCAATTCCCTGATGATTTTTATACAAGTCGGTTTAGAACACCCCAGATCTTCCATGATACTCTCCACCGAATAGATAATATATGCCCTGTTCTGATCGTCAATCCAGCCGTTTTTCATGGACAAAGCCATGCGGTCAAGCATGAGGCCATACAGGAGCTTAGCATCGCTGCTAAGCCCCTTAAAACGCTCATCTTTAACCAGCAGGCGGGGAACACGGTAAAAGGAAAACTGTTCTGCCTCAATGCCATAATAATAATCAAAATTCAATGGCCCGTTCATTCTGCCGTCCTCCTTACTGTCTGTCCTTCCATTCCTCCAACAGCTTGATGATGATACCCTCTATGTCATCGCTTGTAAAATTCTCTGGAAAAAATTCATTGATCCGGTCTCCCCTGATCACGACCTTCCTCTCCTTGGGCTTTTCCTCCGCCAGGATCAGGCGAACCATTCCCTGCGTAAGTTCTCCAGTCTTGCCGTATTCTTTCAGCTTTGCTGCCTGTGTATTGGAGACTGATGCACCGGTTTCCCGAATCACAGCCAGCACCCACTCCTGCGCCTCCCCCGGCAAAAAGGAAATTTCAGCGCCCTGGGATATTCCGATCTTTTTCTCGTCCACCATTTCGATCAGGCCAGGGATGAGCCGTGCCAGCCATATATATCTCTGCACCGTCTTCCGGCTGTCCCCTGCGGCTTCCCCGACTTCATCCAGGGTACAGCCTCCCTTGGTGCCCTGGTGTTTCATGGCCTCGTATTTCATGGCATAGGCTTTTGCCTTCTCGCTGGGCAGTATGTCCTCCCGCTGAATATTAGAATCCACCATGATGATTGTAGCTTCATCATCTGTGTAGTCCCGGACAATGACAGGCATGGAATCCAGCCCCGCCCGCTCACAGCCCATTTTTCTTCGGTGCCCCGCTATGATCTCATATCCGCCCCCCGCCCTCTGCCTCACGATGCCTGGGACGAGTACCCCGTACTGCCTGATGCTTTCCGTGGTTTCTTCCATCTTTGCATCCTCCAGGACACGGAACGGATGATTTTTAAACGGATGAAGGTCTTCCAGCTTAGCCCTGATGATCTGCTCAGCCCCGGCTACTACCCCCGCATCACCACCAAACAGGTCATCAAATTTTGTAAGGTTAATTTTTGAGGCGCTTCCCGTCTTACTCATAACCAAGCACCTCCCTGGTCAGTGCCCCGTATGCAGCGGCGACTTTGCCTTTAGGGTCATGACTGAAAATGCTGACGCCCTCCGCGGATATTTCTGCCGCCCTGACAGACATAGGGATGGTACTGTCAAATATCCTGACCCTGCTTCCGTAATTCTCCGCCAGCAGCCTTGCGATCTCTCGTGCATAATTTGTGCGGTTATCTACCATCGTGAGCAGGATGCCCTCCATTTCCAGCCTGGGGTTAATCTGACGCTTAACCTTGCCTATGGTCTTAACAAGCTGCTCAAGACCCTTGACGGGCAGATATGCCGCCTGTAGGGGGATGAGTACGCTGTCCGCACAGGACAGGGCATTTATGGTAATCATCCCAAGGGAAGGCATACAGTCGATCAGTATGTAGCTGTACCTCTCCCGCATCATGTCCACATAGGAGCGCATCACAATTTCCCTGCTCATCACATTCACCAGCGAAACCTCCAGGCCGGACAATTCAATATTCCCTGGCATGAGGTCTATCCCCTCTCTGTGCTTCAGGATGCCGTAACCCGCTTCCATTTCTTCCTCGTTGATGATATTTTCCAGCACATTCGCCAGTGTGATCTCCAGCTTATCCGGCTGCTTGAATCCAAGGCTGGCTGTAAGGCTCCCCTGGGCATCGGCGTCGATCAGCAGGACTTTTTCTCCCTGCATGGCCAGTCCTATCCCTAAATTGCCTGCGGTGGTGGTTTTACCCACCCCGCCCTTCTGATTCGCAACTGCTATCACACGGCATTTTTTATCTACTGCACACATGGTTTTTTCCCTCCGTTTAATCTGTTTTTTGTTTGGTATTGGCTTTCTGCACTTCCACATAAGCCCGATAATACCTGTTTGTACCCTTGTTCCGATACAACTCGGAAACTTCCGTCACAGCCACTTTAGGCTGTCTTTGCAGAATCTTCTCGAACCACTTAATGTCATTCTTCGTTCCCATTAGTCGTATTTTCAGCACGTTTCCTCTCCATTTCTGCAAGGATTTCCTCAATAGACCGTAGCTTTTGGCAGTATTCCGGGTAACGTAGCTGAATGCCCTGCCAGAAGTACAGTGCGTAGCCGCAACAGAAAATATCACTTACGGAATACTCCCTGCACTCGTCTATCTGCTCATCCTTGCGCTTATAGTCATCAACGCTTGGCGTTCCGTCTGTGTAAAGGTTAAATGCCAGCCTAACCACCTTTACGCTCCCGCTTGTCTGCCAGCCCTGGTGCAGACACTCTGGATTAACGTACCCGGACTTAATATCGTAAATCTGGCTAAAATGGTTCCTAGTATCTTTAGAAATACCGAGGACATAGATCAAAGCCTTGTGATAGCAGTCCTGATACCTTGCCTGTTCCAGTTTCTCATAATAAAATTTTTCATGTTCGCTGTCTGTAAAAACCATGTGTGTGTTGTCGGCGCTCTGCGCCCCTGCTCTTAACGCTGTGTTGTTCATTCTTTCTACCTCCGATTTTACTTTTTGACCATAACAAAAGGACACTCCCAAATTCTCACTTGGAAAGTGTCCTAAAGGTACATACCCTATGAAATCGGATGTCGCACAAAACGTATTATCAGGTATTACTCCGTATTATGCGTAGCAAATTTGTAGTAAATTTGTAGTAAATCATAACTCAAAACCGCTGAAACCCTTGATTTTACTGGTCTTTTTCACCCAAAGTCCGCATTGTCGGGAACAGCAGCACGTCCCTGATCGCAGGGCTGTTCGTCAGCAGCATCACCAGTCTGTCAATACCATACCCGATTCCTCCGGTGGGCGGCATACCGATCTCCAGCGCGTTCATAAAATCCTCATCGGTGGTGTTGGCCTCCTCATCTCCCGCTGCCAGAGCCGCCTCCTGTGCCTTGAAGCGCTCCCTCTGGTCAATGGGATCATTCAACTCCGAATAGGCGTTACACATTTCTCTCCCATAAATAAACAGTTCAAAACGCTCCACGTATTCCGGCTTGTCCGGTTTTCTCTTGGTCAGGGGAGAGATCTCCACAGGATGATCCATGACAAAGGTAGGCTGGATCAGGTGCTCTTCCACAAACTCCTCGAAGAACAGGTTCAGGATATCACCCTTTGCATGGCGCGCCTCATAGTGAATGCCCTTCTCGTCCGCAAGCTTCTTCGCAGCCTCCGTGTCGGGAATCCCGTCAAAGTCAACTCCTGCGTACTTCTTTACAGCATCCACCATGGTCAGCCGCTCAAAAGGCTTCCCAAGATCTATCATTTCCTCCGCGTAAGGCACCACAGTAGTACCGCAAACCTCCTGTGCCACATAGCGGAACATATTCTCAGTCAGATCCATCATACCGTAATAGTCGGTATATGCCTGATACAACTCCATCAGCGTAAATTCCGGATTGTGTCTGGTATCCAGTCCCTCGTTTCGGAAGACACGCCCTATCTCAAACACACGCTCCATACCGCCTACAATCAGTCTCTTTAAATACAGCTCCAAAGAGATACGCAGCTTCACATCCTCATCCAGCGCATTATAGTGTGTGGCAAACGGTCTTGCCGCGGCGCCGCCGGCATTGGAGACCAGCATGGGCGTTTCCACCTCCAGAAAGCCCTGATCCTCCAGATAACGGCGGATGGCACTGATGACTTTGGACCGCTTCACAAAGGTTTCCTTGACTTCCTGGTTCATGATCAGGTCGGTATATCTCTGGCGGTAGCGGATATCGGTGTTAGTCAATCCGTGGAACTTCTCCGGAAGGATCTGTAAACTCTTGCAGAGCAGCGTCACCTTTGACGCATGGACGGAGATTTCTCCGGTCTTGGTGGTGAAAACCTCCCCCTCAATGCCCGCGATATCTCCCACGTCATACCTTTTAAAATCAGCATAAGACTCCTCGCCTATACTGTCCCGTGCCACATAACACTGGATATTTCCGGGCAGATCCTGAATGTTGCAGAAGGAAGCCTTGCCCATAATGCGTTTGGACATGATCCGTCCCGCAATGCGGACGGTTTTCCCCTCCAGTTCGCCGTACTTTTCCTTGATCTCCATACTGTGATGGGTCACATCATACTTTGTGATCTGAAAGGGGTCTTTCCCAGCCTCCTGAAGGTTTGCAAGCTTTTCGCGCCTTACCTTCAACAGCTGGTTGATATCCTGTTCCTGCGCATTCGTATTCTGTGCATTTGTATTCTGTACGTTTGCATTCTGCGCTTTTGCATTCTGTACGTTTGCATTCTGCGCTTTTGTATTTTGTACATTTACATTCTGCACATTCGTATTCTGTCCTTCTGCCACTTCTGTCACTCCTTTATCTTAAAAAGTTAATTGCTTCTCTGGATCTCCAATATCTTATATGCAAACACGCCCGCCGAAGTTTCCACTTCCACGGTATCGCCGATCTTTCCGCCGATCAGCGCCTTGCCCACGGGGCTCTCATTGGAAATCCTGCCCTTCAGGCTGTCCGCCTCGGTGGAGCCTACGATTTTATATTCAAATTCCTCACTGTATTCAATATCCAGGATCTTCACACTGCAGCCAATATTGACCTTATCCAGATCCACTTCGTCTTCCACGACAACCTCGGCATTTTTCAGGATCTTCTCCAACTCCTCGATCCTGGATTCGATATCACGCTGTTCATCCTTTGCCGCATCATATTCCGCATTCTCCGACAGATCGCCCTGTTCCCTTGCCTCTTTGATCTTCTGGGCAACCTCCTGGCGCCTTACCACCTTCAATTCATGCAGCTCATCCTCATATTTCCTGAGGCCCTCATAAGTTAAGATATTTTTTTTCTCCTGCATATTGCACACCCTTCCTGTTTCTTATTATATCCCATAAAGTAAGTCTGCCTGTTTAGACCTAGGTATTATACTCATTTTTATTCACAGTGTCAAGGTAATGACTGATTTTTTGCGTCTGCCGCCACTTTTCCCGCAGGGAAAAATAGGCTATTCCAGCATTGCGCTGCGTAATCCGGCGGCATTTTTCCTCCGAGGCCCACAGATCCAGCCAAACGCTTCCCTTTGCCGCCCATCCCACGGCAATTTTATCACCTCCGGTAAAATCCAGGATATTTGCCGGTTCCCTGCAAAGAAGCTGCATTCTTTCAAAGCCGTGCCTTCCCTGCACCTGTTCCACGGTAACCGCCAGCCCCTGCTCCTGATAGAAATTTTCCGCGAAATCCTCCAGCTCTTCCCTGTGGGCCTGCCCATAGGCTTCCTCAATAACCCATTTCAGACTCTTCATCCTGCCTGCACACTGCTGCAGGAGCTGCGGAATGCAGGGTGCCGTCCCCAACACCACAAAATGAGGGCTGACAAGCCGGGACATTAAAGGCTGGACCCACCGCAGTTCCGTATAACCCGCAAACTCCTCCGTCTTCCATTCCCGCTGCCAAAGCTCCGCCACAGGATTGTCACCAAACAAAACCTCCCTGACTGCTCTGTCATACACGCACCAGCGGTCAGAATACTCCTCCACACAGCGCGATAACTCTCCCATCATTTCAGCCAGCTGACTTTCCATGTTCCCGCGGCATCTGTCTGTCAGCTCCTCTATCGCCGCCTCATACCTTTTCCATTCCCTCCTGCGCGCCCTGAGCTCCTTTCTCTCCCGAAAAAATCCGGGATCAAGCCAGCGCAGTCTTTCCGAATGCCTTCCCTCAGCGGGATCGATCTCTGGCATGGGCCGTTTATGGGGCAGGTATTGCAGGAACCAGCGATAGGGTTCCACATCCATCCCTATCTTAACCAGCAGATAAGTTTTCTGGCTGATCGCTTCCACCAGAGGTTTCTGCGCATCTCTCTTTTTATATAAGTATAGAATCGTGTCCATACCCCTATTCTATTCACACTTCGCCGAAAATAGTATCCCTCCGCTTTCCGACATATATCACATTCCTTCACGCTTCGCCAAAAATAATATCCTCCGCTTTCCGACATATATCACATTCCTTCACGCTTCGCCAAAAATAATATCCTCCGCTTTCCGACATATATCACATTCCTTTACGCTTCGCCGAAAATAGTATCCCTCCGCTTTCCGGCATTTATCACATTCCTTCACGCTTCGCCGAAAATAGTATCCACACTTCTGACCAGCTGCTCCATGTTGTCCAGGGCATTTATCATCTGCCGGAACCTGGCGGAACGGGGCAAACCCGCAGTATACCATGCCAGGTGCTTACGCATCTCCCTGACAGCAGTATACTCACCCTTATATTCCAGCTGTAGTTTCGCATGGCGAAGAACCGTTTCCCGTTTTTCCCGCAGGTCAGGCGCCGCCGGGATGATGCCTTTCTCCAAAAACTGTGTAACCTCCCGAAAAATCCAGGGATTCCCCTGAGCAGCCCTTCCTATCATCACACCGTCGCAGCCTGTCTGTTCTATCATGCGCAGAGCCGAGCCGGGGCTGTCAATATCCCCGTTTCCGATCACAGGAATGCTCACCGCCTCCTTCACCCGGGCGATGATCTCCCAGTCTGCCCGTCCGCTGTAGTACTGTTCCCTGGTCCTGCCGTGAATCGCGACTGCGGCCACCCCGCAGTCTTCCGCAATCCTGGCAATCTCCACCGCATTGCAATGCTCCTGGTCAAAGCCTTTCCTGATCTTGACCGTAACGGGCTTTTTCACGGCTTTCACCATTGCCGTCAGAATGCGCCTGACCAGCGCCGGATCTTTCATCAGCGCCGAGCCTTCTTTGTTGTTGACCACCTTGGGAACGGGACAGCCCATATTAAAATCCAGTACGGAAAAGGGTCTTTCCTCGATTTGCTTTGCCATCTCCGCCAGGATGTCAGGGTCTGAGCCAAACAGCTGCAGGGACGCCGGCATCTCCTCCGGATGCACGGTCAGAAGACTTTCCGTATTTTTATTTCGATAATAGATCGCCTTGGCGCTAACCATTTCCATACACACCAGCCCTGCCCCCTGTTCCCTGCACAGAAGGCGGAACGGCAGATCAGTGACACCCGCCATTGGGGCGAGGATCACATTGTTGTCCAGCGTCACGCTCCCGATCTTTAATTTGCTCATTGGAATTCTCCGTTCTAGCGCGTGTTTGAAATTGCTTTCTGTCAGCTGTGCATGACAATTTGTGGCAAATATGACCCGAATGAGGGAGGCGTAGAGGGCTACGTTGACCGAATAAGGAGCAGAGATACCGCAAAGCGGGGCGCGCAGATGGCGGGAACGAATTCTCAACCACGCGCTGGTATCATCCACCCTAATTGCCCGTATGTTTGGCGCAGGATAAGTTTTCATCCTGCAAGGCGGCGAGGGGAGGCACTGCGGTATCAAATTGCTAAAGCAATGGTTGACCGGCAACACTGCGGCAGATGGAAATTCAGGCAAGTCATTAATCCATTAGAAACGTGTCAGTGCACCGGGAGGAATCACCTCCTGTTTTTGTCATAGATGATCCGCAGTCCGTCCAGCGTCAGGAAGCTGTCGTAGATATCGATGCTTTTCGTCTCATCTGCAATCAGCCTCCCCAGTCCCCCGGTGGCCACCACCTTGATATGGGGAGTCTGACTCTCTTCCTTCACTTTCCTGATAATATATTCCGTCTGTCCGATCTGTCCATACACCAGCCCCGCCTGCATACTGCTGATGGTCTCCTGAGCCAGAATGGACTTTGGCTTTTTGATCTCAATATTGGGCAGCTTCGCCGCCTGGGTCCAGAGAGCCTCAGAGCTGATGCGTATGCCGGGAGCAGTGATGCCCGCAGCAAATTCACCCTTTTCCGTGATCAGGTCATAAGTGGTCGCCGTGCCAAAATCCAGAACCAGCACAGGGCCGCCGTACTTCTCATAGGCCGCCACCGCGTCCACGATCCTGTCCGCGCCGATGGCCCTGGGATCCTCCGTCACAATGCGGATCCCTGTCTTAACCCCGGGACCCACGCTCATGGGCTTCGTCTCTGTGTAACGCACCAACCCGCCCATCAGGGAATGCATCACATCGGGCACCACGCTCGCCACAATGGATCCCTCCAGCGCCTTTGCCTCTATTCCCTTATTTTCCAAAAGCTGGGTAATCATGACACCGTACTCATCGGAGGTTCTGGGGATCTTCGTCGTCATGCGGAAGGTGGCTTTCAATGCCTCTTTGTCATAGACTCCCAGAGTCATATTGGTGTTTCCCACATCAATTACCAGAATCATGCTAACCTCCCGTAATTCCGCCCTGCGGAATCGCTATTCCTCTTCTTTCAGGTATGCTGAAATGTCCTCTTTCAAAACAAACACTTTGTAATAAAGGCTCAGGGATTCGAAAAGCTCCTGTCTCTTTCTGCGCACTTCGGAAATCATCAACCCGCTGCTGATCTCATCATAATAAATGTCGTCATCATCCGCATTCGTCTCCAGCACCACACTACCGTCCTCCTCAAAGGCAATGACGAAGACACCGCCCACCTCCTCGGTGAACAGCACACATAAAATATGCAGTTCCTCCTTGACGGACTCAGGAATGCCGTTGAACTGCTCATTAAAGTAATATTTCATCTCATAGGAGTTGGCTCCGCAGAGCACCGTCTTCTTCTCATCCATTTATATCCCCCTGCATATCACAGGCCAAGCCTGCGATGCAAACAATCAGGAATCTCCCCTCTTACGCCCCCGCCATCAGACAATCCCGTCATTCCCCTCACGGACACTTCTCCAGCCATCAGACATACCCATAAATTCCCCTCACGGACACTTCTCCAGCCATCAGACATACCCATAAATTCCCCTCACGGACACTTCTCCAGCATACACAGTCCTCTCCGAGCCGTCCGGCAGTTCCACCAGCAGTTCGCCGACGCTGTTGATGCCTCTGGATATGCCTGTGTACTCTCCTTTGGGATCCAGCACACAGACCTCTCTGCCACAGTTCACCAGCCGATTGTCATAAGCCTCCTTCAACACGGAAAAATCCAATGTTTCCATAAACTTCTCATAGTATTTCTCAAAAGCCTTCATAATATGAACGATCAGCTGGGCCCTGGGAACCCGTCTGCCGCATTCCTCCTCCAGGCAGGCCGCCGTATCTGCAATCTCCGGCGGAAACTCCTGGATGCCCACATTGACTCCCGCTCCAACCACCACATGCTGGATATATTCCTGCTGCACACTCAGCTCCGTCAACATACCGCAGACCTTTTTCCCTCCGACGACAATGTCATTGGGCCATTTGATAAGCGCTTCCAGACCGCAAGCCTCCCTGATTCCTTCCGCCACAGCCATCGCCATGACCAGTGTAAGCATGGACGCCTTGTCCGGTTCGAAATCCGGTTTCAGGATCAGCGTAAAATAGGCGTTGGTTCCCGCCGGACTGCTCCAGCTGCGCCCCCTCCTGCCCCGCCCCGCGGTCTGCATGTCCGCCACCACCAGGGCGCCCTGGGGCGCTCCCTTCTCGGCGTCCAGCTTCGCGCGGAGATTGGTGGAGTCCAGTACCTCATAGTAAGTCACCGGATGCCCGGCCCATCGGGTATCCATACGGCTTTCCAGCTCATGCTGCCCGAACACTTCTTCCTCCTGCACCAGCCGATAGCCGCGGTTCTGCACCGCTTCTATGGAGAAGCCTTCCTTTTTCAGTTGTCCTACCGCTTTCCAGACCGCCGTACGGGAAACGTTGAAACGCCCGCAGAGCTCCTGCCCTGACACATAGTCTCCACGCTCCCGCAAAAGCGCCAAAATTTCTGATTTCACATTTTCCTCCAGACCTACAGCGTTGCCGCCATCACCGCCTTGATCGTATGCATGCGGTTCTCCGCCTCTTCAAACACCAGCGACTGTTCCGATTCAAAAACCTCATCCGTCACTTCCATCTCCGTAACGCCGAATCTCTGTCCCATTTCCGCCCCGATTTTCGTCTTCAAGTCATGGAATGCCGGCAGACAGTGCATAAAAATAGCATTCTCACCTGCATTCTCCATGATCTTTCTGTTTACCTGGTAGGGAGACAATTCCCTGATGCGCTCCGTCCAAATCTCATCCGGTTCACCCATGGATACCCACACGTCCGTATAGACCACATCCACACCCTTTGTCCCTTCCAGCGCATCCTCCGTCAGGGTAATGCTGCCTCCGGTCTGGGCTGCAATTTCCCTGCACTGCTCCACCAGCGTATTATCAGGAAAATATTTTGCCGTGGTACAGGCCGTAAAATGCATCCCCATTTTGGCGCATGTCACCATCAGGGAATTGCCCATATTGTAACGGGCATCCCCCATATAAGTCAGCCTGATCCCCTCCAGGTGCCCGAAATGCTCACGGATTGTCAAGAGATCCGCAAGCATCTGCGTGGGATGAAACTCATTGGTCAGTCCGTTCCACACAGGCACCCTGGAGTATTTTGCCAGCTCCTCCACAATCTCCTGCCCAAAGCCGCGGTATTCGATCCCCTCGAACATGCCCGCAAGAACCCTTGCAGTATCCGCAATGCTTTCCTTCTTCCCGATCTGGGAACTGCCGGGATCCAGATAGGTAGTTCCCATCCCCAGATCATGGGCTGCCACCTCAAAGGCACATCTGGTGCGGGTGCTTGTCTTCTCAAAGATCAACGCCACATTTTTTCCCCGCAGCGTGTCCATGGGAATCCCCCTTTTCTTCTTGTCCTTCAGTTCTGCCGCCAGATCCACCAGATATGTGATCTCCTCCGGCGTAAAATCCAATAATTTCAGAAAATCGCGTCCCTTTAAATCCATTCTCTCCATCCCGCCTTTCCCGATGCCAGCCTTTCTCATAAATGCCATCATACCGAATGTTTTAATATTTTCTAATATACTTCATAATCCGCATTTTTTCAACCCCCGCATGGTATATCACCCGTTATTAAGTAGAAATCCACCTACTGAATCGAAACGCCTGTGGGAAGCTTTTCCCACAGGCGCAAGTCAGATGCCCATCTCTTATCCATTATCCGTTCCCTAAAAGATCAAATGTCCTCTCAACAAACATCTTTTCAGGATCTGTGATCCCTATTCCGGCTTTCTCCGCAAAAGAAAGCCTTTTCTCAATAAACTCCTTCTGTTTCTCCTGCGGCAGACATTGAAAGATATCCTCATTATCCATATCCGCCATGGGCGTTCCGGCTGCCCAGTTCAACAGCTGCGTTGTAAGCCACTCCTCCCAGAGATCATCAAACAGGCTTCGGCTGTCCGTGTAAGTCACGACCTCGCTGAACCCCATAGGGACTTCATAATACTGCAGTTTCACAAATCCATATCTTCCAGCATTCAGCACCACTATATCTTCATTCTCATACAACTCATCAAACGCATCTGCTACCTTCTGACAGCTGACACTTTCCTCTGCGGTTACATACTTTTTTTCTTTTTTCACAGTTTGCTCCTGTCTCTTCAATGTGTATTTCTTAAAGTTTGATTAACATATACACCTACAATATACCAAACAAAGCATACAATTGCAAGTAAAAGAAATAACATTTTTTGGTAAAACGCAACAGTCAGCCATACGGCACCACGAAGCCAATAATTGCAGTGTGTCCCATGGGGACACACTCCTGTGCAATTTTGCGAGACTTGCAGGCGCCAAAATGAGTTGCAAACTCATTTTGTGTGCATCATCGTAACAGTTTGGCCGCAGGCTGAACTGTTACGGTAAAACAAAACAGCCGGCTCACACGAAACCGGCTGTTTGAAATATTCTGATCACAATGATTCTGTTCTTTTCACTTACTCTGTGGCCACTCTGCTGACGGTCTCCTTAAAAGCCGCCGCAACACTGGCAATACCCTGCAGTTCGGCAGGAAGGAGGATAGTCGTCGCCTTGCCATCGGCAACCTTCTCAAATGCCTCCAGGCTCTTCATCTTCAAAACCGCCTCGTCAGCGCCGGCTTCCTTCAGCAGACGGATTCCTTCTGCATTGGCCTGCTGCACCTTCAGGATGGCCTCCGCCTCACCCTCTGCCTCACGGATCATCTTTTCTTTCTCAGCCTCTGCGCGAAGGATCGCCGACTGCTTGTCAGCCTCTGCACGAAGAATCGCGGATTCCTTGGCGCCCTCTGCCTCCAGGATCTTTGCCTTCTTCTCACCTTCCGCGCGGGTAACCGCCTCACGTCTCTCCCGCTCCGCCTTCATCTGTTTCTCCATGGCGTTCTGGATCTCTGCGGGAGGAATGATATTCTTAAGTTCCACACGGTTTACCTTGATGCCCCAGGGATCGGTAGCAATATCCAGGGCAGCGCGCATTTTCGTATTGATCGTCTCACGGCTGGTCAGGGTCTGATCCAGCTCCAGGTCACCGATGATATTACGAAGGGTGGTAGCCGTCAGGTTCTCAATCGCCATCATTGGGTTCTCAACACCGTAGGTAAACAGCTTGGGATCAGTGATCTGGTAGAATACAACCGTGTCGATCCTCATGGTGACATTATCCTTGGTAATAACCGGCTGGGGAGGAAAATCAGCTACCTGTTCCTTTAAATTCACCCGTCTTGCCACCTTGTCAACAAAGGGCATCTTCACATGAAAGCCCACAGACCACGTCCCCTGATAAGCACCCAGGCGCTCGATGACAAAAGCCTGCGCCTGCGGAACGATCTTGAAACAGGAAGCAAAGATCACCAGCACCAACACTACAAGTACCGCAACTAACCATCCTAAAAAGCCCATATTTTACCTCTTTCCGTGCCGACTGCGGGCACTCTTTTTTTAACAGATCCCTATTCCGACCGCTTCTCCTCCAGTTCCTCCATCTGCGACACACTCATCGGTTCCGGCACGGCGGGCGGGGCGGGATTCAAATCCTTCATCCGTTCATCCGCCTTCACAATCAGTTTGACACCGTTGATCGACACCACATTTACCACGGCGCCTGCGGGAATGACAACAGGATCCTCCATACTCCTGGCACTCCACTGTTGGCCGCTCACAGTCACCTGCCCGACTCCCTGTATATTATTGATCTCGCTGATCACAATTGCCTGCCGGCCAACCAGGCTTTCCGCATTGGTCTTTACACGGTCCTTGTTAAAATATTTCACTGCCACAGGTCTGGTAAAGAACAGAAGAAGCAGGGAAACGATAAAGAACAGGAGCACCTGTACCGCGATGGGCGCATGGAGCAGCGTGGCCACAATCGCCACCAGCGCGCCGCCTGCAAACCAGATCGTGGTCAGTCCCATGGTCAGGACTTCCACCACCACCGCCAGGATCAGAACCACAAGCCAGATGATCATCATCGTCATAATCTCGGTCATTTGATCACTCCCTTCCCTCTGGCATCATCTCAACCGATACATTCTCAGTTTACTACAAAACAGACTTTCAGGCAAGCAATTATTCCTAATCGCCGGGTTTGTCACGCGAAAAAGCGTGAAAATGCCTCGCGGCGGCGCGGGTAAGAAACGTAATGGGAAATGGCCGCTTCCTCCAACCAGAGTCGCATATAACACACGGAAGGCAGCACCGCACAGTGCTGCCCCCGCCATATCATCCAATATCTCTTTTGCCGATGCCATTTCTAATACTGTTTAATAGAACACATGATTACCGATCACAATGCCGTCCCGGCCGTTATTGCGGCGGAAATGTGTGACATCGCCAACATTCGACACGCCGGAAATCGCTTCCTCCGCAGCCTGAATACAACTGGATTTGATCCTGCCGGATTCATACAGCGCATTCACTTTGCCATTCAGGGCCGGTGTAAACTGCCCGGAAGCATAGATTACGCCGTGGATACTGTTGGGATAAGCGCCGCTTCTGACACGGTTCATAACCACCGCGCCCACTGCCACCTGGCCTTCGTAGGATTCTCCGCCTGCCTCACACTGGATCAGCGCCGCCAGCAGCAGGGTCGTATCCGCGTCTGTGGTGTAAGCGCCATAATTGACATGTCGCTTTGCTTCTCTCTCAGCTTCCTCGCGGATCCTGATCTCCTCCATCGTTTCTCCCGCATCAATCTGGAAATCCAATGTGACAAATTCCGCTGACACATAGCCGTCCCCGCCCTCATAATCGATGCAGACCCAGCCTGCATCGTCTTTACTCAGGACTTCCACGATATCTCCCTTGGGAAGCAGTCCCAGGACTCCCGCGTCCGTTCCCGGGGCAGTCCTGACACGAAGCGTCTCCGTATCAACGGTGGCTATCGTCCTGCCCACATCATCAGCAAGGGCACGTGCATCTTCCCCAAATAGCAGGTATTCGTCCGACGCCCAGCCGACAATATTGCCCGACTGCAGCTTGGTCCACCCGTCTCTCCTCTCCAGAACGATTCCGCCGCAGTCCTTGTACAGCTTTCCCACCTTTGATGCCTCTTCGCTGGCATCGCTCCTCACATTCAACGCGTTTTGCACATTGGCCATGACCAGGTTGCCGATCTCCTCTTCCTCCTGCGTTTCCAATTCGATATTCAGTTCCCTTGCCGTGGCGCTTACAACATCGGCAGAATTTGTCGAACCGGGATTCAATACCGATGCAATGCCCCCACGCATATTATCCAGATAATCCGTGCCGCTGGCCTGTGCGGTCATGCCCGCTTCCACAAAGAGAAGCAGTGACATTGTTACCCCCGCCAACGCGGCAAACAGCTTTCTGCATTTTGCCATTTTTATCTACCTCCTAACAAATATTAACAATGATTATTTCCTTCTTTTGTTAAAAATATTACGAAGTTGTTAAATTTGTTACAGACACATCATAGCAAAGGCAGAAATATTTGTCAAGTTTTTGTATCATTTTTGCATCATGCTTCTGGATTTCCCGATACAGGCTTCCATGGCATCCATGACCGCCGCCCTCATACCCTTTTCCTCCAGCACCTTTACCGCCTGGATGGTGGTTCCGCCGGGAGAGCAGACCATATCCTTTAATTCCCCGGGATGCATCCCCGTCTCCAGCACCATTTTAGCGCTGCCCAACACCGCCTGCGCTGCGAACTCATAAGCCTGCTTCCTGGGCATTCCCTCCGCCACGGCCTCGTCCGCCATGGCCTCAATAAACATAAAAACATAAGCCGGTGAACTTCCGCTGACCCCCACTACCACATCCATGAGCCTTTCCGGTACAATGCTCGCCTTGCCAAAAGATTCCATAAGCCTTACCACCCTGTCCAGGTCTTCCTGCGGGACTTCTTCCCCCGCGCAGATCCCGGTACAGCCCTCCAGGACAAGTGCCGACGTATTCGGCATACAGCGTATGATCTTCAGTTCCGGTCTGGCAAAGGCTTCCTTTAAGAATTTCAAATCCCTGCCCGCGGCAATGCTGACCACCAGGGCATCCGCCTTCACCGCTTCCCTGATCTCAGCGATCACCTCTTCCAGGAAGATCGGCTTCACCGCAAGAAACAGAATATCCGCCTCCTGTGCCGCCTGCGCATTGGTCTCCGCCGTCTGCACCTTGTACTTTTCCCTGACTTTCTCCCTGGTGGCGGCTGTCCTGGCCGAACCGATGATGTCCTCCGGCGCTGCCAGCTTCTTTCCAAGCATTCCCCCGATCATGGCTCCCGCCATATTCCCCAATCCGATAAAACCTATTTTCATATTGAATAGCCCTGCCTTTCTCATTTCAAACGATCCGCCATGCCGACAGGAGGGGCTAAGCCCGGCTCCTTGGGCAGGCACAAACACGCGGTAATTAGCGTTCTCCAGTGCGGGAAGAACTTCTCTGCCTGTGTGTCTCATACATAAAGAGGGAAGCCGCAACAGCCGCATTAAGAGACTCTATCCTGCCCTCCATGGGGATTTTGAGATACCGATCTGCCCGGGAAGCCGTCTCTTCCGTCAGTCCGTTTCCTTCATTTCCTACCAGGAAAGCCGTGGGTCCCAGAAAAGAAACATCATCATAATATGTTTTTCCCTCCAGATGCGCCGCATAGACACTGATTCCTCCCTGCCGCAGCTGCTCCACCGTCTGCGGCAGATCATCCACATACAGGAAGGGAACCCTGAAAACGGAACCCATGGTAGCCCGGATGGTCTTGGGATTAAAGAGATCCACCGTTCCAGCGCTCATTATAACACCTGTTACTCCCGCTGCTTCCCCTGTTCTGATGATAGTGCCCAAGTTGCCGGGATCCTGCAGTTCTTCCAATACCACCAGCAGAGGATCTCCTGACCTTAAAACCCGTTCCAGCGTATAGCCGGGACGCCTGACGACGCACAGTATTCCCTGGGGTGTCCGGGTATCCGACATCCTGGCAAAAACCTCCCTTGAAACAGTCTCGTAACCGACTTCTTCCAGTTTACGTTCCGTTTCAGGTTCCCTTCGGATCCGTTCCAGCGCCTCCTCTGTGAGATAGATCTGCTGCATGCTTTCCCCGGGGGCCTCCTCAAACATTTTGAAACCCTCTGTGAGAAAAATGCCTGCACTTCGTCTCTCCTTCGCCTTATTCTGCCATTGTATGACCTGTTTGACTTTCGCGTTGGCACAACTGGTGATCATCCGCCTGCTCCTCCCACCTCAGGTTGTAGAAACCATGTCCTTTTGAATTCCCTTATCATAAATTTGCAAAACGGCTGTCACATTAAAAACAGCCGTTTTGTAAAATATAAATTTAATTATTGGCCATCAGATCGTCAGAACCTGGGATACTTCATACTGATATTCGTCAATACTCTTCTTCATCTGCAATGCTTCTTCGATATCAAAGTCGACAAACTCACCCTTCCGGTAACCAACTACCCTGTTGGTCTTTCCCTGAAGCAGGACATCCACCGCATATGCCCCCATAATGGACGCATAGAAGCGATCTGTTGCAGTGGGACTGCCGCCTCTCTGCATGTACCCCAGTATGGTGGCACGGGTCTCCACGCCGGTAGCCGCCTCGATCCTCCTGGCCATGGAAGTGGAATGTCCGATCCCCTCGGCATTGATAATGATGTGATGGGTCTTGCCGCGTTTACGGCTCTCTACGATATGGTTGATGATCTCCTGCTCATTGTAATCATATTTCTCAGGCAGCAGCACATCCTCCGCGCCGTTGGCAATACTGCACCAGAGGGCAATATATCCGGCATTGCGTCCCATTACCTCAATGATGCTGCAGCGCTCATGGGAGGAAGAGGTATCCTTTACCTTGTCAATGGCCTGCATCGCCGTATTTACCGCGGTGTCAAATCCGATGGTATAGTCCGTGCACGCAATATCAAGATCAATGGTGCCGGGAAGCCCTACCGTATTGATCCCCTGCCTGGACAGTGCCTGTGCACCCCGATAGGAACCGTCTCCGCCAATGACAATAATGCCGTCAATCCCGTGTTTCCTGCAGATGGTCGCTCCCTTCTTCTGGTATTCAGGTTCCTTAAATTCCAGACAGCGTGCAGTGCCCAGAACCGTTCCGCCTCTCTGGAGGATATCCGAGACATTCCGGGCCTCCATATCGATTATCTCTTCATTTAAAAGGCCGTTATAGCCTCTCTTGATCCCTTTTACCTTCAATCCCCTGAAAAGCGCCGTCCGGACAACCGCACGGATGGCAGCATTCATTCCCGGCGCGTCCCCGCCGCTGGTCAATACAGCAATTGTCTTGATTTCTTTTGCCATAATATTTCCTCCTGAAGACATTTCTCAGTCCATATTTTAATCTATTTTTTCCCTGTTTTCAATAGGTTAGAATACGTAGTTACCGAATTTTTACATTTTCCGTACCAAAGAGCGCACCCAGCCTGTCCTGCAGCCCTTCATCCGCGGAGACCCTCCGGTTGGGAGGAAGCACCTTGATCCCCCTGGTATTCTTTAAATAAATCACCACGTCGTCATTACCGTCGGAATCCGCGATGGCGGAAAACAATTCCTGTTCCCTGGCAAAATAACTGTCAGCATCGGGAAACTGAAGCCAGATTCCCCTGGGCACCTTGCCCTGCTGCATAACCGCGGCGGCATCCACGTTGCCCGCAGTATGGGACTGACCCGGACCGGGCGCGGAGTTTTGCTGTCGGGATTCCGTCCTTCCACCTCCCATGCCGTTTGTATAACCGCTATGATTCCATCTCCTCCTCTGAAAGAGTGGCTGTCCATCGGCAGCAGCCGCCTCGTCAAATCCGACAATCTGCTCACAGATCAGTTTTCCGTCCCGGTCCTCCTCCACAGAAGCATGCCCCCGGATGAATACCTTCGCATCCTCCTGAAGCATACTGCCGTACTTCTCATAATCCTTCGGGAAAACCACAACCTCCACATTGCCTACCAGATCCTCCAGGCTCAGGAAAGCCATGATCTTGTCATTTTTCGTATATTTTACGGTCTTATCGACAATCAGACCTCCAAGAACCACATTGGACTGGTCCTGCACGGAAACAGTTCCACTCTCCTCATCCAGCGCGAAATCATTGGTGGTATGGGTAATATATTTCCGCCACAGTTCCTCATCCGCCTCCAGCGGATGGCCGCTGAGGTAAATGCCCAGAACCTCCTTCTCAAAAGAAAGCACCATCTCCTGGGAATACTCGCCCACATCGGGCATACGGATGTCGAATTCATCCTTCTGCCCGTCCCCCGCAATGTCAAAGAGAGACATCTGACCCGCCAGGTTATTCTTTTTATCCCTGACCACATGATCCAATATCTGCACATAGACGCTCATGAACTGTTTCCTGGTTCCTCCCAGGCTGTCCAGCGCCCCCGCTTTGATCAGATGCTCTATGACGCGTTTATTCATTTCCACATCCGCAGTGCGGGTAATAAAATCCTGAAGATTGGTAAAAGGACCCCTTTCCTCGCGTTCCCCGATGATTTCCTCTATGACAGCCCTCCCGATACTTTTGATGGCCGTCAATGCATAGCGGATTCCCTCCGCTGTCACGGAGAACCCGCACTCACCCTCATTAATATCCGGAGGCAGCATCCGGATTCCCATGCCCCTGCATGTGAGAATGTATTCAGAAACCTTCTTCGGATTATCAATAACAGATGTCATTAATGCTGCCATAAACTCCACGGGATAGTAATATTTGAGATAAGCCGTCTGTAGTGCCACTACCGCATAGCAGGCGGCATGGGATTTGTTAAATGCATATTTAGCAAAATCCATCATATCCTCGTAAATACCACTCGCTATTTTTTCATCAATTCCCTTGGATATACAGCCCGGGACATTTTCTTCCTTATTTCCATAAATAAAATTCGCCCGTTCTTTTTCCATTACCGCCTGCTTTTTCTTACTCATGGCACGGCGTACCAGGTCGCTTCGTCCCAGGGTATAACCTCCCAGATCCCGGACGATCTGCATGACCTGCTCCTGATAGACGATACAGCCGTAGGTGGGCTTTAAAATAGGCTCCAGCTGGGGGCAGGAATAAACCACCGCGTCATGATTGTTTTTCCCCTTGATATATTTCGGGATAAAGTCCATTGGCCCGGGACGATACAGGGAGATTCCCGCAATAATGTCCTCCAGGTTCCGGGGACGCAGTTCCTTCATGAAATTCTTCATACCCGCACTTTCCAGCTGAAAGATGCCGTCCGTCCTGCCCGTGCCGATGGATGCAAGCACCTTGGGATCATTATAGTCAATCCTGTCAATGTCAATGTGCATCCCCCTGGTCTTTTCTATAAATTCCACTGCGTCATGTATCACCGTCAGAGTGCGCAGACCCAGGAAATCCATTTTCAGCAGCCCCAGTTCCTCCAGCGTGGTCATGGTAAACTGGGTGGTGATGGAACCGTCGCTTCCCCTGGACAGGGGTACAAACTCATCCGCCGATTCCGGACAGATCACAACCCCCGCGGCGTGCATGGAGGTATGTCTTGGCAGCCCCTCCAGGCGCTTGCACATATCGATCAGGTGGCTTACCTGCTCGTCCTCCCGGTACAGCTTACGAAATTCCGGATTCATCTCCAGCGCCCGGTCTATGGTAATATTCGGTTCATTGGGAACCATCTTTGCAATGGAATCCACAAACGCATAAGGCAGATCCATGACGCGGCCCACATCACGGATCACTCCCTTTGCCGCCAGCGTACCGAAGGTCACGATCTGTACCACCTTATCGGCCCCGTACTTCCTGCCTACATAGTCAATGACCTCCTGGCGCCTGTTGAAGCAGAAGTCAATGTCGATATCCGGCATGGACACGCGCTCCGGATTCAGGAAACGCTCAAACAGCAGGTTATATCTGATGGGGTCAATATTGGTAATCTTCAGGCAGTAAGATACAATGCTGCCCGCCGCGGAACCACGTCCCGGCCCCACCGGGATATCGTTGGAGCGGGCATAATTGATAAAATCCCACACGATCAGGAAATAATCCACATACCCCATGGTCCTGATGACGCCAAGCTCATAATCCAGCCGCTCCCGCAGGGTCTGACCCGTTTCCCCCGCCGGCAGGCTGCCGTCGCCGTAACGTTCCGCCAGGCCATCGTCACACAATTTATTCAAATAAGTCCAGGAATCGTACCCCTCCGGCACCTCATAATGGGGCAGCTTCGTCACGCCAAACTCAATCTCCACGTGACACCGGTCCGCAATCCTCTGGGTATTTTCCACCGCCTCCCAGGCATAGGGGAAAAGCCCCTTCATTTCCTCCTCGCTCTTGACGTAATACTGCCCGCCCTCGTAGCGCATACGATCCTCATCCGCCAGCTTCTTACCGGTCTGGAGACAGAGCAGGATATCGTGGGAATCCGCATCGGAAGCATAGGTATAGTGGACATCATTGGTGGCCACCAGGGGAATGTCCAGTTCCTTGCTCATCTTCAACAGTTCCGTGTTGACAAACTTCTGATCCGGCAGTCCGTGATCCTGCAATTCCAGGAAATAGTTTCCCCTGCCAAAGCACGCTTCATACTTCCTCGCCGCTTTCCTGGCCTCGTCGGTCAGTCTCTTGGTGATATATCTCTGTACCTCTCCCGCCAGACAGGCGGACAATGCTATAATACCCTCATGGTACTGGTTCAGGACTTCCATATCTACGCGGGGCTTGTAATAATATCCTTCCGTAAAGCCCTTGCTGACAATTTTCATCAGGTTTGAGTAACCGGTATTATTCTCTGCCAGCAGCACCAGATGGTAATACCTGTCCTCCCCGCCGGTCAGTTCCTTGTCAAAGCGGGAATTGGGCGCCACATAAACCTCACAGCCCAGGATCGGATTGATCCCCTCCGCTTTCGCTGTCCGGTAAAAGTCAACCGCCCCATACATGGCGCCGTGGTCGGTTATGGCAGCGCTGTCCATCCCCAGTTCCTTCACCCTTGCCACATATTCTTTTATTTTGTTGGAACCGTCCAGCAGAGAATATTCCGTGTGGACGTGAAGATGCGCAAATGCCATGATCGAGATCTCCTTGTCTTATCTGTATGTCAACCGGTTGTCGCTGAAGCAGAATCTACTATATTAATATACTGAATTTCCCAGGGTTTGTAAAGAGGACTGTAACGGTTCAGTCCCGATTCAGCCCCCAATAGTTTCTCTCACGGAAATCAATTTTCTAAAACCTCACAAATCTTAGAAGGTTTAAGTAAGCA
>CAOKWI010000070.1 GCA_948473115.1 uncultured Lachnospiraceae bacterium | reverse complement strand
TCCATGCCTTCATTATATCTTATCTATCTGTTTTTGAAAATTGATTTCCGTGAAACCACCCCTGGCATTATTTACTTTTGGGGCAGTTGTGTGGTAGAATAAGAAAAATGTCAGCGGCGCATTGGAATAAAGGAGAGCAGTGTGAAACTACAGGAAAAAGACATCTATTTGACAACATTAAGCCGGGAAAACTGTAGGACAATATGGAATGATTCTGAATATGATTTTGATAATCCCACAGAGGAATTTAATATCGGCCATTCTGATGAAAAGGCGAATGACTGGTTTGACGAAATACAAAAGCTGCAGGGGAACCGGCATGTTAGGCTGGGCATTTTCAAAAACGACGGAACAGTGATAGGCGACGTGGCCTTACAGGACATTGACAGAGTGAACAGGAAATGCAGTGTCGGTATAGGTATGTCCAAGATAGAATACCGTTCCAGGGGTTATGGCAGACAGGCGGTAATGCTCATGCTGAATTACGGATTCTTATATTTGGGATTGGAAAGAATCACCGCAAATACCCTGGATATCAATATAGGCGCCCAGAAGCTTTTAGGTAAATGCGGTTTTATCTTAGAGGGAAGGGAAAGAAGATCTGTTTATTTAAATGCTGAAATGCATGATAAGTTAAACTACGCAATATTAAAAGAGGAATTTCTGGCAATTGGGTATCCTGGCTGGACTTGACCGCCCTGGTAATTTCCTGGGAATCACGACATAAAGTCCTGTCAGCTTATAAAAAAGTGCTTCTTCGAAGCACTTAAAAGAATGCTTCGCATTCTTCCCAAGCCAGGACGGAATTTCCTATAAGATAAAAAATTGCCTCTTCGAGGCAATTCGAAGAATGCTTCGCATTCTTCCCCGGCCAGGACGGAATTTCCTATAAGATATAATCGAGACCCGATACATACACAGCTATTTTCATTTCTGCCGAAATAGTGTATACCGGGTGAAAGCACGGAAAAGGATATCAAAAGCCTTATAACCATACCATCCAGACAGGAGGCGCTATGATCAATTTAACCATGAGATCACAGGGAGCCGTAGACCGCAGTTCCCTTTCATCCATCAACAATGTCACCGAAGGTGCAGTGGAGGCGCAGACGATCCATTCCCTTAACACCAGGAAAGAACGTCATGCCCCTGGATCGGCGAGGGCGCAGTCATCTGCGGCACAGTCGTCTACAACACAGTCATCTGCAGTGCAGCCACCCATGGGACAGCCAGCGGCAGCGCAGTCATCTGCAGTGCAGCCGCCTATAGGACAGCCAGCGGCAGCACGGCCATCCTCTGTACCGCCATCTGCGGCATCTTCTCAGCCCGCTCCTGCGCCTGCCCCAAGACCTGTCCCCCCATTACAGAAAATGGTGCAGAAAGGGCAGAAGACCGCCCTTGGGGACAGTGCTCCCCTCCATACGCTGAAAGTCTGCCTGGGCTGGAATACGACAAATGCACAGTGCGATGTGGACGTATCCGCTTTTTTGCTGGATAACACAGGAAAAGTACCCGGTGACGACTGGTTCATATTTTACGGCCAGACGGAAAGCCCGGATCACAGCACTGTGTTCTGTCCGGAAAACACTACTGACCGGGAAAGCATTACCATCTGTCTGGAAAAGTTGGATCCTGCCGTGAAGAAAATCGTTTTTGTCCTGACGATTCATGAAGCCCTGGAGAAAAAACTGCACTTTGGGATGGTTCAGGATGCCTATATCAGGATATTGGACGGAGACAGCCGGGAAGAGCTGGTCAGCTTCAAGATGGATGAGTACTATACAAACATAGTGTCCATGATGATCGGGGAAATATATTTACACAATGGGATCTGGAAATTTAACGCCATCGGAAACGGCGTTGCAAAAGATCTGTCCGGCCTGTGCAGCCTGTATGGCGTGCAGGTGGACGGTTAGCCCTGAAAGACTTGAAACGAAACAGAAAAAGCTGACGGCGCAGTTTCCCAAACGTGAATTAATGCCCGCCAAAACGGGCAAGGAGGTATACAAATGCTAAAATTTGAGACTGTAAATGAACTAACCCTGAAAGTAACCTGTACCGGAAATGATGTCCTCTTTACCAAGGCCGGAGCTTTCATCGCCGGCGAGAGCCAGAACGGGAAGAATTACCAGTTCGAGAAACTGCTTCTGGGTCCCCAGAACAACCTGGCACAGGCGGCCCTGGGTTCCCTGCTTCGGCGTGTTTCGGGCGAAAACCTTCCGCTGATGAAGGTGACCATGAACGGCGATTCCGTCACTTACTATGCCAACTTCGGGCAGCATGTGGTAGTTTATAGGCTCGCCCAGGGGGAAACCGTCTCCGTGGAATCAGAGAATATCTTGGCTTTTACACAGGACTGTAAATACGACGTGCGCTTTATCGGCTGCGGCATCCTCTCACAAAAAGGGCTTGCCACCTCCACCCTGACAGGCACAGGGCCGAGTGCCTATGTGGCGATCCTGTCCGACGGCAATCCCATCGTGCTGAGCAATGTCCAGAACCACAGCACCATTTCCGTGGACCCGGATGCCGTGATCTGTTGGATGAGCCAGTCCGGCGCCTGCGATCCCTCCATCCGCACGGATCTGTCCTGGAAAAACCTCATCGGTCAGGCCTCCGGCGAATCCTATGCCTTTGAGTGGAGCGGCAGCCAGGCGGTCTCCGTCATCGTACAGCCCTCGGAGCGGCGCGGGTATCAATAAATTTGTGCTTTTACTGACACATTTTTATACCAGGAGTATTTATTATGATACGGACAGTTACTTTAGATAGAAATCAGAAACCTTCAGATGAACAGATCAAACAGATTAAAGAAGCCGCAAAGAGAGAAATTATATTTGATGATGATTCTCCTGAACTGACTCCGGCAATGGAAAAAGCATTCCGGCTGGCTGTAAAAAACCGCAACACACAGAGACAAACAGGTGCATCCTAATGGGGTCGGTGCATCCGAGCAAACATTGCTCTTTGAGCAAACATTGCTCTTTGAGCAATGGGGAAAACAGCCTCCTCCGTATCATAGCTCGCGGCAGTCGCCAAATGTGCATGCAAGCATGCCCACTTGGCTCGTTGCTCGCGGGAATCAATTACCACACAAATGGTATCATCCTGTATTTCACCCGCTTCTTATAATCTGCATATCCCTGCAAACCTTCTTCCAGGACCTTTTCCTCATTCTGGATCCGCTTCGCAATGATAACCGGATAAAAAAGGAAAATCACAAAGGAAACAGGCGAGCCCAGCACCAGCGGCATGGAAAGAAACAGAAGAAGTGTGGCGCTGTACATGGGGTGGCGCACAATGCCATATAAACCTGTATCGATCACCTTCTGGTTTTCCTGCACTTCCACGGTCCGGGAAAGATAGGTATTTTCCCGCAGCACCTCCGCATACATCAGGTAAGCCAGCAAAAATACGGCAACGGCAATCCCCACCGCCCAACCCGGCAATATGAGCCAGCCGAAGCGAAAATTTAACCCTGCTGCCACAAAGCCGAGGATAAACATCAGTCCGCTCAGCTTTACCACAAGCTGCTGCTCTGTCTGTTCCTCCTTTGCATTCAGCCGCTTTCTGAGCAGCTCCGGACTCATGGCCATCATTACGGTTCCCGCCAAGAACATGGGAATAAACAGGACGCCCATAAAGAGCCATCCGTTCCAATAATGAATCGTGCCTGCGGGAAGAAACAGCAATGCCGCCACGAGAACCATGCCCAGCACGAACTTTAAGATTGCCTGGAAAAACAGTCCCTTTGTCATTTAACCTCACCTCGTAAATCTATTTTTTTACAGGTTTTTATCCGTTTTAATACTTTTTTATCCATTTTATTTTTTTTTATCCGTTTTAATACTTTTTTATCCATTCTTATTACTTGATAGGAGTTTTCCATCCATCCCCTTAATCACACGCCTTACCCAAAATCCCACCCAGCAGCGGATACAGCGTCTGTGCCATTCTCATAAAGCCCAGTGCGTTGGGATGGGTGCCGTCCACGGTGCATTCCTCCCGCCCCTCTGCTCCAAAAAAGGTTTCCCCGTCCACAAACCACACCTTACGGTCTCCCGCCTCCAGGGCATTCCGGTAAGTCTGCCGGATGATGTCCCTCCTTCTACAGCTGTCCTCCGGAAACTTGTCCGTGTCAGGCCTTGACAGGATCACAATGGGAAGCTCCGGATTCGCTTTCCTGACAATATGGAAGAACGGCTCATGGGTCTTTTGCAGAAATTCCAGATCAGGGGCATTGTGGTCATAATCCATGACAAACAGACTCATATCCTTCCTTCCCGCCAGATATTCCGCAAATTCCGCCTCTCCCCTGGCCCTGCCGGAAAAACCCATATTCCGGTAATCTGCATCAAGCCATCTGCTGACAATGCTCGTATAGGCATTCCCCGGGCGGGACGCACAGCCCCCCTCAGTGATAGAGGATCCATAAAACACGATCGGCCTGCCTATGTCATATGCCGGCGCTTCCGCCATGACAGCGCCGTCCTCGATTCCGATCTCCATGGACAGGAGGTGGTCATTCCTGGGAAGATTGATGGTAACCGTCTGCATACTTCCGGGCAGCTGAAAGGCCTTCTCCTCCGTGATCTCATGCATCACATGCACCGTCGGAGCCACATATCCCAGGAAACGGGAGTCCCTTCCACTTCCGAGATAAATATCCGCCCCGGCGGATCCGGACAGGGGAATATTCAGATCCTCCTTTGTCTCGGCAAGGGTCATCCTGACCAGAAGCCTGTCCGAATCCGTGCAAAACCGCACACGGCCGCCTGCACATCTCCTGCCCAGGAATTCATACTGCGGAAACCGCTCCAGAACCTCCGGCGGCAGCTTCCAGTACCGGCGATTTTCCCTGTCCGCCACTGCCAGCCCATAGATGCGCAGCGGCGCGTCCGTAATATGATATATTTTCATGCCTAAACCTCCCTGTGTGCTTCAACACGCATACTACTCAGCATTTGGTTGTTTTCCCCTAAATACCTGGACATTCCATTCAAATTTAGCCCTATTTCTTATCCATTAAACCAAACAGATTCAGTTCCCTGTATTTTCCGGGGGTGATCTCCTCATATTTTTTAAAGATCCGGATGAAGGAATTACAGTTGGTGAAGCCTGTGGCCTTTCCGATCTCTCCTATTCCTGCATCCTCCCGGGATTCCCGGAGAAGCTTTTTGGCATTCTCAATGCGCACCATATTAATATAATAAAGGATATTCTGTCCTGTTTTCTCCTTAAAAAGCCTGGATATATAGGAGACGGACTTCTCCATCTCCTCGCAGATCTGCCCCACATTCAGGTCAGGATCCTGATAATGCTGCCATATATATTCCTGAACCTGCCGCACAATGGAATCATCCCTGTTGTCACGCACGGATTCCTTGACATTGTTCCTGACCTCATCGTATAGAAGGATGCCTGTCAGAGACAGGTTCCTGGCCCCCTGCATGGCAAACTGTGCCTCCTCATAGGCCTTCCCCAGCCGGTTACATCCCTTTTGAAGGGAGCTCACTGCCACCACGCACCGTCCCGTGATCTCAGCCTCCGCCTTCTCCCACAGGCGATCCAGCTTCCTCCTGATCTCTTCCGGCTCTTCGTCCAGCCGGAACACACATACGATCATGCCCTCATGGACGAAGCTGCACCCGTGCACAGTGCTGTCCTTCCCCATTCCCATCCCTGCTGTCTGCAGGATATCGAAGCTGTCCTTCCGTCTCTCCACATAGTCCTGTATATCCCCTGAGACCAGCAATACGGCGCAGCAGTCAAATATATAGCCCATCTGCATTTCTTCCAGTATATGCCTGTCAGCTTTCTCTATGGGAATATCATTTTTCATAATATGCACTAAGTGGTAGATCCTCAGACGGTTCAGCCTGTTGATGATTTCTTCCTTGTCCTCTTTTGATTTCTTTACAATCTCTTCAAAGGAATCCCTGATATAGACATATTCGGAGCCGTCTGTAATTTCCTTGGGGTTCTGCTTATTCACATATTCCATCAGTTCCGTAAAGGGACTGTAATTTGTCTTCAGGAAATAGGAACAGGCAAACGCCAGCGCCAGGGTTTCCGCCCCGAGACCAATAAAGAGAATGGGTAGAAATCCCTTTTCATAGGTTCCGATGGCCTTATCCGACATATAGGCAGTATACGTCCAGCCACTGCCCTCCCCTGTCCTGACTACCTTCCTCTCCTGCCTCACGTCCTCCATATTCCCGGATTCCGCCACCAGATCGCCTTCCCCGCTGCGGATGGTGACACCCACATAGTGATCTTCACTGAAATGATCCGCCAGTCCCTGTATGTAGGCAGTGTTAAACTTTACCCCCACCACCGCACCGGAAGTACCTTCGGACAAGCCGGACCAGGTATGCAGGATCCACAGGGTTTCCTTCCCAGCCGCGTTCTTCCGCGACACATCCTGCTGGGAGAAGTCCTGTCTCATATATTCCTGCCATTCCTCATACGTAAGATCCATGTCCCCGTAAACATCAAAGAACATGCGGGCGGACGCGACTGTATTGGACGAAATAACGCGTTCCTCATCTATGTAATAGATAAATATGTCTTCAATGTAAGAATACTGGCTTTTGTAGGATACCAGCCTTCTCCTGGTGATCTCATTCTGCCATACATCCCCGGAACCGTCAAGTTCCTTTACAATCTCTTTATCCAGAGACATTACATTCAGCATGGAACGGACAGATTCCAGGCTGTTATCGTAGGATTGCACCAGCAGGTTCAGGGCCTTTCCGTATACTTCATCGGTCTGACGCTTCACGATGTGAACCACAGTCTCCGTGGCCAGTATCCACACCAGGAACTGTGCCACGGAGATAACCGTGAAAGTAATTGCCCAGGTAATAATCGTTCTTCCCTTTATTTTTCTGTTTACGTTTTTAGTAATCTGTTTCATTCCGGCTCCGTCTGCGATCATTCTTTCAGAGAACCGATCATAATCCCACCCTCAAAGTATTTCTGCAGAAAGGGATACAGACACACGATCGGCAGTGTGGATACCACCATCATGGCGGCTCTCACAGTCTCCTGCAGAGAGTCAAAGTTGTCATACTTGTTAATCAGCTTTAAAAGCTCCGAAGATTCTTCCTCAAACATATTTTTGAGAACCAGCTGCAGGGGAGCTTTGTCCACATCCCTCAGGTAAATATACGCGGAAAACCAGCTGTTCCAGTGGGACACCGCATAGTACAGCAGCATTACCATCATTCCGGGCTTGGCCAGCGGTATAAATATCTTGAACAGGATCGTGAAATGTCCGCCTCCGTCCATCATCACCGATTCCGCCAGGCTGTCCGGAATCGTGGAAAAGTAGGATCGGAGCAGTATCATATTATATGTACTCATGGCAGCCGGCAGGATCAGCGCCCAGATGCTGTTGCCCAGGCCATAGCCGGTTACGGTCAGGTAAGTGGGAATCAGTCCGCCGGAGAAATACATGGTAATAATGATCAGGATATTCACCGGCTTCTTCCAGAGGACATTTTTCCTGGTCAGGAAATATGCGCCAAAGGATGTCAGTGTCAGATTGATCACAAGGCCCACCGCCTCGATAAAGAGGGTATTCCGGAATCCTGTCCAGATCGGCTTCGCGCCCCATACGATCTTGTAGGCCAGCGTACTGAACCCCGCAGGCCGCAGCATGATTCCCCTCTGCCGGACAAACTGCACGGAATCACTGAGGGATACAAACACCTCATACAATACAGGATATACCATAATGATTCCTATTACCAGAAGAATCGCCGCCATGATCACATCCGGGATCCAGGGAACCCACTTATTGTTTTTCAGATTGTTTTTCGTTTTTGTTGCCATGCTCTTTTCCCACCTCCCTAAAACAGGCTTGTTTCCGACACTTTGCTGCTGATCTTATTGGCAATGATGACCAGTGCGAAGTTGATGACGGAATTGAACAGATTCACTGCCGTGGAATAACTGTAATCGAAATCCAGCAGACCCTTCCGGTAAGTGTAGGTAGAGATCACATCCGCCGTCTCATAAATTGTGGAATTGTACAGGAGCAGGATCTTCTCATAACCCACATTCATGGTCTTCCCCACCTGCATGATCAGGAGCAGGATAATGGTGGGCCGAATGGTGGGAAAGGTAATGTGAAGCAGCTTCTTCCACCTTCCCGCCCCGTCGATCTCAGCGGCTTCATAGAGCTGATGATCCACTCCTGCGATGGCCGCAAGATAGATAATACTGTTCCAGCCCATGGCCTGCCAGATATCAGTGCCCACATAAATGGTGCGGAAGGCTTCGGGAATCTGCAGCCAGGAATTGCCGCTGTTCATGCCCAGAAGCTGGAACAGGTTATTGAAAAGTCCATCGCTGAGACAGAACTGTCTCACCATTCCGCAGACCACCACAAGGGAGATAAAGTGGGGCATGTAGCTCACTGTCTGTACCACCCTTCGACACTTTTTGAATCGTATTTCATTCAGGAGCAATGCCAGTATGACCGGGGCCGGAAAGCTGAAAATAATGGAATATAGACTGATCAGCAACGTATTTTTCAGGATCCTGCCAAAAAAGGGATTGGCAAAAAACTCCATAAAATTGCCCAATCCCCCATTGTCCGCCCAGGGGCTCCTCCACATTCCCAGCATGGGCTTGTAATCCTTAAACGCAATGACGATCCCCGACATGGGGACATAGGAAAACAGGATGTAAAAGGCCACCACCGGAAGGACCATCAGGTAGAGCATCCTGTTCCTGCGGAAATCCTTCGCCATAATGTATTTTCGGCTTTTCGGCTGTAGGTTTTTCTCTTTCATTCCTTATTGCAACCTCCTCACATGATAATCTCTAAAGGCGGCAGACAGGCTCAAACCCGGCTGCCGCCTTTTTTCGCTGCTACCGCTTTTTCTGTTATGGTGCACAACGTCTCTACTTCTTCAGTTCTTCCACCCTCTGGAGATAGTCGTCATAAGCTTCCTGCTTCGCTGCCAGAACCTTGTCGATCTCCATTCCCTTAATGGTGTTCACCAGGGAATCCCATTCGGAAATATCCGAGGAGCCGACAATGTACTTCAGAATCATTTCCTGACAATAATCGTCCACATTTCCCCAGTTCTTTCCGATGGCATCCTGCTGTTCCGCCGTGTAGGGCACGGTGGGCAGTACGTATTCATCCATGTGGGCGGTCCACACATCGATCCACTCTTTCTGCTGATCCGTGTAGGCAAGGGAAATATCCAGTGAAACACCCGCCCTGTTCCTGTTCTGGGCGATCTCATCCCTGGCACTGTTGGCATTCGGCGTCTCCTCATTGTGAAGAACCAGGTCTGTCAGCTGTACTTCCCCATTTACCACCTCATAGGTCACTCCTTCGATTCCGAAGTTCATGGTCATCAGACCCTCCTCCGAGAATCTCCAGTCCAGGTAACGGCAGGCCGCCTCAATATCAGGGCAGGTGGTGCTCACTGCATAGCACATACCGCCATCGTAATGCTGGATGGACTGCTGTGCAAATTCCGGCTCGTCACCCTTATTCATAACCAGGGATTCCAATGCCAGCACCTCATATCCCGTTCCCTCGTTGGCGTCGAGACAGTTCTGGATATTGCTGGACTGTTGGATGCTGACACCCGCCTCTCCGTTGGAGAATTTGGCCTGTACAGTGGATTTATCCACGCTTGCGAAATCAGGGTCAAGAAGCCCTTCCTTGTACCACTGGGCAAGGGTGGCAATAAATTCCCTGTACTCCTCTGTCAGGGGGCCGAACTGCACCTTCCCGTCTAAAATGTACTCCTGGTATGTTGTGTTCCAGGGGCTGCTCAAAGGATTGGCGCTTCCCTGCTGGAATAACCATCTGGCTTCAAAGGTCAGGGGCGATTTGCAGTTATACTTTTCCTTAAAGGCTACCAGTACGTCATGCATCTCGTCTATGGTGGTGGGAGCTTCCATATTCAGCTCATCCAGCCAGTCCTTACGGATCACCAGACCCATCTCCGGTATGGGCTTGGCCTTGATAAAGGGTGCAAAGCCCAGCTTTCCGTCCGGCGTAAGCACCTGGGCCGCAATCTCAGGGTTTTCATCCAGGTATTTCAGCAGATTGGGGATGCAGTCCTTATACTCCATCATATCCACGATATACCCTTCCTCAATGGCTGCTGCCGCACCGCCCGTATAAGCATTCCAGGGCGCATTGATAATATCGGGAAGTTCCCCGCTCGCCAGCATCAGAAGGAACTGCTCGGACATGGTGGTCGAACTTGCCGCTCCCCCGATATCAGTCAGGCTGACACCGGTCTTATCCCTCATTACCTTATGAATATAGATATCCTTTGCCCACGCGGGATGTTCATTGTCATCATAATAATCCGTTCCGCCGCTGCCGCTGCCGTTGAAGGTAAACGTGACAGGCTCCATAGGATAGGTAAAGTCATCCGCCGGGGCAGACGCTTCACTGCTTCCGGCTGTCTCGCTGCCTCCGGCCGCCTCACTGCTGCCCGTAGCGCTGCTTTCGCTTCCGCCCGTCTGGCTCTGGGAAACTTCCTGGTCGGAATTACCGCAGGCCGCCATGGACAAGATCATTCCTCCTGCAAGCAGAAGGGATATTAATTTTTTCTTCAAGATTCATACCTCCCTGTTTACTCTTTGTGCAATATACTCATTGCACACTGTTTTGGTAATTTTGCTTAAAAAAAGTATATCCGGCCGAATATCTTGTACAATTTATTTTATTCTACCGCTTTTTTCACAGCAATCATCAATATTTATTTGCCGTATTTATTTTTGGTTTTTGTGAATTTGTACAAAAAATGAAGACAGCAAATTGAATTTAAACAGAAGCGCCGGGTGGATACCACTTAAACCTTTAAATCGACCACCTGTGGTAAAACAATGGAAATCGCCCGCAAATATTCCTATACTATAGCCATAAAGATGAACGCGTCGGGAGAAAGCATTTTACAGACGCGCTCCAGGGAAGGAGGTGTGAAATCATTTATGCAGGTTGAAGTCAAAATTGACAGCACGTGTAAAGAACCTAAAATCATTGTGGTCACCGATCAGATGACCGATGAGATCAGCGCACTGGTCAAGCGACTGTCAGGCGGTTCCGCCCGGGTGCTCTCCGGATTCCGGGGGGATACGCTGGAGGTGTTGGATCAATCGGATATTTCCCGTATTTTCGCATCTGCCGGAAAAGTATTCGCTGCAACAGCCAAAGGAGAATACGCCCTGCGCCTTCGATTATACGAATTGGAGGAGCGGCTTGACCGGAACCGGTTTGTCCGCATTTCCAACTCGGAGATTATCAACCTGGAAAAAGTGAAAAACTTTGACCTGAGTTTCACGGGTACCATCTGCGTCTCCATGACAGACGGAGCCGTCACCTACGTATCAAGAAGGTACGTCAACAAAATCAAACAAGTATTAGGAATATGAGGTGAAGCTTATGAGAAAGAAAATCATTCTTCGCAGTTTACTGGGAATGCCCATCGGCATGACGATCAGCTACCTGATCACTATCCTGATCTCACTGGCAATGGCGGACGGCAATTACTATCCCGTGGTGCCGGAACTGACCGATGCCTGCGGCAGTGAAATGAATGCCATATTATTCCAGGCACTTTTTTCGCTCCTCTATGGAGCCGTGTGGGGAGGCGCCTCCGTCATCTGGGAAATGGAGGACTGGAGTCTGCTGCGCATGACAGCGACGCATTTAGCTGTCTGCTCCATCGCCACATTCCCCATCGGCTGGTTTATGCGGTGGATGCCACATACCATAGCGGGATCCCTGCTCTACTTTGGTATTTTCCTTGCGATATACCTGTCAATCTGGTTCTCCCAGTACCGATCCATGAAAAAGCGGATTGACCAGATCAACCGTAAAATCCAGGCACGAAACTGAATTGAGGAAGTCACGGATCAGAAAATGGAAATGCTCCTTTCCGGCATTTCCATTTTCACACATACTGTAACAGAAAAAAATTCCATCTGCGAAGCATTCCTCCCCGTCCGGGACGAAATTTCCTAAAAGATAAAATACTGTGCTTTTCCACAATCATTTTACCATTTTAACCGTTTCCAAACCTTGACAATCTCACTTTAAAAGGATAAAGTAGAGGTATACGAGGAGTATATGCCATGCAGAACGTTAAGTTGACAGATTTGATTGATCCCGAAATCCTGCAGCAGGTGCAGGACAGCCTGTCCAATTATATCGGGATGGCCAGCCTGATCGCGGATAAAAACGGCACTCCGGTGACCACAGGCAGCAATTTTACGGAATTTTGTCATAACCTTACCAGGCAGTCAGTCTTGGGCTGTACCCGTTGCGAGGAATGCGACAAACAGGGAGCGCTCCATACGCTCAGGAACGGCAGACCGGCGGTATATCACTGCCATGCCGGGCTGGTGGATTATGCTGCGCCCATTATGCTGGATGACATTTTTATCGGCAGCATCATTGGCGGACAGGTTCTGACCAATCCCCTGGAGGAAGAGCGTTTTCGTAAGACCGCGCGGGAGCTTTCCATTGACGAGGACACTTATGTGGCAGCTGCCAGAAAGGTTCCCTATCGGGAACTCGCGGAGGTAGAGCGGGCAGCAACGTTTTTATCGGAGATTGCCTCCGCATTATCCTCCATGGCATATAAAAATTATCTTGCCCTTGAAAACAGCAGGAAACTGGAGCGGGCAGCTCTGTCCCAGACCGCATTTATCATTGACATGAATGCCAATATCCAGCAGGACATGACCCATTGGATCGAGTCCGCAAAGGAAGCGGTATACAATCAGGATTATGATTCCATGTTCCATACCCTGGACGATATCACAATCCGGGGAACGGAACTTCTTTCCACCCTGAGGGATACCGTGGAATACGCCAAAATGAATAATGGCGAGATTGAATTGAACGAAACCGAATACAATTTCAGGGCATTGCTGAGCAATATCTGCAAACGGGTACAAAGGCATCTACAGACAAATGACATTACGTTTGCAATACAGGTAGACGATTCTGTCCCCGCCTATCTGCTGGGCGACGAGGGACGCATCAGCCAGATCCTTATCAAGGTGCTGAGCAATGCCATGAATTACCCAGGGACTACCGGGATCACCGTCAGGGCATATTGTAAGACAGCCTCCTACGCCAGGCTGCTGACCATTGAGATCTGTGACAACAGCGGAGGAATGACAAAAGAAGAATTGAATAGTGCAAATTACTACCTATTAAACAATGATTTTCAATTGATAGAAAACATGGAAGCCTGCGGTATCGGGCTTTCCATCATCGGTCTTTTGATCAGGCAGATGTCCGGCACTGTGAAGATTTCCTGTATAGAGGATGTGGGAACCGTTTATACTATACAAATCCCACAGCTGCCTGCGGGACAGACCTGAAAATACGCAGCACACCTACACCTTTTTGTGGCGGAAATCCTATTATAATCATTGGGCAATTGCAAAAGTCTGAATCAGAGTGACGCCTTTGTTCAGCAAATGAGGGGTTCGCAATCGTCCAATTATAATCATAGGGGAAAGGATATGTCACATGGAACTTAACGCGGTACAATATGGGGAAGCCATAGACGACTTCCTGATGAAAATGGAGAAGACTTCCGGTGATGACGATCCGGATTGCCAGACAGCGATCCGGGAACTCGGTTCCCTTCTTCGTATTGCTTTGATCAGGGTAACCTTCTACATGACGCCTGAAAAGGAAGCACAGGGGATAGGGGAAGAATGCTTTCTCTACAGGGACGGTACCGCGGATATGCAGCGTTGTTATCAGCAGAGGGAAGTAAGCAACAGCAGAAATATAGTTGTTTATCATATTTACCAGAAAGCAGACGAGCCTGACTGGTCCCGGCAGGAAAGGGACAAACTTCAGGTTCTTGCCAAGATGCTCTTTGTTTATAACGGTCGTGCCCGCATTACGGAAATGGCGGAATATCTGCTCTATTACGACCGTGAATTAAAGATCTATAATCTGACATATTTCAGAAAGCACACTGATGAAATCATCTCACAGAACCGCATCGGTGAGTTTACCGCGTGCCATTTTGACCTGAATCATTTTTCCAACGTAAACCAGCAGGTGGGCATGGAACGTGGCAATCAGATCATGTTTTCCTTTATACGTAAGCTATATGAACTCTTTACCAACCCGGAGGAAGAGTTGGTATGCCGAGTTGGCGGGGATGTCTTCATTGCCATTTTCTATCACCAGCATACCGATGCCGTGAAGAAGTTCCTGGAGGGAACGGAAATTTCCATTGACGCCCCCATCCGCACCACGATCCTGATCACTGCCTCCGCGGGATTTTATAAAATCCCCCCGGCCTGTGACAGTTCTTCCGATATTGTGGACCGGGTCACCATGGCCAACAGCATGGCCAAGGAACTTTCGACAGAGACCGCTATTTTCTATAATGAAGAGTTACTGCAGCACATCAATGATGTTTCCATGGTGCAGAATCTTTTTCCCGATGCGCTTAAAAACGAGGAGTTTTTGGTTTACTACCAGCCCAAGGTTTATCTAAAAAATTACGAATTGATCGGGGCGGAAGCATTGTGCCGCTGGCGGCATGGGAGTGAAATCATCCCACCTGGACGGTTCATCCCCATACTGGAACAGAGCAAGGCTATCTGTGCCCTGGACTTTTACATGCTGGATCACGTATGCCGCGATATCCGTAAATGGCTGGATGAAGGGCGCAGGGTGGTGAAGGTGTCTGTCAACCTGTCCCGCTGCCATTTTGGCAATGTGAATCTGTTGAAGGACATTTTGGACACCATCGACAGGCATCATGTGCCACACCAGTACATTGAGATCGAACTGACGGAAACCACCACCGACGTCAGCTTCAAGGATCTGAAGGATATCGTATTTGGCCTGCAGGCTCATGGCATCAGTACCGCTGTGGACGATTTCGGGACGGGCTACTCCTCCCTGAACCTGGTGAGGGAGCTTCCCTGGGACATGATCAAGATCGACAAAAGCTTCCTGGAGGTAAACGAAAATGCGCCCCAGCAAAACCGTGTCATGCTGAAGCACATTATCGCCATGTCACAGGAAATGGGTATTACCTCCATTGTGGAGGGTGTGGAAACCATTGAACATGTAAAGATGTTAAAGGAAAATAATTGTTTCCTGGCGCAGGGCTTCTGCTTCGACAGACCCCTTCCCAAGAATATCTTTGAGAACCGCCTGGAACAGCTGATGGCCTAAAAATATTCCACCTGTGAGGTTGGACGCCCCAAGGAGCATCCAACCTGATTCTCACATTCACAAAACCCGCGCTTACGCGCTCATGCGTCTGCTTACGCATCCGCGTTTTGCTCATTTGAGAATGGGTTGCTAATCCAACGTCCCGCCTGCATTGCCATAAATGGCATGCAGACAGGTCATTGGATTGCAACCGCGCAGGTGGAAAATATTATAACCTTGGAAGGAGATTTCATTATGGAAAAAATTGCCAGCTTCACAATTGACCACATCAAACTACAGCCCGGCGTCTATGTATCGCGCAAGGATACCATAGGCGCGGAGGTGGTAACCACTTTCGACCTCCGGATGACAAGCCCCAATGAGGAGCCTGTCATGAATACCGCGGAAGTACATACCATAGAACACCTGGGTGCAACCTTCCTGCGGAACCATCCGGTTTATAAGGAAAAGACCATTTATTTCGGCCCCATGGGATGCCGGACCGGCTTCTATCTCCTGCTGGCCGGGGATCTTTCTTCCCGGGACATTGTTCCCCTCATGGTGGAAATGTTTGAATTTATCAGGGATTTCAAGGACGAAGTCCCCGGCGCTTCCCCGAAGGACTGCGGGAATTATCTGGATATGAACCTGTCCATGGCGAATTATCTGGCCCACAGGTATCTGGAAAATGTGCTGTACCATATTGATGACAGCAGACTGATCTATCCGGCCTGACCGGCATTATCGATGGCACGTAATTACATTGCATATAGCACTGTATATCATACTACATAAAGGGATGAGAAAATATCATGAGTAAAACAGCTATTATCGGCGCTATGGAACTGGAAGTGGAAACATTGAAGGCCAAGATGACCGTCTCCCAGGTCATTAAAAAAGCGGGCATGGAATTTTATGACGGTAGCCTGAACGGTGCCCGGGTCGTCATTGTCCGCAGCGGTGTCGGCAAGGTAAATGCCGCTCTCTGTGTACAGATCCTGGCCGACATTTTTCAGGTCACACACATCATCAACACCGGCGTGGCCGGCTCCCTGAACGCAAAGCTGGATATCGGGGATATCCTGATCTCTAAGGATGCCCTCCACCATGACGTGGACGCAACCATCTTCGGCTACAAACCCGGTGAAGTTCCCCAGCTGGGCTTACGGGAATTTCCTGCGGATGAACGCCTGATGCAGCTGGCAAAGGCCTCCTGTGAAAAGGTGAACACAGACTGCCACGCCGTGACCGGCCGTGTGGTCAGCGGCGACCAGTTCATCTCCAGCAGGGAAGTGAAAGCAAGGCTGATTGCTGACTTCCAGGGAGACTGTGCCGAGATGGAAGGCGCTTCCATCGCCCACGGCGCTTACCTGAATCAGATCCCCTTTGTCATCATCCGCGCCATCTCCGACAAGGCCGACGACAGCGCCGAAATGGATTACCCCACCTTTGAGAAAGCCGCCGCACTGCATTCCGCGGCCCTGGTGGAGGACATGGTGGCATCCATCTGACAATACCATGGCATTCTTCCCGCGCTGTGGCGGAATCTCCCATAAGGTAAAAAAGAGAATTTCCTATCAGACAAAAAGACTGCGCTCTTCAAACAAGGGCACAGTCTTTTATACGTCTGCTGGTCAATACATCTCAGGATTGCTCCTGCCTGATCATC
Organism: uncultured Lachnospiraceae bacterium; assembly: GCA_948473115.1. GTDB lineage: Bacteria > Bacillota > Clostridia > Lachnospirales > Lachnospiraceae > Acetatifactor. The sequence goes on along the minus strand of CAOKWI010000070.1, from coordinate 6,110 downwards.
CGCTCAAATTCATCCGCGGGAACAGGCTTGGAATACAAATAGCCCTGAAGGAAGGATACCCCTATACTGCGGATAATATCCTGGATTTCTTCCGTCTCTATGCCTTCGGCCACAGTCTGTATGGAAAGCCGCCTGCACATATCCACAACGCTTTCGATGATGGCCATGTCCGTCATGTTTCCCTCGCGGATCAGGCCGCGTACAAATTTCTGGTCTATTTTCAGGACGTCCATGCTGACATCATGCAGCAATCCGAAAGATGCATACTCCGTGCCAAAGTCATCCATCGCAATTTTAAACCCAAGCTCCTGCAGCCTGCCGAACTGACGGGACAGCATTTCCGTATCCTCCGCATTACAGCTCTCTGTAAGTTCCACCATGACAAACCGGGGATCCACTTGCAGTTCCCGGGCTTTTGCAATCAGCTTGTCAATAAATTCCCCGTCCAGCAGCTGAATATAAGAGACATTGAAGCTGACACTGATATTCCCGTACTCTTTCTGCCACATGGCGGCATGGCGCAGCGCCTCTTCCATGACCCAGAAACCGACTTCCCTTATTTCCCCGCTGTCCTCCAGAAGCTTGATGAATTCATAAGGCGTTGCATCCGGTATTTCCGGCGTCTTCCAACGCAATAAGGATTCGCATTCAACAATTTTTCTGGTCCTCGCGTCCAGTATGGGCTGGAAATACAATTCAAATCCTTCGAAATTATTATATATACTCTTGGTCAACGCCTCATGAAGCAGACTGGCACGGTAATGGCGCTGTGAAATCTTTTCGGAAAATTCCGCGATCCACTCCTGCTTCTGTTCCTTGGCATATTCCAGGGAATGCTCCATATTGCTCATCAGTGTATTGAAATCAGTTCCGTCCTCCGGGTAGGATACCAGGCCGGCGGAGACGGAAAAGCTTTTGAGCCCCCTGATATTGGTGCAATAATCATTCACGCTTTTAAAAAACTCACGCAGCTTACCCTTGGAACCATTGGGCGACAGGACAATAAATTCGTCTCCCTGAAGACGGTAAACCCTGTCGTTTTTGTCCATGAACCTTTGCAGGCATTCCGCCAGGGCAACCAGCACTTTGTTGCCGTACAGAAAACCGCTTGTATTGTTGATCTTCCTGAATGCGTTTATGCCCAGCAGAAGAATTGCACCTCTGCCTGTGGAAAAATCGTACTTCTGCATTTCATAACCGGTCAGCAGATGTGTGAGGGGATCATACTTATTCTGATTGTCAAGCCGTGTCATAATTCCCGCAAAAACACCGTGTCCGTCTTTTCCAGGAATGACGCTGCCCTTACATTCCAGCCACACATAATCATTGTATTTGTTTTTAGCGCGGTATTGGCAGCTGTGGCGATCTGACGCGCCGGAAAATACAGCCTCAATATCTTTCAGATACAGGGCGCGGTCATCCGGATGTATGTGTTCCATCCATTTGGCGCCGGCACCTTCTATGTACTCACCTTCAAGGCCAAAATAGTCCACCGTGTTTTTAGACCATCTGGACAGATCCGATTCCATATCACATACATAAATATAAATATTATCGGAAGCGTTTGCAAAAGACTCAAACAATTCATTCTTCAAAATATTATTCGCCATATGGAATTACCTCCTCCCACAGAATATGCTATGATAAAATCTATACTCATGGTTGAATACATTCACCAGATTAAACATATCACGAGAACAACCACCTCTTCCTTCATAAATACCATTTTACCATGTTTTAAATCAAATGGGAATGTCAACCTTATGGAAGCAGCAAATATTTTTCATGCAATATTTTACAAACGCGAGCCCGGGCAAACTTTTTAACAGTGAAATACGTTTACTATATGAAGAGGATCACAGGACCGGATCCGGGAAAGGAGGCACCTTGCAGGACCACGAATTGATAAAGCGCATTCGTCAGGGCGAAAAGCAGCTGTTCGGGCAGCTGGTGGAAAAGTATTATGACGATGTTTTCCGCTACTGCTTCTATCAGACGGGAAACGAACACACCGCCTACGACTGCACGCAGGAAACATTTTATCACCTGATGCGTTTCCTGGACAATTACAGGGAACGGAATCACTTTAAATCCTACCTGATCAGGATTGCCTCCAATGTGTGCAGGGACTATTTCCGCAAAGACGGCCGCCGTACCGTCAGGGAAGTTTCCTACAGCCAGTGGGAAGATTCCGCCGAGACAACGACAAAACCAGCGGAAGCGCCACCGTCCACAGCCGGCGCGGAGCAGGAAACCCTGCTCAGGCTGTCGATCAGGGAAGGCCTGATGCATCTGCCGGAATCCCAGAGGGAAGCCATCGTGCTCTACTACTATCAAGGGTATAAGCTGCGGGAAATCGCCGGTCTCACCGGAGTCCCCCTGTCCACCGTGAAGACAAGGCTCTACGCGGGAACGGAAAAACTGAAACACTATCTGAAAGAGGAAGGAGGAATTTTATGAGGTTAAAACAATCTGCCCGCAAAAGGGAAAAAAAGACTAAAGACCGGGAATTGGAAAACGTTTTAAGGCAATATACCATTCCTGTCATCAATCCAGGCATCCGCAGGCATCAGATAGCACAGCTGTCTGCGGATATCCGGGATATGGACTATCTCCCTCCGCAATCCTTCACAGGGCAGCTGCTGACACAATTGTCCTTTATTTCCGGCTGGATCTGGCTTGCCCAGGCAGCCATGCTATTCCTGCTGTTTTTCTGCTTTTTCAGAGCCGATCCGTTTCAGGTCAACATGATGATGTTCTGCCTGGCATCGGTATTGTCCCTGATTCTCACCTGTGAAATGTCCAAAAGTTTCCGGGCGGGCGCCTGGGAGATGGAAGCCTCCTGCCGCTACAATCTGGCACAGATATTTCTCTTTCGGCTCTGTATCCTGTTCGGCGGGGATTTTCTGGTGCTGACGGCAGCGCTCATCGCCTACCGCATGGCGGACGGTCCGCTGTGGCAGTTCTGCCTTTTTACACTGCTGCCCTTCTTCCTGTCCAGCGCCATCTCCCTCTGCGCCCTGCGCCGCATTGGAAACCGCTGTAATTCCGCGGCGATAACCGCTATTCCCCTGTTTTCGGTAAACCTGACGGCATGGGCGACTCCTCTCATGGAGAAGGGCTTGTCCCACCTGGGGCTCTCCCTCGCCGAAGCCATGCCCGTCATTACGCTGCTGGCCCTTGCGCTCCTCTTTTATCACGCGGGACGGCTTTGCACAAGAGCCCATTACCTGAGCGAACACAGTTATGCCACTCAAAAGTAATCAAAGAAAGGATAATGTCACATGGAACTTCGAATAGAAAACCTGACCAAACAATACGGTTCCTTCCTCGCCGTCAATGACCTGAGTGCAGTGCTGACCTGCGGTGTCTACGGCCTGCTGGGCGCCAACGGCGCGGGAAAGACTACCCTGATGCGTCTTCTGTGCGATATCCAGCTGCCCACAACGGGTACCATCTCCTACGATGGCCAGGATATCCGGGAATACGGCGACCGTTACCGCAATGTGCTGGGATATCTGCCCCAGGACTTCGGCTACTATCCCGACTTTACCGCCATGAAATTCCTATTATATATGTCCGCCATCAAGGGATTGTCCAAAGGCTATGCCAGACAGCGTTCCCTGGAGCTGCTGGATGAGGTGGGACTGCTGCAGGTCAGGGATAAAAAGATCAAGACCTTTTCCGGCGGCATGAAGCAGCGTCTGGGCATCGCCCAGGCCATGCTTAACGACCCGAAAATACTGATCCTGGACGAGCCCACCGCCGGCCTGGACCCCAAGGAGAGGGTCCGCTTCCGCAACCTGATCAGCAGCTTTTCCCGGAACAAGATTGTCCTGCTGTCCACCCATATTGTATCGGATGTGGAATATATCGCGGGAGACATCCTTGTCATGAAAAAAGGGAAATTTATCCACGAGGGCAAACCGGACGAGATCATTCATACCGTGGACGGAAAGGTCTGGGAGTGCCGGGTTGCCAATGGAGAAGTGCCTTCCCTGGAAATGAAATACAACATCGGAAATATGCGCACGGAAGGAGAAACTACCATCCTGCGAATCATCTGTGAGACAAAACCTCTGGAAAACGCCGTGAATGCCGCTCCGAATCTGGAGGATCTGTATCTCTATTATTTCAGCGATGAGGAGGAACATATCATATGAAACAATTGATTATATTTGAAGTGAAAAAGATGCTTCGCAAACCTCTGGTCTGGGCCTCACTCATAGGGCTCGTCCTCTTTCTGGCTATTATGGAAAGCTCCTGGGTGGTACCGGGATATACTTCCGTGGTGACGGAAAAAGACGGCCGGCCTGTGACAACGGAAGGATTCGAAGCCATCCCTTTAGATCAGGAGATCTGTTTCCTCTACCATGGACCGCTGACAGATGAAAAAGTACGCTCCGTCATCGAAGCCTATGACATATCGGATGCCGCCTGGGAAGCCAATAAAATCGACCCTGCCCGGGAAGCGCATTACACCCATAATTTAATGTACAGCATCCTTTCCACCTGGGGCTTCATCGACCTTGACGGCAGTTACAGCGGCAGCACCGTGGAGGAAACCTTCGGGGACCTGGCCCCGGGGCTGACCATCGGATACTCCACGGGCTGGGAATGCACGATATATACACTGGTATATTCCTTCCTGACCTTGGGATGTATCATCGTGATCATTGTCGCCCCCGTTTTCTCAGAGGAGTATACCATCCATATGGACGCCCTGATTCTCACGGGCATCCACGGCCGCAAGAAGTGCACCCTTGCCAAGATTATTTCCGCCTATCTCATCACCATTGCCGGTTCTGTCCTGCTGATTGCCATCAGCACCCTGCTGATGCTGGCCGTACATGGCAGCGTGGGATGGGACTGCTCGGTGCAGCTGGGGGAGCTGGGCATTTTCGACCACACCCCTTTTCACCTGAACTGGCTCCAGGCTTATGGTCTCGCCTGCATTGCCTGGTTCGGAGGCATGCTGGTCCTGACCTCCATCATCCTGGTGGTGTCCGCCCTTGCGAAGAGTTCTTTCAGCGCCCTTGTGATCGCCTTTGTCATATATATACTTCCCATGTTCCTGCCCTGGAACCTGCTCCCGGAATCCCTGGAACTCTGGGGATACCTGCTGCCTGTCACCCAGATGCAGCTTATGAAGCTGTTCCGTTTCGACCTGATTACACTGGGAAGCATGGCATTTTCGCCCGTGTATCTGGCCATTCCGATTACCGTCATTGTACTGATCGCAGGCATCATATGGGCCAAAAAAGGATTCTCACAGCACCAGGTAGTGTAAGTCTGACAGGCATTCGCAGTCAGGTTGACCATGTTTATGCCGAACAGAAAAGAGCATTTCCAGGCTTCCTGCCTGAAAGTGCTCTTTTCTGTGAAAGAACCTGTTCACAGTCCCTGTCTTCGTCTGTGCACACAACAGCATTCCGAAATGTGCCGATGCGGCCTTTTACTGTGCCTCCTGCCCTTCCGCGGGCTTGTCCTTCTTAAACACAAAGAACTTGCTGATGATGTAGTTACCTACCATGACCAGCGCCGATACAAATATCTTGGAAAATCCCTCATGGATACGCAGGATATTTACCATCAGTATCATCATTACCGCATCCAGTGCCCAGGTGGAAAGCCGCCCGCCGGAAAACTGTAAAAATTCCTTCCAGATATTAGGCTCATGGCTCTTAAATACAAATTTGCGGTTCATGAAGTATCCCGTGATGACGCCTACCACCCATGAAATAACACTCAGCAGGAAATTCTGCCATACGATCTCCGCATTCAGGAAGGTATACGCACATCCGAACCAGGCCGCCCATGAAATGATGGTGTTCACCACACCCACAACCAGGTAGACGATAATCTCTTCATATTTCCCGTACAATTCCTTTATTTTCCCTATCATGCCAATCCTCATTTCTATATTATTATCTATCAGTATCTGCGTTCTTTCAAAACCCATGCTGACATTCTACTACAAATTTAGGGGATTGGCAAGTTCTGGGAAGGCTTCTATCGTCTTGATCGTGACTATTCAGCCCCTATTGTACCAGGTGGCTTGGGTTTGTGGAGGAAGGGACGGCGCAGGGGAGACAGGGGTACTTTCTGCG
>CAOKWI010000069.1 GCA_948473115.1 uncultured Lachnospiraceae bacterium | reverse complement strand
GGCCCGGTATGCCTTGCGTGCCTTGGCGCTTAGGGAGGATACGGAGATCAAGACCCGGTCTTTTCCGCCGCCCTCCCGGGCCTGCGTCTGTGTTTTGTATTGCTGTGGATTGCGGGAAACCCGCGAGGTCATCCCTCGGTAGGTGATACCCTCGAATGCCGCTGCCTCCTCCAGCGTGATGTATGTCTCCGACACTTCCGTCCCTCCTTTCGGCTTCATGCTGCGATTGCTTTCTTGACTTTCTTGGGGTCGAGCTTGAGGGCAGCGACGATTGCCGATATGTGTTTTTCTCCGGGACGAACACCATGCAGGATACGGCTTAAATGCTGTGGTGATGTTCCAATTTGACCGGCTAACTCCGACTTGGTCATGTTCTGGTCAATAAGTGCTTTTGTCACGAGTTTGCCAAAAGGTGTAAGTTGATTGTTAGTGCTTTTCATCGCCGTCCTCCTTCCTTCTTGGATGCCGCGCCTGCGGCTAATTCCTGGCGATTGCCCAGGCCAGGGCGACCGATACGCCGATGATCGTCGCCGCCTGGATCGCCGGGGCCGGTAGCCGCAGCAGGGTAAACGCTGCTGCGCCTCCCAGCGTTGCCAAGGCGATCTCCCCGGCCCGGATAATGATGGCGGTCGCTCTGCGGATGCCGTCCTGCGCGGGCTTGGTCATGGCCCAGGCCCTGCGCTGCGCCTCTTTCTCCAGCAGCTTGAGGATCAGCCCATACGCCCGGGCGCTTTGGGTGGCCTCCAGGAACTCCTGCTCCCGCCCGGCCTTAGCCCGGAAAGGGTTTCGGGGATCGCCCGCATCCCGTCTCCGGTAGGCGGCATTCCGGCGCGCGCTTTGCGCCAGATTGATCGCCGCTTGAAAATCGGTGTGTTTTATCATGCTGCGCTCCTTTCCTTTTCCTCCCTAAAACGCTATAATTTAGATGGGCCTTTGCCCGGGGAGGAGGTGAATCTGTAATGAAAGATTTCCTGTATGAGTGTTCTCACGAAATGTCAACCGGAAATGCCGGGGTCGATCACCTAAATACAATTAGGCTTTCTTTGCAGCCCGAATATTGGGCTTTGATCGACTATCTGGCCGAGAAAGGGATTCTCGACGAGAAGGAATTTGCGGTATATTTGGGTCGGCATTTCAAAGCGCAGGTGGCTACTGCTGAGCGTCTGTCTCAAGAGGAGGCGGGGGAGTAACTGCTGAACCATCGGTCGCTTGGTCATGAAGCGTGCGCCGTGCCCTGCGGTGCGCCTTGGCGTACATCTCGACGAGGTTGGGATGCAGCCCTTCCTCGTCCGGGGTCGTCTGCTTGTCGGACGGCCCCTTTTCCTTCGGCGGTTTTCCGGTTTCCAGCCATGCCTGCCAGCATTCGCGGCAGGAAACTTTGAGCAGCCCTCTTAACCGCTGTGCATCATCGGCGGTGAATGCCGTCCGGCTCCATGCAAAGCTCTCATGCCCGCAGCGTCGGCATCGCAGCACCTGGACGGTGCAGCCGGTGATGGTTTCGCTTTCCTGGTAGTCGTGGGGGCTTAACGCTGCCAGCTCACCGTGCGCCAGGATGCCGACGCTCCGATAACCGTCATCCTCAAAATTGCAGCAGGCCGGGGCCGGGCCGAAGCGCTGGGTATCTACCTCCACCTCCTCGCCGTCCAGCAGCCCCATGTGGTAAAGCGCCGTTTTGAATCCGTGCAGCTCATGGGTGGCGGCGCTGGGAGTCATCTCCGGATGCCGGTCGCTCTTGACCTGTTCCTGCAGCGTGCTTTCCCATCCGTTGATGAGCAGCTGAGGATCAACCTCCTCCTCGGTGTAGCTTTCGTCGGTTTCGGTGCTGACCGTGTAGGTCGGCGGCTGCTCCGTGATGTCCATCTCGGACTCCAGCCCCCGGGCCAGCTCCACAGCCTCCTCAAGCGTACCAGCGCCGTCGTACTCCATCTCGCCCCTGTCAATATCCAGGTGGCCGGTGTACAACTCCGCATCGATCACGCCGTACTCGCCAAGGCCAGTGCCTTCATTGTCCCGCTTTTCCCGGTCGTTGAACTTCACGATCAGGTAGCCGTTGATCTTCTTGATTTTTCTCATTTCCGCTGTCCTTCCTTTCTGCCCTGCCATCTTCAGACCGGGTAGGGCGGCTCCCGGTGACGCCCCGCTGGGCGTTTCGGCTAAACTGCATCGGCCAGTTGGTTGTATCCCATATCGTATTGCCACCGTAGGGCGGAGGCCAGTGAATCCCGTGTCATCGCATCCAGGTCTCCAAGATTGGTGTAGTAACCATTCACAAAAATGGCATTCCTGTCTGTGGAAAGGATGCTCTTGATCTCTTTGATGTCATCCTTTTCAAATTCAAAGCTGCCGCCCTTGTCGATGTCGGGCCAAAAGCAGGATGCATCCCATCCGCGCCCCTTTTTGAAAAAGGCGATCCACGCGATCCCCTCGCGGGCTTCTTCAATAATCCCCTGTGCTGTGTTTCTGATACTTGCCATGCTGCTGCTCCTTCCTTTTGCCCGGTCACGCCGGGATAACTCTGATGATGTTCCTTGTTTTGTGGAGGATGACCATCTCGCCGTTTTTCTTCTGCTTGACGACCAGCCAGTTTTCCGGGGCCAGTCCAGCCTGGCCGATTCGGATTTTTTGCGCCCTTGTGGGTTTTTTCCCGTGCCGCACGCGGTTTCCTCCTTTCCTTTTCCTGTCGGATGTGCTATGCTGTTATAGGATAAGTTTTTATCCTAAACCCTATTATATTAGCCTAAACACTAAATGTCAAGCAAAATCTAAGATTATTCACTAATTTGGAGGTGCAAAATGGAATCTGCTCTTTTTAGTCGTTTGTGTGCAATCGCACAGGAAAGAGGGCTTGCAATCAGCAAAATTGAAAGGGAGTGCGGCCTTTCAAATGCAACCATTAGACGCTGGGCAACTCAAAATCCCAGTTTGGATAGCGTGCAAAGGGTAGCTCAATACCTAAATATTTCTCTTGACTACCTCGCAGGAAATAGTGAACAAGCTCATCCTGTGTGCGACAATGTTCCGCTGTCCCAAATGGAGAGCGATGTCATTGCCATGCTTCGGTTACTAAATGAGCATGATAGAAAAAATGCCGTTGATTTTATTACGATGCTTTATGAGCAGACCACCGGGGAAAAAGGATCAGTTTACTCAACATATATCGAAGACGAAAACGAGCAGACAAAAAGAGCCGTCCCACTCAAAAATAGCAGGGACGGCATAGCATAATTTTTTTGTGTCAATTTGGTTAAATAATTATCCTATTGTATGCAGAATTGAAAAAGAGGATCAAAGGCTCCTTTCGAGGCCAGCAAACCCGCATAAATAGGCCAATTCTGCAGCTTTTTACATTTTGACTGATTTGCAGAATTGAAATACCCCCGTTTTTGCCTCTTTGCCGCCTGCTGCCATGCACGCCTCGCACGCAGTCCGCACGCCCTTTCGGGACGGATATTCCCCCAAAGCGCCGGTTTTTCGTAAAATTCGCACGCTGTAACGCAGCGTTAGCACGCTGGCCCCCCTTGTTATTTGGGGGCCGGTCTGCTATACTTTACTCATGGGCCGGGTGGCTCGTCTTCAAGGGTCTGCTGCTGTGACTTCCGGGACGATGCCATCCGGCTCATTTTATACCACAAGCCCCCAGGAATGGCCTGCCTGCGCCGTTTCTGGGGGCTTTCGTATGCTTGGGCATCGTCGCCCGCCGCACCGCTTGTGGGGCCTCCTGGGGCCTTTCTGGGCGCAAAAAAAGCGCCGACCGCAGCCGACGCCGTTTTTCTCAAAATAACTGCGACATCCCGCCCCTGTACCGGGGCCGTCCCGCCGCAAAACCGCCTAAAATCGGGCCTTTTCCACACTTGCCCCCGCCAGTCCCGCCCTTTCCCGCGTTTCTCAGATATGTTGTCCCCGTACAAATGTGTTCAAGTCAACTGAAACTGCGGTTAATATAGTAAAAGCCATGATAAGCAGGGAATGGAAATCCCATATCATAACGGGAGCATCCTTTTCAGGCGCGATTCTGCAGGCAGGTTTAAGGAGCATGGGGGAGGATCATAGAGTGAGCAGGACAGACATGAAGCACTCAGAACTGTGTGAAAGAATCCTGCGCATATTGCACAAACAAAGAGTTAGGATTTACTAACAGTTTGGCTGGTATGACAAAACTGCGGTTAGTTACAAAAATAGCGTTGACAAAAAGCACACATCGTCATATTATATATCTAGTTAGTGAATGCTAACTATTATTTAGCACATTTGGTTAGTGAAAACTAATACATATTCAAAAGAAGGTGATAGATTGAATAAATTACTTGATAGCAATTTATTCAATCGCGAATTTGTGCCGAAACGTCACAAATTCTATTGATCGCAGAGCAGAATTTGAGATTCTGCTCGCGTTCCTCAACGTAAAACGTTTCGGAATGGAGGAACACATGATGCCGCTTACATTAGCAGAAGTCGGAGAGGAAAACATTATCAGGAAAATCGGAGGAAAACAGGAAGTTAAGACGCATCTGGAGAACCTCGGTTTTGTCGTGGGAGGGGTGGTCACTGTAATAAACGCCATCGGGGGAAATGTGATTGTGAATGTGAAGGAATCCCGCATTGCGGTCAGCAAGGAGATGGCACAGAAGATTATGGTTTGAGTAAAGCATTAAGAAGCCCTTCGGAAGCAAGGAATGCTGCAAGGGGTTACTAAATGTTTTAATATCATGGAATCCAGGACAGTATTCCATGATCAAAGGGCTATTATAAAATGAGGAGGACAGGTTGAAAATTATAATTTTCAGCAGAGAAAGGAGTGTAGTTATCAAAATGAAGACACTGAAAGAATCAAAGGTCGGCGATACCGTCCGGGTGGTGAAGCTCCACGGGGAAGGCGCGGTCAAACGCCGTATCATGGACATGGGACTGACAAAGGGCGTGGATGTGCAGATCCGCAAGGTGGCGCCTTTGGGAGATCCGATTGAGGTGACCGTCCGCGGTTATGAACTTTCCATCCGGAAGGCAGATGCGGCAATGATTGAAGTCGAAAGCGCATAAGATGAAAAAGTTTGTGCAGGGGTTTAGCCCCTTTTTTTCAGACAGATAGTTAGCGAAAACTAATATATAGAAGGAGAGGAAAACTATGAGTATGCGAATTGCCCTTGCGGGCAACCCGAACTGCGGGAAAACGACATTATTCAATGCCCTGACAGGTTCCAACCAGTTTGTCGGGAACTGGCCGGGCGTTACGGTGGAAAAGAAAGAGGGAAAGTTAAAGAGGCATGACGGCGTGACCATCACCGACCTTCCCGGAATTTATTCCCTTTCCCCCTATACACTGGAGGAAGTGGTGGCAAGGAATTATCTGATCAGTGAGCGCCCTGATGCGATTCTGAATCTGATTGACGGTACAAATTTGGAGAGAAACCTTTACCTGACCACGCAGCTTACCGAGCTTGGCATCCCTGTGGTGGTTGCCATCAACATGATGGATGTGGTGGAGAAAAACGGCGACAAAATCAATACCGGGGAATTATCGAGGGCGTTAGGGTGTAAGGTAGTCGAAATTTCCGCCTTAAAAGGAAACGGCATCATGGAAGCGGCGGAGGCGGCAATCGATGCGGCAAAGAACGGCAGGACCATTCCGATGCATACCTTTGCAGGAACCGTGGAGCATGCCCTTGCCCATATCGAGGAGGCGGCGGTACACGGACTGCCGGAGGAACAGCAGCGCTGGTATGCCATCAAGCTGTTCGAGCGGGACGATAAGGTTTTGGGTCAGCTGAACCTGAACGAGTCGGTGCTCTCCCATATTGAAACGGACATTAAGGCGGCCGAGGAGGAGATGGACGACGACGCGGAATCCATCATCACTAATGAGCGGTATATTTACATCGGAAGCATGATCAAGGGATGTCTGAAAAAGAAGTCGGCGGGGAAAATGACAAATTCGGACAAAATTGACAGGATTGTGACAAACCGTTTTCTCGGGCTTCCGATTTTTGCGGCGATTATGTTCCTCGTGTATTACATCTCCATGGTGACGGTGGGGGCAAACGCTACGGACTGGGCAAATGACGGATTGTTCGGCGACGGGTGGCATCTGCTTGGCATCGGATCCTCCGCGTATGAAGAAGCGGCTGAAGAATACGGCGGGGCGGCGCTTATTGTGGACGGTTATGATGCTTATGTGGAAGAAAACGGCGCGGCTCCCACAGGCGATTTCCCTTATGAGGTAGCTGACGATGAAACGCTGGAAGTGGCGGTGGAGACGGCTTCCCCTGCGGATTACGAAGCTGCGCTTGCAGTGATGGAACAGTATGGCGATGAGCCTGCCCCGGCGGCTTACGGCGTATGGGTTCCGGGTATTCCGGTTCTTGTGGGAAATGTGCTGGAAGCGGCAGGTGCGGCAGACTGGCTTGCAGGGTTGATTAACGATGGCATTGTAGCCGGCGTGGGCGCGGTGCTCGGTTTTGTGCCGCAGATGCTTGTTCTGTTCCTGCTTCTCGCGTTCCTGGAGGCGTGCGGTTATATGGCGCGTATCGCATTTGTGCTTGACCGTATCTTCCGCAAGTTCGGATTGTCCGGCAAGTCCTTTATCCCGATGCTCATCGGTACCGGCTGCGGCATTCCGGGCATTATGGCGTCGAGGACGATTGAGAACGAGCGTGACCGCCGTATGACGATTATGACAACAACCTTTATTCCCTGCGGCGCGAAAGTTCCGTTTATTGCCATGGTGGCAGGCGCAATCTTCGGCGGTTCCGCATGGGTGGCAACGAGCGCATACTTTGTAGGCATGGCGGCAATCATTATTTCCGGCATTATGCTAAAGAAAACGAAAATGTTTTCCGGCGACCCGGCACCCTTCGTCATGGAACTTCCGGCTTACCATATGCCTACGGTTGGCAATGTGCTGCGCTCCATGTGGGAACGCGGGTGGTCCTTTATTAAAAAGGCGGGCACGATTATCCTGCTTTCCACTATTGTTATCTGGTTTACAACATACTTTGGATTTACTTCGGAAGGTTTCCGGATGCTTGGCGAGGAGGAAATGGATCAGTCACTCCTTGCGGCAATCGGCAGTGCGATTGCATGGATTTTCATACCGCTTGGATGGGGCAACTGGCAGGCGGCAGTGGCATCCATTACGGGTCTTGTGGCGAAGGAGAATATCGTCGGCACGATGGGCATCCTTTATCCCGGCGGGTGGTCTGAGATTGGTGCAAACTTCAGTCAGGTTGCGGGATATTCCTTCCTTGTGTTCAATCTGTTATGTGCCCCTTGCTTTGCGGCAATCGGCGCCATCAAGCGGGAGATGAACAATGCGAAATGGACGTGGTTCGCTATCGGATACCAGTGCGGATTGGCTTATGCGGTGGCGCTGATGGTATACCAGATTGGCTCGGCATTTACAGGAAATCTGAATGCCATTGGTCTGCCTGCAGCCGTTGTAATCCTCGGCGGTATGATCTATATGCTGTTCAGACCGTATAAGGAAGCAACAAGGCTGACAACAAATATGAAACTGAAAATGGCGAAGTAACGGCGCGGAAAGCGTTTCTAAAGGCGTCCCGCCATCACACGGGGCGCCAGGTTTCGCCTTTAGGGAAACAGGAGGGATTGCAATGCTGACATGGCTTATGGAAAATATGGCAACAATCATCATCAGTGCGGTTTTAATGTTCGTGGTGGCGGCGATTATTGTCAGTATGGTACGCGGTAAGAGAAAAGGAAAATCATCCTGTGGCTGCGGATGTGGCAGCTGCCCGCAGGGCAGCTTGTGTGCCATGAATGGCGCCTGCCATCCCCAAAAGCCGGAAACTTTGCAAAAATAAGGTAAGCGCCGGTTTTCATACGGCGCTGATTCTGCTTGAGTGGGCGGCGTTTTGGTCGCGCCCCAAAACGGACAGAATGCATTTTTTCATTGCCTCATAGCTTTCCGGGGTAATATCGTGTTCCATTCTGCAGGCATCGCCCGCCGCAATGACAGGGTCAACGCCAAGATGGATCAGCCAGTCCGTCAGCAGGGTGTGGCGTTCATAGACACTTTCCGCAATTTTCCGCCCTTCATCCGTCAGATGGAGATATCCTTCTTCTGAAACGGTGATGTATCCGCGGTTTTTCAGGTTCTTTACGGCAACGCTCACGCTCGGCTTTGAAAAATTCAGCTCAGTCGCCACGTCAATGGAACGCACCACGGAGAGGCGGCTGCTTAAGATCAGTATTGTTTCAAGGTAATCCTCAAGGGATTCCTCGGCTTTGTGCCGGATATAACTCATGGTATCACTGTACTCCTTTCCGGGACGGAATCCCGCCCGTAAGTTCATCCTAACACTTTAGGGAGGGAGGCGCAAGGTCTGACGGCAAAAAAACGATGTGATCAAATTCCATTAAATAATCAGCGGCCACTGACAGGTGTGTTGCATTTTTAAACATTAGGTACCTTGACATTTTGGATAAGATATTCTAAAGTGATAAGGTACCTAATATATTTTACCGGGTGATTCCATTAAAGAATATAAATGATAAAGCTGCATGCAGAATCGCGGGCGGCTGATGGGGAGGCGGGCGTTGAAGTTTACAGAGTACCGTGAACTTGATATGGCAGGGAAGCTGATTTGGAATTTCCGCAATATCAGCCATATATTGCGTGGAATGTCGGGTGGAAAGGGCAGTCAGAAGCGGATCCTGACGGTTCTGCTAAAAAGCGGTCAGGTGACACAGACAGCATTGACAGAGTATCTGGGAATAAGGCCGGGGTCTGCAAGCGAAGTATTGTCAAAGATGGAGGCTGCGGGACTGATTGCCCGACAGGAAAATGAAGCTGACCGCCGGACCGTCAATATTGAACTGACTGAGACGGGAAGAAAGGAGGCTGTCCTTGCCGCAGAGGAACGCAATCGCGGACACAGGAAGCTGCTTTCGGGATTATCGTCAAAGGAGCAGGAAGAACTGTTGGTCTTGCTGGAAAAACTATCCGCACATTGCAAGGATTCCGGTCTTGATGAACGCATGGGAGAACGGAGAGAATCGGATTGCCGCGGAAATGGGGGAACCGAATGAAACTGATTTTGCATTATATTAGAAAACATCTGGGCATCTTCCTGCTTTCCACCCTTTTCCTGACAATGGAGGCGATGGCGGACCTTTTCCAGCCCGCGTTTATGTCAATGATTGTGGACAGGGGAATCCAAAATGCTGATGTAAGACAAATCCTTTATTACGGTGCATGTATGCTGGGGATTGCCATGACAGGGGCAGTCTGCGCCGTGATGCGGAACCGTTTTGCAAGCCGTGTTTCCCAGACGATCGGAAAGGAGCTGCGCCGTGACATGTATCATAACGTACAGCTTCTTTCCATGGAAAATATAGACAGACTGCGCCCGGCGTCCATTATTACCCGCATCACAAATGATGTGGTGCAGGTACAGGAATTTATCAACGGGATCATGCGGATTATGGTGAAAGCGCCCATCACCTGTATCGGCGCCATTATCCTGATACTGGTTCAGACGCCCCGTCAGGCGCCGGTGATGGCAGGGATTCTTGTCGTGGCGTCCGTTCTCATTTTGGGAAATATGCGCATCGGATATCCCCGGTTTGGAACCGTACAGAAAAGGCTTGACCAACTGAACGGCGTGACGCGGGAATTCCTTTCTTCCGTCCGTGTGGTGAAGGCGTTTCATGCGGAGGAAAAAGAAGGGGAAAAGTTTGAGGATGTTTCTTTGGCATTTGCCCGCGCAAATACGGCCGCGCTGCGGACAATGGCGGTATTTTCACCGCTGGTCAGCCTGACCGTAAATTTCGGCGTTGTGCTTTTGCTGTGGATTTCCGGAAGCGGCCATGGTACGGAGATTGGCAGGCTGATGGCTTCCGTCAATTACATGACACAGGTATTGTTTGCCGTGGGAATGATTTCCAATACCTTAAATGTTGCGGTCAGGGCAACGGCGTCTTCCGAGAGAATTAAGGAGGTGCTTGAAGAAAAACCGGCACAGCATAGTCCTGCGCATCCGCTGGAGCCTGAGATTAAGGGAGAAATCCGTATGGAGCATGTGTCCTTTGCCTATGCGGGTTCCGGGAAAAAAGCACTTTATGATATCAATATCCATATTCATCCAGGGGAAACGATTGGGATTATCGGGGCCACCGGTTCCGGCAAGTCTACCCTTGTAAACCTAATTCCACGTTTTTATGATGCCACGGAAGGGAGAGTGTGGATTGACGGGTGCGATGTGACAGAGATCGATGTCCGGCGGCTGCGTACGGCGATCGCGGTGGTGCCGCAGAAAGCCCTGCTCTTTTCCGGGACAGTCCGGGAGAATCTGCGCTGGGGAAGTGAGGAAGCCGGGGATGAGGAATTGTACCGGGCGGCGGATGTCGCCTGTGCGGCTGATTTTATCGGACAGAGCCCCGAGGGGTACGATACGCTGCTGGGGCAGGGAGGCGTAAATCTTTCCGGGGGGCAGAAACAGCGGCTTTCCCTTGCACGGGCGCTGGTGCGGAACCCCCGAATCCTGATCCTGGACGACTGCACCAGTGCATTGGACGCACAGACGGAATCGGAGGTCCTCAAGGGACTGCGGGATATGGCAGGCAGAGCGACGGTGCTGTTAGTCAGTCAGCGGATTTCCACGGTGATGCGCACGGATCGGATTTTGTGTATGGACAATGGTTCCGTGCAGGGATACGGAACCCATAAGGAGCTGATGGATTCCTGTAAAAGCTATCAGGAAATTTATCATTCGCAGATTGGAGGCAGGAATCATGGCTGAGAGGAATCAGGCAGTGCCGCCGGCAAATATAAACGGAATATCCCGCCCGGGGCGAGGCGGCGTGGTGGTGAAGCCGAAGAATATGAAGGGAACTCTGGGCAGGCTTTGGAAACTGACAAAAGGGCAGAGGAACGGGCTTGGCTGGATACTTCTGTTATCCGCCTTTGCTTCCGGGGCTTCCATTTTTTCCCCCTATGTGACAGGAAAGGCCGTTGCCGCTATCGGCAGCAAAGATGCGGTTGTGTGGGTACTCTGCTGTCTGGCAGGGCTGTATCTTTGCGACTGGCTGGTCAGGTTTTTACAGGCGTTTTTCATGGCGTCGATCGGACAGCGTGTGATTCATCATATACGGCGGACGTTGTTTGCCCATGTCAGGACGCTGCCCCTTGCTTTTTTTGACCAGCGGCAGCATGGCGAGCTGATGAGCCGTCTGACAAATGATGTGGATAATATCAGCACCACTATTTCCAATTCCCTGTCGCTTCTGCTGACCTACAGCTTCACTGTGATCGGGATTTTCGGAGTGATGCTGTATTTAAGCCCATTTCTGACAATTGTGTCATTGATCGGCGTGGGGCTGATTTTCCTGCTCACGAAAACCGTGACGAAGCACACCCGGAAGCTCTTTGCCGCACAGCAGAAAAATTTGGGCGCACTGAACGGACAGGTGGAGGAGAGCGTTTCGGGGATGGCGGTGGTCAAGGCATTCTGCCGTGAGAAGGAGATGGAGCGGGAGTTTGGAGAGAGGAATGACAGACTATGCGACGCCTCGATCAGGGCGCTGATCTGTTCCGGGTATCTGATGCCCCTTATGAATGTGATCAACAATCTGCTATATGTGGCAATCTCAGTATTGTGCGGCATTTTGTTTGTGGAGGGAAAGATTTCCGATATTGGTCTGGTCACCAGTTTTCTGCTTTACGTCCGTCAGTTTACCCGTCCTTTTGTGGAGATTGCAAATATATACAATAATTTTCAGACGGCTGTCGCCGGAGCGGAGCGTGTGTTTGAGATCCTGGATGAGCAGCCGGAGCCGCCTGATAAGGCCGGAGCGCTTTCTTTGAGATACCCGAAAGGCGACATTGAACTGTGCCATGTGGAATTTGGCTACGTACCCGGAAAGCCTGTGCTGAAGGATGTTTCGGTCAGGATTCCGGCAGGCACACAGGCGGCGATTGTGGGTGCCACAGGTTCCGGCAAGACCACCTTGATCAATCTGCTGACGCGGTTTTATGATGTTTCCGCGGGGAGCATCCTTTTGGACGGCCATGACCTGCGGGATTACCGCATGGAGGAGCTGCGGCAGGCATTTGGAGTGGTTCTGCAGGATACGGCTCTGTTTGCCGCATCGGTCAGGGACAATATCTGTTACGGGCATCCGGAGGCTTCCATGGCGCAGGTGCGGGAGGCGGCAGGAACCGTAGGCGCAGACAGTTTTATAGAGCGCCTGCCGGAAGGATACGATACCATCCTGACACAAGGCGGTATGGAGCTGTCCCAAGGGGAACGGCAGCTGCTGACCATTGCCAGGGCGGTTTTTGCCAATGCGCCGATACTGATTCTGGATGAGGCCACCAGCTCCGTAGATACGGTCACGGAGCAGAAAATCCGGCGTGCCCTGCTGAAAATCTGCAAAGACAGGACATCGGTCATTATTGCCCACCGTCTTTCCACAATCCGGGATTCGGATATGATTATTTTGCTGGATAACGGGAAAATAGCCGAACAGGGAACCCACGGGGAACTGATGGCTCTGGACGGGATCTATGCCCGGATGTACAGGACGCAGACGGAGTTTGGATAAGAAACACAAAATACTGGTAAAGGAGAGTTCCATGATACAGGCGATAACAGACAGACGGAGTATCCGAAAATACAAACCGGTGAAAGTACCCCGCGAATGCACAGAAGAAATCCTGGAGGCGGGAATGCTGGCGCCGTCTTCGAAAAACAGACAGCCCTGGAAGTTTGTGGTGGCAGAGGGCAGCGCGAGAGAGGAAGCTCTGGCGGCTATGGAAAGAGGACTTGCAAGGGAAAAGCTATGCCCCCTTCTTCCGGAAAGCGCCATTTTCCTGAGCGACGCATGGCATACATTGAGCGTTATGAAGCAGGCTCCTGTTATCATCTTTATTGCCAATACACTGGGGGTGTGTCTGAACAGGCCGCAGACGGTGGATGAGCGTGTGGCGGAAATCTGTAACGCACAGTCCATAGGGGCGGCGGTGGAGAACATGACGCTGGCGGCAACAGAACTGGGACTGGGAAGTCTGTGGATCTGCAATACATTTTTTGCCCAAAGGGAACTTTGCGAATGGCTGGATACAGATGGAGAATTATACGGGGCGCTGGCTCTGGGGTATGCGGATGAGCAGCCCGCCGCCAGGCCTCGGAAGAGCAGGAGTGATGCGGTGGAATGGAGAAGCAAATGAAACCATTCCGTAAAAATCCGTACTTATATAGTGAACAGTGCATTTGAGATATATCCAAAACAGCGCTGAAAGGGGGTACGGAGATGGAGGATGATAAGATCATAGAACTTTTCCTGGCGAGAGCGGAGGCCGCCATCAGTGATATACAGATTGTTTTGGACGGGAGGATGGGAGGGACTGATGGCTGACTGGAGCGTCAGCCAAATCAGTTCGGCGCGTGCTATTTGTTCAGACGATATTCTATGCTGGTCACGATATCCTTGTTGGTGATAAGGATCAGTAAGGTCTCCCCCCTCGTGTAAATGTAGGAGGCACCCTCTGTCTCATAGCTGTCCCCGTAGAAGGATTTCATGTCATCCACAGTATCCCCAAGGCGCAAACCCTCTGTCGTGGGCAGATTGGGATCGATAAAATAGATGGAATAAATGCGTTCCTCATCCGCATCGAAGTATGCGGTCAGTTCAAAGGTCTTAAAATTGTATATTTTGTCATTTCCGCCGAAGGCACAGCTGGGTACCTCTGCCACATCGGAATACTTTGGCAGCCCAGAGAGATCCACAGGTTCTCCCGGAGTCAGCATTGCCCCCTCGTATGCAAAGCGGAAGACACCATCTTCCCCGGAGGGCTCCTGATCCGATGCTTCTGTCGATGCTTCTTTGCTGTCGCCCCCGGCGGTATTTCCCGCGCTGTCGGCGCCGATATTGATATTCTGAGCCAGAGCAGGAGCCCCCTCCTGGCCGCAGGCCGTCAATACTGCGACGATCCCCCATAAAAAAAGTGCTTTACCGATCCTTTTCATCTTCCTGTTCCCTGATCCTTTCTTCAATTGTTTTATCGTATATCTGTAGTTTTTCATTGTAGACCGACGCGATCTCCGGATCCTGCCGGTGATCTGTCAGTCCGTGTCCCTCTGTCAGGATACTCCCGAAATATCGGGACAATTTGACCGCCCCGGACAGGTTTAAGTGGTAACCGCCGTCATAGGTATCCTCCGAGAAATCCAGTCCGATGTCCTCAGTCAACTCCGCGAAGTTATAGTATGAGAGCCCGTATTCAGAGGCATATTCCCTGATCTGCGCATCATATTCCTTATACCAGTAGGGATAGAGGCTGGGAGCTTTGACAAGGATCAGCTCCGTCCCGTTTTCCCCGCACAGAAGGCGAAGCTTGTCCAGATATTCGAAGCAGATATCCCCAAACTGATAATCCGGCAGAACCCGTTCCGCCGGGAGAGCTCCCGCCGGAATGATTTCCGTGTGCAGATGGAATCCGTTAAAGGTATTGTCCCTGACTCGAAAGAGCCAGGTAAAGTCCTCCTGCGTCAGCTGATCAAAGCGGGAATGGTAACGAAGGATGGGAAATACATAGGAGAGAAACTGCTCCTCCTCCGTCATGGATGCCAGGATCATCCCAGCCTTGCTGCCGGACCAGCGCATCTGATCAATGGTCAGACGGTTATACGCTTCGCTGACAGGCTCAGAGTAGCGCATGGCGTTCACATTGAACACAAGCACACGCGGCGTCTCATACCGAAAGGTTTCCTCCGCCACGTAATAGCTCATCCAGACAAGCTGCTGGGGCGTTCCCCTGATATATGCCGTTATTCCGTAATCCCGGTACAGCTCCATCGGGGAATAGTTCGCATATACCTCGCAGTCCCCGAGGAATATGACGTCATGTCCCCCTGCTTCCCGGTAGTATTGCGAAATAAAGCTTCCCTCCTCCAGCTCCGTCATATATTTCGGCTGGAGAAGCATAGATATTAACGTAAAAATAATGCAAAAAACGACCAGGACAACTCCTGTGGACAGAATATCCTTTTCCTTTTTCTTCATGTACTTCCTACTTCCTGCCTCCTGGGGTTCTTCTGTGTGAGAAGAATTGCGCTTTCTGTATCAAAACCGGCTGTATATAAACTCTGACGCCGAGAATCCGATGCCGTATCTGCCAAAGGTAAGGATCGTCAACGCCAGCAGGCAGATCACGCTGATCTTTGCCGCCGGTGAAAAGGTGCAAAACCTTGCCCTCAGACTTTTGCTTTTCCAGTCATACAGACCAAGCAGCACACAGGCCGCGCCTGAGACAATCCAGTCTCCCGGGCCAAGTCCCATTCCTCCGATTTCGGCAAAGAGGACATTGTAGTTAAAGACAGTAAATACAGAGCCTGCCATCCGCAGTGCGTCAGCCGTATCCGGCCAGATAAAGAAGGACCACAGAAGGCTTACAAGCAGGAACGTGAGAGCGCGGTTTAGTAGTTTGCTCTTTGTCTTGAAGCTGTCCCCGAGGAAAACGAAAATGCCGTGTATCAGTCCCCAGAGGAGATATCCTCCGCCATGCCAGATACCGGAGACCAGAAACGCTGCCATTGTATTCCGGAATTTCCGCAGTCTTCCCCTGCGGCTGCCGCCCAGCGGGATATACACATATTCCCGAAGCCATGCGCCCAGAGTCATATGCCAGCGGCGCCAAAATTCCGACACAGACTGGGAGAAGTAAGGCGCATCAAAGTTTTCGCTCATCCGTATGCCCAGCATCCGGGATACGCCGAGGACAATATCGATCCCTCCGGAAAAATCGGCGTAGAGCTGAACGGCATATAAGAGCATTGCCGCAAGGGCGAAAGCGCCGTCGTACCGGTCCGGATCAGCGGAGACCGCGGAAACAATCACGCCGAGTCTGGAGGCGATCAACAGCTTTTGAAACAGTCCCCACAGACTGCGGACAGCGCCCTTCAAAAAATGATCCACGCTGATATGCCTCTCCTCCAACGCGGCCCGCATCCTGGGGTAAGGCTCAATCGGCCCAATAAAAATATGGGGCAGCCAGGTGACAAACAGGCCAAATCGCAGCAGATTTTTCTCCGGCTCATACCTGCCCCTGTATAAATCCACATGGTATGCTATGATCTGGAGCGTAAAATAGGAAATGCCGACGGGTGCGATTATGGACTGATATGGCAGCCGGTGCCGCACCCGCAGAAGGAGAAGCAGCGATACCTGTAAGACCGTGCTGACCCACATGACCCAGCGGTGCCTGGGAATCAGCCGCCCCGCCAGATAGCTCAACAGGGTTACAGCCAGCAGATACAGGACTGATATGCCATATCCGGCATAAACAGCAATTCCTATCACAAAAATAATCAGGTTTATCATCATGCTACTCACAAGCTGGCCATGCAGAACGGTCCCAGTCCCTTCCCTGTAATATGGAGTATCTCTGCTCGTCCGTCATCAGGCTGTACTTCGTGTGCAGCCGGCCCGGCGTCGCGTCGATGTGCCGCCAGACCCCGTCCAGATTGATGATCAGCCAGTAATGGGACTGATCGGTCACCCAGATCAGCTGGGTTTCATACCCTTTCCTTGACAGAAGGCTCTGCAGGCAGAGTGCATGTACCAGACAGTTTCCTGACTTGTTGGTGAACCCGTACCATACCGGATCATTTCCGCCGGCATTGTGGCTGTATTTAATAGTGTTGCGCACGTAATCCCGGATCGCTTCCGGATCGCTGCCGAGTCCTGCCGCAATGGAATCCGCCAGCGCGTCGGTATCCGCCTGATCATGTCCCACCACCACCGTCCGTCTCGATGTGGCCACATTGCCGTCCGTGTCTCTTGACGTGTATGTGACATAGTAGGTTCCGGCGGCGGTAAGATCCACCCTTCCGGCATCAAATGTCACTTCGCAGACGCCATCCGCCGCGTCAATCGCCCTGACACCGGCAAGATAGTCAGGGGTGGAGTTTTTCGCAACGTTTAAAGTGGTAAGACCTTTGATGACCGGAGGCTTTTTATCCCGCACGACCGCCAACGTGGCTGTGGCCGTGGCGGTATTTCCGCTGCTGTCCGTGGCTTCGATGGTGATCGACTGCTTGCCCAGAGTATTTACGTCCGGCTCTGTCAGAAGACGGATTTCCACGTCGCCGGAGGAATCAAAACAGGACGCGACAAAGCTGTCCGCAGTGACCTTCTCCCCTTTAAAGATAGAGACATCCCTGACAGACAGTTCCGGCGGGGTGGTATCCACCACGTGAACCCGGCAGATGCTTTCGTCCATAAAGCTGGAGAGGGTATACTCGCCTGTGCCGGATGCATTGATGACATCGATATCCCTCTGTTCAATCCGGTATCCGTCCCGAACCGGCTGAAAAAGCACGTCCTCCTTGTCTAAGAGCTCTCCCAGCTCCAGTGAGCACTCGCTTTTCATCCAGATAATGGATAGGGTGCATCTCTGCGAAACCGCGTTCCCATAAGCGTCTTCCACCACCACGGTAAAGCTCTGATCCTCATAATTCTTCGGAATGACCACATTCTCCGCAAAGGAGACGGTGACATCCGACAGATCATGGCAGGACGCCACAAAGTCACAGGGATCCGGTATGTAATCAGGAGTCTTTTGCAGCCAGGAAATAAACTCCACCTCGGGGGGCGTCGTGTCCTCTATGGTCAGAGTGATCGTCTCAGTCTTGCGGCCGCTTCTCAGTGTCAGGGGAATCTCTCCCGCCACGCTGATGTCCACGGTGGAAAGATCTGTGACAATACCGGAATTTCGTGCATTCGCAAATTCTGTCATAAAAGCTTCGACGCTGATCGTTTCCGTTCCCAGCTCCACTGTCAGATCATGGAACCTGGGCTGACGGTAGTACCAGTACCCGTATGCGGAGCATCCTATCAGCACTGCCCCAAGAGCGCACCCGCCCGCCCCCAGATACAGGGCGGCTCTCTTTCGTTTCCCGGCTGCCTTTTCAGCCGCCGCCATCTGCCCAGGTTCTGCAGCGCTTACAGCCGCCGCCATCTGCCCAGGTTCTGCAGCGCTTACAGCCGCCGTCATCTCCCCGGGTTCCGCTGCGCTTACAGCCGCCGTCATCTCCCCGGGTTCCGCTGTACTTCCAGCTGTCATTTGCGAATCGAATGCCGCGCTCGTTCCAAACCCTGTGCGTTCCCCGGACTCTCTGAGTTTGATTTCCCAGTCATAGCACCTGCAGTGCAACAGATCACCTTTTAAATAGTTTTCACATGTCTCGCATTGGGGAATTTCCGGGAACGGTTTACTGCCACTCCCATAGGTTTCCATATTCATCGTTCAACGCTCCTGCAAAGTTCTGCTTTCTCAGTTGTATTGTACATACCCTTCGGAATCAAAGGTATACTCTTTATCATGAATGGTAAGTGTGCAGTCTGTGGCATAGGCTCCGTCCACGCCGCGATACCTCCATCCCAACCCGTTGGTTATCCAGCACTCCGGCGAGACACCCTCGTTGACACAGGGCAACGAAAGCTGTTTTTTTATCTCGTCATCCTGAAAATGCCACCATTCGCTGTACAGGTCTTTGTAACCCGCCGACACCATGATGTCGGATAATTCCTTCGCGCAGTCGTTGTTCAGGACCCGTGCGGAATACTGGCTCAGATCGTGGAGGGCTGTCTGCATTGTCAGTTCCTTTCCGGTTTCCAGGCTTTCCAATGTCAGATCCATGGCCACGCCGAGATTGTGCCTGGAGACACCTGCACTGACAAAAGAACCAAGCGTGAAGGAATTGTTGTAGTCGTTCATCAGCTCCCAGTACGTCTTTCGCCTTTCGATGACGGTGCCGTTCCCGTCTGTCTCACGCACATAAAGGGCAGCCCTCGGATTGGTTCCCCCATAAGTGCTTTCAGGCAGTGTCGCATACTGGATCTCGGATGCTTTTTGATACATATAAACAGAGGCTTCATGAGGACGGAAGGCCTCATAGATTTTCAGTTTATAACCCCTCTCGCGGGCGCTCTCTATGGCCGTTTCCAGTTTTCTGGCGGTGGGATAAAGCAGAGGCACCAGAAAACTGCCGTCATATAACCGTACGTCCTCAAATCCTCTGACCGTTTCTCCTGTCAGGCCGGGAATCTCAAAGCCGTGCGCCATAAAAAGAGAATCATAGCTGTTTGTGATGTCGTAGCTGCACAGGGCGCCCACATACTCCGGCAAATTGATCATACAGTAATTGCTGTCTATATAACAGATCCTGTCTTCCAGGTAAATACCAAACATATCGTCCTGCACGGCAACCACGCAGTGTGCGTCCAAGGCATGCACTTTACCCGCCGTCTCACTTTTTGCGGCATCGCTGTATGCGTTCAGGTCCTTAACCGGCCAGACAGTACAGTACATCGGGGTGACGGCCGCCTCACATTCACATGCTTCTGAAATGGCTGCATAACCACCCACCACTGCCGCTACGCGGAAAGAATAACCTGTGCCTGGATTCAGCCGGGAAGAAGTGTAGGCGCGTTCCCCGTTTTGGGGAATCGTTTTTACTGTCTCCCATACGCCCGCATCATGATCCATCATTTGGACCGTGTAGGAATCGCAGTCCAGTTCGTTCCACGTCAAGCGGCATACGCAGCCATCGATCACGTCCAGCGACAAATGAATATTGTGGGCTGCGAATGCTTCCCAGGTGACCGTTAGCTCTTTTGGTTCGCCATTGAACAGGGCCATATCGTTTACGCAGTTGCCGGGTACAAACGTTAAGGTACAGGGATTTTCGGGCATCGGTACCCATAGTTCTTTCTCCCCGCTTAGGTTTAGCTCCACGCTGTTCCCATCCACAATTTTCAAAAGCTTCCTGCCTTCCGGCCTGTTGACATAAATGCCGCAGCAATTGCTCTCCTGAAGATCAAAGCTGATGAAAGCGGTCTGCGAATCCGGATCAACTTCCAGATCCAGATGGTTGATCACGGGATCCTGGATGAAAAAAAAGCGTTGGATCGAGGCCTGTTTCCATATGCGCTCCTCTCCCAGTAAAGTGCTTTTTTTGATCAGGTCAATCCGGAGAACAAAGACTTCGTCCGTCGGCAAGGCAGGCAGACCACAGGAAACGCCATCCACATAACCGCTGAAGAAGGTTTTCCGATCATTCCCGCCGCCCAGGGCGTGGGTACTGACATTTACATAATAATAGTCCGCACCGGCATTCTCCAGGCTGTGCCAGTCCAATTCATAAGTTCCGTCTCCCGCCGCCCAGAGTTCGGGCACGGCCTGATCCGCTATGTCCTGAACTTTAGACATATGAACCTGTAGTAAAATGACCGCGGCGCCGGCACTGATCACAAGCAGGATCAACAGCGTGCTGAACAGATATCCTGCTGTCTGTATTTTTGATGTTCCTTCTTTTTCGTCCTCTGCGCCGGCGGGTCTTTTCCTTTTTTCAACCATAAGTTTCTCCATTTATGGCGCTGTCTGTTTCGTTTTAGGGAAACGCTGCTTAAAACGCTTCGGCTTCAATCATAAAAATCCAGATTCGAAATGACCTCGCCAGCCGGTTTGCCCAGATCCACAATCTCTCCGCCTTCCACCTGCATATAGCCTTGATCGCCGTTTTTGTCTTTCACCAGGAGCCATTCCTTCAGATCCGTGGACAGAAAGCAGATTTCCGTATTCGCCGGCAGGATAATGGTTTGGGAGGAAGGATCCGGCTTGCTGTGAACGGGAAGGTCTTCATATAACGTGTGGGATTCCCTGAAAAAATAGGAATGCCATGTTGTTTCCTGACAGACAATCTGACCCTGGGTAGAATCATACCGCCAGTAGCCTTCCGGATAAGCGGTCTCTACCAGGTCTGTCCGCGTCTTCCCGGTGATCCATCCGGAGCCGTTAAAGCCGTTGATGCCGCTGTTTAATTCCGCAAAAGGCCAGCCGCCAACCGTTCCGATATAGGAGAGGGCACCATCGTATCGGAAAAAGTGGGTAACGAGGTCAATGCTGGGTCCCAGGTCCAATATGGCAATCTCCAGGTAGTTATCGTTTTCCACAATATCTGTGATATAAAAGACACCCGTATGTGCATAATCCAGGGTAAACTCATCTTGCTCATACAGATTATGGGAATTGCCGTCTATGGTCAGTTCGCATTTCTCGGGGTATTCCCGAGACACCTGATAGGTGATACTGTTGGCAGTGCCGTTCCCTGACAGGTCTGCCATAACGGTTTCCGATGCCGCACATTGCCTGGGATAGGGATGTTTTCTGTCATATTCCTGTTCTGCGGCAATCAGAAGCTGCAGATTGTCCTGCTCTGTCCGGGTCAGGACACTGTCGTCAAATTGTTCCGGCGCAATGGTTCCCTGATACCAGGTGCAGCTGTCAAAGCGCAGCTGTAGATATTCATTTGTAAATATCCTGCCATGCCTGGCGAAAATCTCATTTCTGGCAATCCAGAGTTCATTGTCCGACAGGTTCATAAGGACTTCCCGGGTCAGGGGAAGAAGGCTGCTGACGGGCAGGACAAATTCTTCGGCATCGTAGTGAATGCGGTCAGATGCGGAAATCTGCAGACCGGCTGCCAGGTCGTCCACCCGGGTGCACATCCGGCTGTACTCATCGATGATATCCTTATTATCTGAGGCACAGGCAAAGTCTGTGGGCTGCATCAGGTAATAGAGCATTCCGTCGTCCGTGTAGGCGAGCAGCACCTCCCCCGTACCGTAATTGAGATATTCGGAGGTCCGCATAAAACTGCAGATATAGCCGTCTTTGCCCGCTTCATAGGATGCTTTCTGAAAAATGGAAAAGCCGTTGGGGTTTTCCTGGATCACACAGAGATCCTGCCATTCCGCCGGAAGGGTGATGGTGATCTCCTGCCAGCTGTATTGCCAGTCCTGCGCTGTCTCAGAACCGGCGTCCTCTGGTACAGTATCCCCTTCGTCCGGCGGAAGGGGTTCCGCATCTGTCTGTCCGGTGGAGGTATTTTCTGTGGAATAGACCTTTTCAGGGTCTGATGTGGAATCGGATGTACCGGCGCAGCCTGTCAGCAGTATGGCGGCAGCGGACAGAAAAGAGCACATCCTGGTCCAGGCAGGGTGTATTTTGTTCATGGGTGCCTCCTCAAAACTTTGATTCCCGCGGGCTGTAAGCCTGCTCAACGGGGGTGACTGATTCCGATGACATATATGGAGGCTGCCTGTCCCTGGGAGATCAGCCCCATCACTTCCCACAGCCTGTTGACAGGGGTGTTTCCACTGTATGCGGCGTAGCGGCCATTGATCCGTTTATAGGCATTGTGCAGGGTATAGTGCCCGCCGGTGTCTTTTGTGACGCTGATGGTGTGTATCATTCTGCGGATGTCGTTCCGGTCGTTGTATGCGGTGATAATAACGGAATCACTGTTTTCCCCGATGGAATTTATGGTGTCCGGATCTGTTTTGGCGGTCGTGATCACTCTGTATCCCCGACGGATCAGATAATTACGGACGGATCCGGGAGAACAGCCCCATCTGCCCTGCAATTCTGCGCCCTTTTTCTCAAAGACGCTGATCAGCTCCGCCATATCCTGTGTGGTCATCCTGTTTCCCAGATCCAGCAGTGCATTATATACTGCCATAATCTCACAGCCCGAATATTTCATGGTGGACAGGCCGAACCGGACGCTCTCCCACTCATTCTGATTCTCGATAAAGCGGCCGGCAGTAAAGAAACCGGACTTCTCCCTGTCTGTTGTAAAAAGGATATTCCCATTGTCGGACAGATTTTTCGCGATCTGTTTCCGGGGGACTTTGATGATGGTAAAAAGACTCAATATTCTTACCATACAGCAGTTTGGTATGTGGGTGACAGCATAGCTTCCTGCGTTGAGAAGGGAGTTCTTGAGCCTGTGAATATTTTTCATTATAGGTGTCCTTTTCGATATAAAGCACAGATTTTGTGAAGGCTGCGATCTGTCTTTTTTATATATTGTATCAGACTTGTCAATTTCTGTGAACCGTTTTTGCCGGATATGTTCAGAAAGATGGTAACTATTCAGCCCCTATTGTACCGGGCGGCTTGGGTTTGTGGAGGAAGGGACGGCGCAGGGGAGACAGGGGTACTTTCTGCGACGGCTCGATGGGCGTTCCGATGAGCCTTATGCACGGCAAAGCCCAAAGAGGGGTGTTTCACACCC